>NZ_CP024091.1:3792960-4109040 GCF_002736205.1 Pedobacter ginsengisoli | reverse complement strand
CCTTGGAAACCAATAGTAATGTGGAGGTACGCTCTGTACCTAAACTTTCTACTTTAAACGGACATATTGCCAATCTGAGTATCGGAAGCAAGAGATATTATAGCAACAAAACGCAGAATGTGATTCCTTCTCTTACCACGCAAACCACCATAACAGAGCAATTTGTGCCGGTTGAGGCTAACCTGGAGGTGAAAATTAAACCCATAGTATCCGGTGATGATCAGGTGACTTTAAATATTAAGGTAGATATATCCGACTTTATTGGTGATCCGCCTGAAAATGCACCGCCTCCAACATCAACCAGTAAGTTTGAATCCATCATAAGGGCTAAAAACGAGGATATGATTGTATTGGGTGGATTGGAGCGTACTGAAACCTCTGAAAGTGGAAGTGGTGTACCTTTCTTGTCAAGGATTCCAATATTAAAATGGCTGTTTAGCAGTCGTACCAAATCTAATAATAAGGTGGTAACCATAGTCTTTATTAAGCCTACAATTATCTACTAATATGGCTGCCTTATTGAGTTTAAACTATAACTTAACTGCTTGTGCCGGAGCTGAGGTGCATCTTAAACAGGATGGCTCTTATGATGTGAGGTTGGTTAAGTTATCGCTGAATAAAAAACTCATTCAGATAGGCGATAAAAAAAGATATTCAGGATCGTCCTCTAAAATCGTTTCTGATAACCTGATTGAACCTTTGGCCATTACAATTACAGGTAAAGGGGTTTTGATAAAGAAAACGAACCGGTTAGAAATAATATCAGAAGGAAGTTTACAGCATCTTTTCCCAACCTTTAAGCTGGCTGAATTTTATATACAGCATTTTCCGGCAGGGGAACATTCTTATATCGCTATTATAAGGAAAGAAATTGCGGATACCGTAATTGAAGCTTTTAAAAAGCAGGGAGTGGATGTGTTTATGTTAAGTCTGGGACCCTTTGTGGTGGATCAGGTGATTCCTCAAATCAATTCATACGAAGGTGTTTTAAAATTCGATGGTCATCAGGTTGCCTTAAATACAGAAAAGGATTGGGCTTCTTATATGTATGATGCAGATGTAAAATCTACCTTCCCCTTAAAGATTGATATAGAGAAAATGCCTGAGGAGTTTTTGGTGGCTTATGCAACGGCATTTCAGTTTATCCTGAATGATAAACTTGATTTGATTGAAGTTGCATCGGGACAGATTAGTGAGCAGTTATCGGAGCTGATGGCGAAACAGAAATTTAAGAAGTATGGGGCTGCTGCACTTTTCTTTTTCTTTGGATTGCTGATGCTTAATTTTTTAGTGCTGAGTGCTTACAACTCAAATAACCAGGAACTGATGAGTAAGGCAGGTCAGCAATCGTACATTTACGAAAATAGGCAGAAGCTTGAGGAGGAAGTAAAAGGGAAAGAAAATCTGGTAAAGAAATTAGGTTGGAATAAGGGGTATAGCTATGCTTATTTATGTGATCAGATTGGAAGCTCAGTGCCAAAGGAAGTATTGCTTGATGAGTTGCTGATCAACTCTTTGTCGGGCGGTAGCACTGGTGTGGTTAAAGAAACGCAGCCAGAAACTGGTCATCTAATAATTAAAGGACAAACGAGCAGTATTTACGCTATAAATGAGTGGATTTATAATCTGCAACAAAAAGGCTGGGTTAAAAATGTTCAGTTAGAGAAATATACTGCTGACGATCAGAAACAGGCCCAGGTTTTTACAATATCATTAAAGTACTGATATACATTATGCTCAACAGGTTTAGTTACATACAAAAGAACAAGCTGTTACTTCCGGTATTTGGGATAGGCTTGTTGTTATGTTGGTTTCTGGCATTTAATAAAACTTTTGACGCTGTTAAGCTGAATAATAAACTTAGTGAGGAATCAAAACTGGGAAGTGATATTTCTTTTAATCCTACTTATGTTCAGAGGAAATTAGCTGCGCTCGATAAAATACTTAAGGGCTACAAGGTTACTGAAGACTGGAATGATAAGTTGTGGATTCAGTCATCAGCCATTGCAGCCAGGCAAAATGTTGGAGTAGATTTTGTGTTAAATAAATTGCAGGCCGAAGCAGATAGTACCAGTGCAGGTATGACCCAGTCATTATATTTTTACAGTAACTATGTGCAATTAGTTAAGTTAGTTGATACCCTTGAGAGCTTAAATGGCATAGGCAAAATTTCCGCTTTACAGGTTAAGGCACCTAAAGCTGATCCAACAGATGAAAAAAGTAAAAAATGTGTGTTAAGGTTGGATTTTAGGGCATTAGATCCTTCGTCTTCACCTCCGATTTCTCAATAACCTTTTGTTATTGAAACAAAAATTGGAAATCGACAATTAATATTCTTACTTTCGCTCTTAAATTAACTATCTCATTATGTTCTCAAAAATCCCAGCAATCAAGTTGTTTGCCATTCTGGCAATTGGCTTAAGTTTAGAGTCTTACGCTCAAACAAATACTTTCCCTCCAAGTGGGAATGTTGGCATTGGAACTGCTACTCCTACAGAGCCTTTAGAAATCAATGGAAATATCAAAATTGGGATAGCTGCGAATAATTATATCCAAATTGGTGGTGGATCCGCAGGGACTGGTGGTTATATCCAAGGGTCAAGACAGGCAGGAAGCGATGCGGGATATGGTGTTTGGGTTAATCATAATGCTTATTGGAATGGAACAAATTGGATTCAGCCCAGAGGTGCTCTTGGAAGCAGCATGTATTCGTCCAATCATCACCTTGGATTTGTATGGAAATATGCAACATCCACAGGGGTAAATGAAGCTATTGTATCGCCAGATGAGCTAATGAGGCTGAATCCGGCAGGTAAGCTTGGGATTGGTACAGGGTCCACAATCTCTGCAAAACTTCATGTAGTGGATGTTAATCCACAACTGCGTTTAGGCTATGATGTTTCTAATTACAACGTGTTCAGAACAGGAGCCAGTGGCAGCCTTGATATTTTAGCCTATGGAACAAATCCAAATATTGTATTAACACCTGGTGGAACAGGAAATACAATAATAAATGGAAATGTAGGTATTGGGACAACTACCCCCAATGAAAAGCTTTCAGTAAATGGTAAAGTTAGGGCAAAGGAAATTAAAGTAGAAGCAGCCGACTGGCCTGATTATGTATTTGCCGAAGATTATAAACTTCCATCGCTTAACGAAACCGAGTTGCACATAAAAGAGAAAGGCCATTTGCCTGGCATTCCATCAGCAGAAGAGGTTAAAGCCAATGGCGTCGATTTGGGTGAAATGAATGCCAAGCTTTTAAAGAAAATTGAGGAGCTGACACTATTAATGATCCAGCTGAATAAAAAGGTAGAGGAACAGGCGCAGCAACTTAAAAAACAACAGTATTAAATTTTCAATTATGAAAAAGTTACTCTTAATCGTATGCATCATGCTTTTTTGTGAGGCATCTAAAGCTCAATCTTATGAAGTTTTAAATTATAGCATTAATGGAGCTCCAGTCAATGGAACAAATATCAAAACGAACATACCTTTTCTAAATGCTTCTCAAATGATCACCCTTAAGATAGAAGGGTATATTTATGCAATCTCTGAAAGTATCTCACTTCAGTTAGTTTGGTATGTATATAATGATGTTTTTACTAATACTGCAATTTCTTCGTCCGGCGGCTATACCCCTGAGATTCTCCTTACCAACAACAATGGATTTGTTAATGTATATATTAACGATAAAACATCTTATGCGAGATTTAAAGTTACTGCTTTTGCTAAAGGTAGATCTGAGCAAAGTAGTTGGTTTCAGGGTTGGACAACTGCGGATGAAGTAATACAGGGAACTCAAGCTAAAAGTGTTCCCTATAAGAACAGATTTAAAGGAACAGTAACCAATCAGGGTGATTTGTTTTCTAGTGGAAACATGGGTATTGGCACAACTGATACTAAAGGATACAAGTTAGCCGTAAACGGTAAAATTCGTACGCAGGAGATAAAAGTGGAAGCAACCAACTGGCCTGATTATGTATTTGAAGAGGATTATAAACTAACTACTATTCCAGAACTCAAGAAGTTTATTACTACATATAAGCATTTACCTGAAATACCCTCTGCTAAGGATATTGAAGCTGAGGGTGTGAATCTTGGTGAGATGAATAAATTACTTGTAAAAAAAATTGAAGAATTGACTCTTATTCTTATTGATCAGCATGAGCAAAGTAAAAAGCAAAGTGAAAGGATCGGTCAGTTGGAACTAGAAATCGTAGAAATAAAAAAAAATGATGTATTTATTCCAAGATAACTCTAATAAACCCATGAAATATACTCGCATTTTATTACTATTCCTTACAAGTTTCTATGTCTCATTTTGTGAAGGACAAACCACTTCTGGAAATAATGACTTAAAGAAAGTAGTCACTGCTTCTCCAAATGCCTCATCTCTGGGCCAGTACGGGAATACAGATATTGGATTATATACGGGGGTGCCTAAAATTAATATCCCCATCTATGAAATTAAGGAAACAGGTATAACGCTTCCAATAGACATTAACTATAATGCAGGGGGGATCAAGGTAACTGAGTATGCTTCTTTTGTAGGGTTGGGTTGGAATTTAAATGCCGGAGGTGTTATCAATCGGAGTATGTATGGAACGCCTGATGAATTAAGGAATTTTAGTCTCCCCATACCTACAAACCCAAGTTCGCAGGAGCTTGATGATATGGCCACTGGACAAAAGGATTATCAGCCTGATGTATTCTATTTTAATTTTTCGGGTAAATCAGGTAAATTTTTCTTAGGTCAGAATGATGAAATCACTATCATTCCATACCAAAAAATTAAAATAGAGCCATTAAGAACAAATGGGATTTCTGATCTGCAAGGATGGAGAGTTACTACTGAAGATGGAACGATATATGAATTTAAAGATTATGAAAAGACAAAGAATGTAGGTTATGAGAAGAATAACACTAGTTCTGACCCAGATGCGCCAGGGCCAGGCAATCCACCTGCGTCGATAAACAGTTGGTACATGTCAAAAATAACACCTGTGGTTGGAAATGCAATCAATTTTACATACGAAAATTATACTCTTAGCTATGACATGCCGAGTTCCGAACAACGATATGTGTTACTCAATCCTGTGGCTGGACCTTCACCCGCGAGGCAGGAATTTACTTCAAATATTAACAGGACGACGAGTGAAAGTAAAAGATTGAAAAATATATCGTTTTCAAACGGTAATGTTGAATTCAACTATGACAAAGACAGAAGAGATTTAATCGGGGATAAAATACTTACTTCAATTAAAATAAAAACTTTAGAAGGTCTTGTCAAGAAAGAATACAGATTGGGCTACAAATATATGGTCGGGAGTTCAATGGTAGATGTTGATGGAACCGGAACAGGATTCGAAGATAATTTTCTGAAGTATGATCAGTATCAAACTAAAAATAGAAGGTTAGCATTGGAAAGTGTTAAAGAAATAAGTAGCACCAACCAACAAGGAACGGTTTATTCCATGGAATACGAAATGGGGTTACCTTCTAGAGATTCAAAATCAAGGGATCACTGGGGATACTATAATGGATACACTTTTACGGGTAACGATTTTCTGCCGTATCAGTTGGTTGGCAATTTTCAAAATAGTGACAGTTATGTCCTTATGGGTAAAGATCCAAATCTGGCCTATTGTAAAAGTGGAACATTAAAAAAAATAACTTACCCCACTGGTGGATATACGGAATTTAATTATGAATTACACCAGGTAAAATCTACTGACCTGCTGCCTCCAACAGCTGATCCTCAATCTCATAATTTGAGTATAAACTATTTACAGTATAGCTCCTTGGGATATAGCTCCTATATTGAAAACGGATTAAAAAGATATTATAAAGATTTTAGTGTCGTAACAACAGCTTCTACTACCAATATTAATTTGCAGATCAAAGGATATCCTTTTCAGCCTATTAGAGCTGGATCTATGAGTTTTGAGATTCATAATACCTCAGGAACTGTAATTGTGTCCATGTTTGATATCGATGCCAATGGTCAAAAAACAATTAATCAAACAAATGGAACAGTTGAATACAATTATACATTTGTGCTTGCCCCTGGAAATTATAGATTGGTGTTTAAACCTGTTGCTACCTTTATTGATAATAACACCTATTTTGATGCCTTTCACGAACTTCCATATGCAAAAGTATATGGGTGGTCAAATATTTTACCAGCACAACCAGGTCCATCAGTAAAGGATGTTGGTGGCTTAAGAATCAAATCGATGAAGGATTACGATCCCATTTCTGGTAAAAATTTAGAGAAAAATTATGAATATAAATTCCCTAATGGTTCAACCTCTGGGTCATTGCTATCAGATGTTAAGCATGTTTATGATTATTCTGAGGTTCATAATTATGAAGTTTCCACTGTAAGCACGGTTATTAAAGAGTTTTTTTACAAAGTAATTAATAGCGACACAAATTATCCCTTAAGTACCACACAAGGCAGTAATGTTGGCTATGCTGAAGTAACGGTTAAAAGCATCAATCCTGAGAATCTAGCACCAAATGGAAAAAGTATTTTTAGATACACTTCTCCTGAAAATTACCCGGATTATTACGGAGGAAGTTCTGGTCCCGTAAATAATTTCCCTTATCCGCCGGCTGATGGGCGTGATTGGCAAAGGGGGTTGCTACTTGAGCAAGAAGACTATAAGTACGTAGCCGATACATTTAATTTGGTAAAGAAAATCACCAATGTCTATAATAGTCCTGTTTTTATGAAAACGGTTCAGGGAGCAATGGTTAAATATATAAGACGTGGATTTCCTGGTTCTTACTCACTTGAAAATTTGCCTAATTTATATAGCTATAAAATATATGATTTTAAATCAGGGTTAACGCAGTTGAATAAAACAACTGAGGAAACCTTCGAGGGTAGTCCAACCCGAGTTGAAAGTGTTTATAGTTATGGTTCCCCACTTTTACATTTACTGCCAATCGAAATAAAGAAAAATACGAGCCGTGGCGAGTTAACCGTTACTAAATTTAAGTACGCCCCAGACTATACAAACATTACTGCTACGGATAATGTCAGTTTAGGAATAAAGAATCTACAGGCAAAAAATGTAGTCTCAGCTGAAATTGAAAAGGCTGTGTTTAGACAAGATGCAAATGGAGCAAATTCCGCAATGGTGTCTAGCCAATTTATTTCTTATAAGCCAAGTCAAGCATTACCTGATGCAATTCATAGAATGGAAAATTCAACACCCCTTACCGATTTTAGCCTTTCTTCGGTAACGGCGGGTGCCGTAAAAAAAGACAATCGATATTTTACGGTGGTCTCAATGGATCTATACAATTCAAAAGGGAACCTAACACAGCAAAAAAGACCATTTGGTATTATGCATAGTTACAAATGGGGATATAATGACCAATATCCTATTGCGGAGATTAAAAATGCAATGGAAACTGAGTTTTATTGTCAGAATTTTGAGGAAAGTGGAGGGGTATTAGGGAATGCCCATTCAGGATCGAAGTTTTACAATGGTAGCTATACTGTAAATTGGACTCGACCCAATACCCGAGCTTATAAGATAGGCTATTTCTATTTAGCTTCAGGTGTCTGGGCATTTAAGGAGGAAGATTATACTGCTAACAGTAAGCTGTTGAGTGGGGGAACTGCCTATGATGATGTTAGAATTTATCCATCTGATTCTCAATTAACTACTTATACTTACGATCCATTGATCGGTATGACGAGCATGACCGATCCCAAAGGGCAGACAATTTATTATGAATATGATAATTTCCAGCGGTTGCTGAATGTGAAGGATCAGGATAAAAATATCATAAAGAACTTCGATTATCACTACAAACCTTAATAGCGCTCGGATATGAACAATAGAATTTCGGCTCTATGGAGCCTGTCAGTAATAATATTAGTACAGTTATTTGGTATTAGCAGGTTGAACGCCCAGCACCTGACCTTCGGTACCTATACAGGTCAGTCAGAGATTACCGCTAGCGGGAGTATTACTTTTACTAATGGTTTTACCGTTCCAGCAGGGAGTGATTTCCGTGCCTAT
Organism: Pedobacter ginsengisoli; assembly: GCF_002736205.1. Lineage (NCBI taxonomy): Bacteria > Pseudomonadati > Bacteroidota > Sphingobacteriia > Sphingobacteriales > Sphingobacteriaceae > Pedobacter > Pedobacter ginsengisoli. Next base: position 4,100,995 of record NZ_CP024091.1, on the reverse strand, counting down.
ATCAGTTCCAGTGCCAATTGTGTTCCACTGGCCTCGCTTGCCAGTGCAAACCAGAACTATGTGATCAGCAATACGGTGAAGCGTTCAGGGATTACCCTAACAAGTCAAGTTGATGTAGTTAACCTGACTGTTTGTGAGCTGAACCAGAGCATTCAGTATTTTGATGGGTTGGGCCGTCTTCTACAAACAGTAACGGTAAAAGGAAGCCCCTCGTTAAAAGATATTGTCCAGCCCATAAGCTATGATGCCTTTGGCCGTGAAGCGACCAAATACCTTCCCTATGCAGATCCGGGAACCGCCAATGGCAGTTATAAAACCAATGCCTTAACTGCCGGGGCAGGAGTACTGGCATTCTATAACCCTGCTGGCAGCAGCGGTACCCAGCAGGCCAATGGAATGGTTCGGACAGTTTACCCTTACAGCCAGACGGTATTTGAAGCCAGTCCATTAAACCGGGTACTGGAGCAGGGAGCTCCGGGATTACCCTGGCAACCAGCCGCCACCCGTACAACAACAGGGCGTACGGTGGTCAGTGATTACGGCAGTAATGTGGGCAGCGGGGCGGAATCGGTAAAACTCTGGGTAGTAACCAGCAACGGAGCCAGCTGTGGTACCAATGTGTATGCCGCAGGGAAACTGTATAAGTCGATCACCAAAGATGAGAACTGGACCACAGGGAAGATCGGTACAGTAGAAGAGTACAAAGACTTTGAAGGCCGTGTAGTACTAAAACGGATATGGGAAACAGAATCGGTATCCCTTTCTACTTACTATGTTTACGATGACTTGGGTAATCTGCGGTATGTGATCCCTCCGGCCGTTACAGCTACTACTTTTACAGAGGCCGATGCAGTTTTTAGCCAGTATATCTATGGCTATAAATACGATGGCAGACAGCGTTTGGTAGAGAAGAAAGTTCCTGGCAAGGGCTGGGAATATATGATATACAATAAACTGGACCAGGTTGTGTTTAGTCAGGATGCAGTTCAGCGGGGCAAAGCCAACCAGGACTGGACCCTGACTAAATATGATGCTTTTGGCCGGGTAATTATTACCGCTATCCATAATTATGGCACTACAGCCAATACCTCTTATAGGGTAGCACTTCAGGGGCTGGTAGATACGCTGGCTGTTACCAAGCCTGAGCTGTGGGAAAACAAGATTGCCACAGGGATTGGCTATACCCTGGACCGAACTTATCCGGTTAACGGACCAAGCGGCAATATATTGAGCATTAAGTATTATGACGATTATGCAGCACCGGGTGTGCCAGCAGCTTATAACCAGAGTGGTAATGCAGCCTACAGTAAAAAGCTCAAAGGCTTGCCTACAGCAAGCAAAGTGAACGTGCTGGGTACTGCGGAGATGTTGTGGACAGTAAATTATTATGATGAAGAAGCAAGAGTCATAAAAACATATAAACAGCACTACCAGAGCGGGGCAGCAAACCCTGCCAACTATGACGAGATCAGCAACACCTACAACTTTGCAGGGGAGTTGCTGAACAGCATAAGAGAGCACCGCAATGGGTCAACTGTTACCACCATTGCCAGTACCTATGAATATGATCACATGGGCAGAAAGAAACTGGTAAAGGAGAGGATCAATGCAGACCCTGAGGTGGTATTGAGCAGGCTGAACTACAATGAGGTTGGTCAGCTGCTGAAGAAAGAGCTTCACAGTACTGACAACGGGTCTACCTTCCTACAGAACAGCACCTATGCTTATAATGAACGGGGCTGGCAAAAAACGAGTACATCAACTCAGTTCAGCACCCTGCTGAAATATGAAGATGGGACTACCCCTCAGTACAATGGTAATATCTCCAACCAGAACTGGGGAGCAGCGGCAAGCCTTCCGAATGTATACACCTACAGTTATGATAAGCTAAACCGGCTGTTGAACGGCACCAGTACAGGAGTGGTGATGAGTGAAGTGCTGACCTATGATGTGATGGGTAACATCAAGACGATGAACCGGGATGCAGGAGGTATTGGGACTTATAATTATACCGGCAACCAGCTTACTAGCATTACAGGAGGGACATTAGCAACAGGGAGTTATGCATACAATGCGAATGGGAATGCGACTACAGACGGGAGGACAGGGGTAGTACTGACGTATAATCTGCTTAATTTGCCTTCTACGGCTACCAAGACGGGATTGGCATTGAGTTATACCTATGATGCTTCAGGTAACAAACTAAGAAAAGTAAATACCGCGGTCCCTGGGACCACCAGACATTATGTAGACGGGATAGAGTACAATGGTAATACCATTGAGATCATCCAGACAGAGGAAGGACTTGCAAGGAACAATTCCGGAACATACAGTTATGAATATAACCTGACTGATCATTTAGGTAATGTGAGGTATAGTTTCAATAAGCATCCCACATTGGCACTACAGCGGATACAGGCAGATAATTATTATGCTTTTGGGCAAAGAAAGAGTATTTTAGCTGGAACAAATAAGTATCTTTATAATGGAAAGGAGATACAGGATGAGTTAAGTGGACAGTATGATTACGGGGCAAGATTCTATGATCCGGTGATTGGGAGGTGGACGACTATAGATCCTCTGGTTGAACTCAATCAGGAAAACACCTCGCCATACATTTATGTGCTTAATAACCCAATCTTATTAACTGATCCAGATGGAAGATTTCCAGATGGACCTGGGGATGACTTATGGGATGGGATAAAGCAAGGTTTTACTGGATATTTTGGAGGAATAAAACAGGCAGTATTAAATCCAGTTGAAACAGTTAAAAGCCAGTTTACTACTGAAGCAATAACGAACAATTTGTTAAATACTGCTACTTTTGGCACCTATGGTATGGCAAAAGAAGCGATCACAGTATCTTCGACCGCAGCAAAGGGAGATTTGACAGCTTTGGGGAAGGCTATAGGTAGTAAAGCCGCTGAGGGGCTTGTTGTTGGTGCAACAGAAGGGGCTGGAAGGGTTCTAGGTGCAGTAACAAAGGTTGCATCTAAAGAAGGTTCAGTTTTTGGGAAAAGTCCTTTTATTCCGAAAGATGCAGAGGGTGCAACAATCAAAACGGTTAAGACAAAGGCTGGGAATACAAAAATCGATGCAGAGGGTAGAGGTGTTTCACACACTCAATTAAGAGAAGATGCTTCAGGCAATTATGCTCAACGTACGACTTTTGATGCAAAAGGAAGAAAAAGAAGCGATACGCACTTTACAACTCATGGAGAAAGTGGAAAATCGTCACCCCATAAACATACATATTATAAAAATGGAAAACGCAGTGAAGGCCTCTAAGTATAAAATTATTAATGAGCTAAAAAGTTTAGATTTCATAAAAGATATATTGCTAATTGAACCAAAAGTAAGGTTGTGTGGTGAACTTGAAATTGAGCCCTATGTAGAGTTTTCAGTTAATTTTCAAGCAGATTATTGGTATATTAAGTATCTTTTGTTAAGAGATCAATATGTTGATCTTACAAATGAGTTCGAGAGTCTTTTTAGTGAACCAGACTTAAATATTATTTGGCTGAGGTTAACTGATGGCAATACTTTTGTTTTGGAATTTAACGATGGACAACCATTTCTTAGTTTTTTAAAAGAGAATACTTTGATGAAAAATTACTTTGAGTTATTTACCTTGAGTAGACTTTAAACAAGTTCATCTATAGGTGCCAACAAGCCACTTATGCCTAAAATAAAATAGCATCAAAGTCACGAATCAGAGTGCTTTGATGTTTATCTGATAGGCTGTATAATTGTTTGTGCAGCCTATTGTTGTTTTGTGATCTACAAGTTGTGTTTTTGGGTGCCTGGACAAACCAGCGCAAATTGGTTCTTCCCCACTTTTGTTGGTGAAGTAATATTATGTTATATAGGTTTCCGTTAGACCTATATGAACATTAAAAATATACTTTTTTCTACTCAGGATAAGTTTAAGGTAGTCGGAGTAGAAAATGGATTTGATCAATTGCGTATATATGTCCAGAGCAAACAAAAGAATAGTGTGTGTCCAAATTGCTGTATGCCATCACGTAAAGTTCATAGCTATTATACCAGAACTTTTCATGATCTTCCAGCCTTTGGCAAAGCTAGTTTGCTGTTTTTACGATCACGCAGATTTTACTGTTTGACAGATGAGTGTGCTCTTGGCGTATTTTCTGAACGTTTTTCAACATACTTTAGCCCATATAAAAGAAGAACTTCAAGACTGGAAAAAAAGCTATTGAACATGGCACTAAATGCGGGCGGCAAGCCAGCTGAAAGGTTGTGTAAACAACTTTCGATTTCTATTAGTGATACCATCTTGCTAAGGCTAATCCACAATGCAGCAATTCCAGAACAAGAAACTTTAACCGCAATAGGGGTAGATGATTGGGCTTACAAGAACCGCGATAGATATGGAAGTATTCTTGTAGACCTACACACCAGAAAGATCATAGATCTATTGCCTGACCGTGAAGAAAGTACACTAAGGAAATGGCTCAAGGAAATGCCTGGCATCAACATCATCACCAGGGATCGGTACGGGAAATATCAAAAGGCAGCTACTAAAGGGGCTCCTCAGACACAACAGGTTACAGATAGTAAAACTATAACTGTAAGAGACGGAAGTAGCGAAGATAAAGCTACATTGGAAGTAAATAATCCTTCAACGAGACTTAAGGAAACTAAATTTAGATACTAATATGAACGAATATAATTTATGGGAACCCATTATTGATATTCCCTACAATGATCTATACTTTTTTGGAATAAGAGATGACCTTGGCAAGTTGATCATCTCATTAAAGTTACTTGGTTCTAATGAAAAATTGTTAGAGATAAAATTTAGTGGTGTGCAGGCATATAGAGTAGTTCAGGAAGGAGCTAGGTTAAAATCTTTAGGAGAGAGTCCATCTTTAAGGGGATTTAGGGTCTCAACAAATTCAGATTTTATTGAATGGTTTAAAGAAGAGAGTCTAGGGCAATTTGACGATTGGGGATTGACTCATTATGTGATTTGTAATACTGATAATATTATTGATGTCATTGGTGGACCTCCTGTTATGGTTGAATGGGTGTCATCTTAAAATTGATAACCCAGTAAGATATATCGATGCTGATGGGATGATCGAACGAGGTCCGACGACAGGCAAGATTATCTTTACTTCACCAACAAAAGTAGGGAAGAACCATTTTGTTGAGGTTTATCCACTTATAATTGTACTGGCAACCAGCTTACTAGCATTACAGAAGGGACATTAGCAATAGGAAGCTATGCTTACAATGCGAATGCGACTACAGATGGCAGGACAGGGATAGTGCTGACCTATAACCTGCTTAATCTTCCCGCTACAGCTACCAAGACGGGGTTGGTGCCGACTTATACCTATGATGCTTCAGGTAACAAACTAAGAAAAGTAAATACCGCGGCCCCTGCGACCACCAGGCATTATGTAGACGGGATAGAATACAATGGTAATACAATTGATGTCATCCAGACTGAGGAGGGACTTGCAAGGAACAATTCCGGGACCTACAGTTATGAATACAACCTGACTGATCATTTGGGAAACGTGCGGTATAGTTTCAACAAGCATCCGACTACTGGAGCGCTACAGCGGATACAGGCAGACAATTATTATGCTTTTGGGTAAAGAAAGAGTGTATTAGCCGGAACAAATAAGTATCTTTATAATGGAAAGGAGATACAGTATGATTACGGGGCAAGATTCTATGACCCGGTAATTGGAAGGTGGAATGTGATTGATCCAATGGCGGAAAAATATTTTTCTCTTGCACCATACCAATATGGTGGAAATACACCATCGAATACGGCTGATATTGGTGGTAAACTTTTTATTTTCGTTAACGGTTTTATGCCGGATGATTGGCTTAATAAAACGAGTCGTATGCCAAATTCGTATGGTGGTGGTCAGTATGGGACTGTAATTCCTACGAGTCCTAAACTGGATAGGGCTTTCCATAGTACTGATAAATATGAATATTGGGGTGGAATTGACGACGCCTATAATAGAGCTTTTAGAGATGATAATAATTTATTTATTAATGCTTCTTACGCACCTAAGTCCACTGCTAGTTTGCGCTATCAGGAAGGCGTAGCTGCGGGTAAAAATTTACTAGCTAAATTGATGAGTGGAGAACTAACTTTAGACGATGGGGAAACTATTAAAATAGTGGGACACAGTCAAGGTGCTGCTTTTGCCGCGGGAATTGCTTCTATAGTGTCTAAAAATAAAACTTATGGTGGATTACTGGAATTTGTTGATTATATATCTCCCCATCAACCAGGAGATATTAAACACCCTAAAAATGTAAAAGGGAGACAGTTTTCTACACTCAGTGACCGAATATCATCTAAGGGACTTCTGCCGAAATGGATTACGAATTCACAAAACGAACAGATGGAAGGAGTCGAGCAGGCGAGGACGAGAGGTCAATACAAAGGAGGCTATGGAGGGCATGCAGTAGATACTTGGTTAAACGATCTAATTAATTATTGGAGGTCATCTGGTATAAAAGTAACCGTTATAGAGTAATGAAAAGAATTTTATTGTTTTTATTGATTTTTTGTTTATTTTCTTGTAAAAGAAAAGTCTATTTCACTGATTTCGAAAATGAGATATTAAAGGTGTATACTCCTGGTGATACCCTTATTTTCGAATCCAACACAAAGAAGAAGGATACTTCGTATGTATTAGATAAAAAAATAAGTTATGCAAAATGGAACCCTTTTGCTCATAGTGGAAAATATAGTTATCTAAATGGGATTGTTTATAATGGTTCTGAAAAAAAAAGATATGAGGGAAAACCTTATCCATATGTTTTATTAAATTTAAGTAAAACACAACCAGATAGTACGATTTTATTTATTCATTATAAAAAAGCTTTTGTCTTGAGAAAATTTAGAGATTTCAATAAAGCAACTCTCGATCAATTTAAGATAGCGGATAGTGTATATAAGTTTACAGATGTATATCAGAAAAGTGGTAAGACGATCAATGTTGACCTGTATTGGCATATTAAATATGGTGTAATTAAATATATTGAATCGGATACTGAAACATGGCAAAGAGTCAATATTTCGGTCAATAGATAATTTTACAGTGTTTCAAGGTGATGCTAGTTTATTTATATCTGCTGTTGACTATTGGTTATTTTGATTGTTTCGATTCATTTATTACTTTAGTGCTAACTAAATTATCTTATTATGCTCTCGAACCCACCTACTAAGGAATTCTTATTGGAGGATATGAATTCTCAATATTTTTCTCCGGAATCAGTTTCTTAAAATTCTTTTTTAATAAAACGCTTTCTTATGAATAAGAAATTATTTAAGGTTTTAGTAACCTCTTTGTTTTTTGTATTTGCTTTTTGCCTGAACAAGAGCCAGGCACAAAATTTATTGGATTTAACCGGATGGACGGTTGGATCAGGAACATCAGGTATTTTTACCATGAACGGTCAGGCTTCAGAAAATGTTAGGGAATGGGGGGAGGGGCCAAATGGCAACCGTGTAATACTATGGAAAGCTCAGCCAGATGGAACTTCTAATGCAGATGGGGGATGGAATACTCAGGCATTCCCAATTATTCATACCAATATGTATCGTTTTTCGGTGTGGTTAAGAAAGACAAATTCTAATAGTGGTGCATCATATTTTGGATGCAGAAATGTATCTACTTTGTCCAGTGTCGTAACTTCTAACCCATACTTTTGGCAGGGAGATCTTCCGCAACTTAACAAATGGTATTTGTTGGTTGGTTATATTCATGGTAGTGGTGATACTTCAATTATCAATTATGGTGGACTTTATGACGGATTGAGTGGTGCAAAGGTGGCAGATGCGGTTGATTACAAGTTTGAAGATGGGACGACAACCTCAGTTCATAGAGCATATCTATTTAATGATCCCAATCTAAATGATAGGCAATATTTTTATGCCCCTAGGGTGGATCTTGTGAATGGGAATGAACCTTCATTGTCGGAATTGCTGGGGTTACAAAACTTAATGTCTGATCAGGCATATTTTGCCGGAAAGGTTGGAATTAAAACAGCCAATCCCGGAGATTATGATTTAGCAGTAAACGGTAAAATCAGAAGTAAGGAGGTTAAAGTGGAGGCGGCAAACTGGCCAGATTATGTTTTTCAAAATGGATATAAATCTATGCCCTTACCCGAGTTGAAGAAGTTTATTGCAACAAATAAACACCTTCCTGAGATACCCTCTGCTAAAGAAGTAGAGTTAAAAGGTGTGAGTCTGGGTGAGATGAATAAGTTATTGGTAAAAAAGATTGAAGAACTCACACTTATGTTCATAGATCAGTATGAACAAAGCAAAAAACAAAGTGAACAAATAAATGAACTTAAATCAGAGATTGCTAATCTTAAAGAAAATTAAAAGCCATGAAAAAATCTATACCCTAATTTGCTTTATGCTATCAATTTCAGCATCAAAAGCGCAATTCTACGATGTGTTAAGTTATAACATTAATGGAACGCCCGTTAATGGACTAAACATTAAAACAAATCTTCCTTTTACAAATAGTACTCAAATGGTCAGCTTAAAAATCGAAGGATACGCTTATGGGCCGTCCGAGATTATTGATCTTAATATTTCATGGTATATATTTGGTGGAGTTTTTAGAAATACTTCTATATCTTCTGCAGCTAGTTACACTCCTGAAGTCTTCCTCACCAACAATAATGGGCTCGTAAACGTTTTTATCAACGATAGAGCATACTTTACTAGGTTCAGAATAACTGCTTTTGCAAAAGGAATGAGTGAGCAGAGTGTATGGTTTCAGGGGTGGACCGTAGCTGACGAAGCTATGCAAGGAACCCAAGTGCTAAATCTTGCTTACAAGAATAATTTTAGGGGTACAGTAACAAATGAGGGGAATCTTTATTCCATGGGAAATTTAGGTATTGGCACAACTGATACCAAAGGGTATAAACTTGCAGTCAATGGAAAAATTCGGGCTCAGGAAATTAAAGTTGAAGCTACCAACTGGCCAGATTATGTATTTGCCAAAGATTATAAGCTTCCTTCTCTAGAAGAAACTGAAAAACATATAAAACAAAATGGGTATCTCCCGGGAATCCCTTCTGCAGCAGAAGTAAATGGAGATGGGATAGATCTTGGTGAAATGGATATCAAGCTTTCAAAGAAAATAGAGGAATTGACTATTCACTTGATAGAAAAAAATAAGGAGATCACAGAACTTAAGAAACTAAATAAGAGGGTAGAGCAATTAGAATTACAAATAAGAAATAGGACTAAAAACGAATAATAGTTAAATTTCTGATATTCAGTATAATCGGTTTTGTAATGTGCTTTCGTCTTATACATACGGATAACTCCTCGGTTATGCTACCCCTTCGCTCCCAATGCTTTGATCACTTATGATTCTCCTGATGTGGGGTTGAACACAGGGGCAACACAGCTTTCTATTCCTTTGTTCCAGATAAAGAAGCAGATATTCTCCCTACCCATACGCTTAGATACGTAATAATGGGTTAAAAGTACGAAATAGCTTCCATAACAGGACAAAATTGGATACTCTTATGAAGTGTTATCACCAGATCGATTAATGTCGAATCATATGGATACTGTACAAGTGTATATTGAACAAATTGGTCTTGATCAATCTAAAATTGATGAAAAATATGCCGGATTAATTACTTTCCTTAAAGAAAGTAACCCAAATGTTAAAATCCTTGCAGCAGGATCTTTTTGGGGAAATGATTCTGCTGATGAAGTCACGAGTAAATACTCTAAATTTGTTTTCCTTAAAAAGTTATCTATTGATCAAACATACAAAGCCACTGGATTATTTGATAATTATGGCGTGTCGGAGCCTCCATCTGATAGTGGCATGAAAGCAATTGCAGAATTTATATGGAACTCCCTACTTTTTATGTAGGTTTGATAAGGGATAACCTTCTTAATTGTTTATATGAAAAAACCTCTACTACTAATTTTATTCTTGTTTACTACCATTACCGCATTTTCACAAATGAATGGCGACTATAATTATAGTATTGCTTTTAGGGGGTATAGCATGGTAGAAATGCCTAAGGTATTTAATGAAACCAGTTCAGATAGGTTTACTGATGCCTACTTAAATGGGGTGATGGTTAAGTTTAACGACAACCAGTTCAGCTATCGTTTAAATGGAACGTATTATAATAAGTCGAAAAGGTTTTTCAATGAATGTGAAACTTGTCAGGAAGCCAATGGTAAGCTGCTCGATTATTCTTTTAAAGTAGGCTTTGAAAAAAACTTTAATTATTCTCGTGTACAGCCCTATTTCGGATTTGATCTCGGCTATCGATACAGCAGGTTTAAAGGTAGTTTGCAGAATAAAAACCAATTGAGGGCAATGAGTTCAGATGCAGCAATTGTGGGGCAGGATATTGAATCCATTAAACAAGGTATCGTAGTCTCACCGGTTTTAGGGGTTAAAATAAGCCCGATCCCGCAGTTATCTGTTTTTGCTGAAGGCAACCTGGATCTTTTCTATTCTTTTGAGAAGCAAAAAACGATTTTGCAGGATATTGACAATACACGGACGGTTAATAACGACCGGAAGACTGAATTTTTGCTGAACCCATTTTCTGTGGGTATTCAAATCCATTTGGGCAGCAATAAATAGCTTTTTACTTCATATCTGCCTTTATTCGGTGTTTATCTTTTGCTTACAAAGTAAATAATTCCGTATGTTTGCGTGAATAAATTGAACACACTTATCAATGAAACTGCATGAGCTTACCGCTCAGATCTAAATAAACAAGTCTCATGCAAGCTTCATAACACCTAAAGCGTAGATATACAGATGAAAATTGCCTTAATTACGGGAGTAACGGGACAGGATGGAGCCTATTTAGCTGAATTTTTGTTAAAAAAGGGATATTTTGTTCACGGACTGAAAAGAAGGTCGTCATCTTTTAATACAGAGCGTATAGATCACCTTTACCAGGATCAGCACGAAAATAATGTAAACTTCAAATTACATTATGGCGATTTAACTGATTCAACCAATCTAATCCGTATTGTTCAGGAAATTCAGCCCGATGAGATTTATAACCTTGCGGCAATGAGCCATGTTAAGGTAAGTTTCGAATCTCCGGAATATACTGCAAATGCCGATGGTGTTGGAACGCTAAGGTTATTAGAAGCGGTGCGCATATTAGGTCTTACCAAAAAAACCAAGGTATACCAGGCCTCTACCTCCGAGTTATACGGATTGGTTCAGGCTGTACCTCAAAGTGAAACTACTCCTTTCTACCCAAGGTCGCCATATGCAGTAGCAAAAATGTATGCTTACTGGATTACGGTAAACTACAGAGAGGCTTATGATATGTTTGCCTGCAACGGTATTTTGTTTAATCACGAAAGTCCGGTTCGAGGCGAAACCTTTGTTACCCGTAAAATCACACGTGCAGCATGTAAAATAGCATTGGGCTTACAGAACTGTCTGTACCTTGGTAACCTATCAGCACAACGCGATTGGGGACATGCAAAAGATTATATCGAAGCCATGTGGTTAATTCTGCAACAGGAAAAACCGGAAGACTATGTGATTGCCACCGGCGTTACCACTACAGTCAGGGATTTTGTTAAAATGAGTTTTGCCGAATTGGGAATTGAAATCGAATTTAGTGGAAAAGACCAATATGAGCGCGGCGTAATTATTGATATTGACCAGGATTTGGTTGCGCAGCTCGGATTAAATGATGAGTATTTAAAACCAGGTACTGTTGTGGTGCAGGTTGATGAAAAGTATTTCAGGCCAACAGAGGTTGATCTGTTACTTGGCGACCCAACCAAGGCCAATACAAAATTAGGCTGGAAACCTAAATATGATCTTCCCCTTTTAGTAAAAGATATGGTTCATTCAGATCTGCATTTGATGAAAAAGGATGAGTACTTAAAACAGGGCGGATTTAAAACATTGAACTATTTCGAATAAGTAATTTCGTACTCTACTAATCTCCTATGAAGTTTAAAAAAATATTTACAATACTACTTTTCTTTTTTGCCATTGTTCTTTCTCAAACGGCATTTTCGCAAACCAATTATGCGGATGTAAAAGTAGATGACCTTACAGATACCCAAATCAGGCAATTAATCCAGAGAGCAGAGTCAGTAGGCTACAATGATGCACAGTTAGAGCAGATGGCAGCCGCTCAGGGCATGAATGCCACTGAAATTGAGAAACTCCGGCTAAGGGTAGAGAAGATCAGGAAACAGGATGGTGGTCAGGGTAATGATAAGTCAGATAACAATGGCGCTAATAAAAACCAGCAAAATGGAAATGAGTTGGATAGAAGCAGGGGTTTTGATAAACAAAACTTGCGCGATACTGCCAAAAACAACAATAAAAAGACCGATTTAAACGGTAACCTGAAAGATAAAAAGACCCTGGAAGAGGAAAAGCTTGAGGAGATGAAAAAGCTTTTTGAAGGGCTTAAACCAAAAATATTTGGTGAAGACTTGTTTAAAAATGATAACATGACTTTTGAACCAAATCTTCGTATGGCTACACCAAAAAGTTATGTAATTGGCCCTGATGATGAATTGTTGATCGACTTAAGTGGCGATAATGAAGCTAATTATAAGCTTAAGGTAAGTCCTGATGGTACTATCCGTTTGCAATATGTCGGCTTAATATCGGTTGGTGGCTTAACTATTGAACAGGCCATTTCTAAAATTCGCTCAAGCATGGCCAGCACTTACCCAAGTTTAAAATCCGGCCGAACCAGCGTTGCTATTACACTAGGCAATATCAGAAGCATTAAAATAACGGTAATAGGAGAAGTGGTTAAGCCAGGTTCATATACAGTTCCTTCGTTATTTACGGTATTTAATGCACTATATGAATCAGGAGGGCCAAACAGAAATGGATCATTCCGTAAAATTCAGGTAGTAAGGAACAATAAAGTAGTATCTACTATTGATGTTTATGATTTTCTTTTAAACGGAATCCAGAAAAACAACATCAGGCTTCAGGATCAGGATGTGATCAATGTACCGGTTTATCAAACAAGGGTTGAAATGTCTGGCGAGGTTAAGCGCCCGGCATTGTATGAAGCTTTAAATACAGAGACTTTAGAAGACATGGTCCGCTTTGCAGGTGGTTTCTCTAATGATGCCTATACTGCGCAGATCAAGGTACTTCAAAAAACAAATAAAGAGCGTAAAATCACCGATGTGCAAGCTGATGATTACAATAAGTATAACCCATTGAACGGCGACAAATATGTTGTGGAGGCTATTTTGGATCGCTTTGAAAACAGGGTAGAGATTTCAGGTGCTGTTTTTCGTCCTGGACAGTTTGAGCTTGACGAGAACTTGACCTTAACACAGCTGATTGCTAAGGCTGATGGTTTAAAAGAAGATGCATTTTTAAACAGGGGATACATCTCAAGGTTAAATGCCGACAATAGCTTATCACTTTTATCATTTGATGTGGCGAAAGTATTGGGCGGTACACAGGCAGATATTAAGTTGCAGCGAGAGGATAAGGTAACCATTTCTTCAATATTTGATTTAAGGGAAGAGTATAAGGTGACGATTCAGGGTGAAGTTAGGGAGCCTGGTACTTTTGAGTATGGCGACAATATGAATCTTGAGGCTTTGATTCAAATGGCAGGTGGCTTTAAAGAAGGAGCGACGCCTAATCGTATTGAAATTTCCAGAAGGATTAAAAATAGCGATGCGACTTCGGCATCTGCACAGACAGCAGAGGTGTTTACGGTGAATGTTGATCAGAACCTGAAAATTCAGGAGAAGGATTTTACATTAAAACCATTTGATATTGTTTCAATCCGTAGTTCCGAAAGCTATCAGGTGCAAAGACAAGTAAAAGTGGAAGGAGAGGTGCTTTATCCGGGAACTTATACCATTACTAAAAAGGACGAACGCATTTCTGACATTATAAAAAGGGCAGGAGGGCTAAGTCCTTTGGCTTATGTAGAGGGAGCATCTTTAAAACGGACGGGTGGAGCTGAGGCAAGAGCAGCAGATAGCTTGGAGAGAAGAAAGGAAGAGAAGGAAAAATTGATGAATTTGCAACGTTTGAAACAGACCGGTGCCAAAGATACAACAACTATAGAAAAAGACTTGCAGGTTTTGCGCAGTGACTTGGTAGGGATTGATTTAGAGCGAATTTTAAAGAAACCATTATCTAGAAATGATTTGATTGTTGAAGATGGAGATGTAATTCGCGTTCCCAAAGAACTGCAAACAGTAAGAGTTACTGGAGAGGTTTTGAAACCCAATAGTATAGTCTACATTAAGGGAAGAAGCTTTAAGGGCTATGTTGATGGTGCCGGAGGGTTTAGTTATAATGCCTATAAGAGGGGTGCATATATTGTATATTCAAATGGATCTGTTGCTGCTGCAAAGAAGTTTTTATTTTTTAATAATTATCCGCAGGTTAAACCAGGTGCGGAGATTTTTGTTCCCAAACGTGCGGAGAGGGAGAAAATAGGTATTCAAGGTATTGTAGGAATATCTACTGCAATAGCATCGCTGGCAGCGATTTTTATAACCTTACTTAAATAGGTGAGGTATTAAATGATAAGCTTGTAAAAGCAGAATATGGAAGAAAAAGTAAAAGAAAATAACGAGATTTCATTAAAGGATCTTATCCTTAAATTTCGTGAGTTGTTTAGATATCTTTTATCTAAATGGGCGGTTATTCTTTGTTATGGTATAATAGGTGGAGTTTTAGGATTTACCTATGGATGGTTTAATAAGCCTGTTTATTCAGCCGCAACGACTTTTGTTTTAGAGGAAGGTGATAAGGGTGGTGGGATAGGACAATATGCTGGTTTGGCTTCGATGGTTGGTATTGACCTTGGTGGCAGTAGTGGTGGAAGTATATTTCAGGGTGATAATATTTTGGAATTGTATAAATCTAGAACAATGATTACCAAGACCTTGTTGACTCCGGCTGAGTATGCTGGGAAAGCACAGTTATTAATTGATAGATATATTGATTTCAATCAATTAAGAGAGGGGTGGGCTAAGAGACCAGAATTGAAAGATATTGAATTCAGAAATAGCTCACAATTTACTCGCTTACAGGACAGTGTACTTGGGGCAATTGTAAATGATATTAATAAGAATTATTTGATTGTTGATAAACCAGATAAGAAGTTAAATATTATTAAGGCAGAAGTTAAAGCCAAGGATGAATTCTTTGCAAAAAGTTTTAACGAACAAATTGTAAAGAATGTAAATGACTTTTATATCCAAACAAAAACCAAGAAATCATTGCTAAATATAGGTGTTCTTCAAAGAAAGACAGATTCTGTTCGAACCGTAATGAATGGTGCTATTTATACTGGGGCAGTGGCAACAGATGCAACACCAAACTTAAATCTTGCACGCCAGGCTCAGCGTACAATTCCAGTACAACGCTCACAATTCAGTGTTGAGGCTAATAAAGCCATGTTAAGTGAGTTAGTTAAAAATTTAGAACTTTCCAAGATAGCTTTGAATAGAGAGACCCCATTAATTCAGGTGATTGATAAACCCATTTTTCCTTTACAGAAGGAAAAAACAGGAAAGATTAAAGGTTTGATATTAGGGGGATTTATTTTTGTTTTCTCTGCCAGTCTATTTTTATTGATAAGAAAGATATTCAGGGATATAATGAATTAATAACAATACTAAAAATCGAAGATGTTAAATTTAGATAAGAAACAAGTTTTAATCACAGGCGGTACAGGATCTTTGGGCAAGGCACTTACCAGAAGGATACTAGCTCAATGGCCAAATATATCACGGTTAGTAATTTATTCGCGGGATGAACAAAAGCAATTTGAAATGGCCCAGGAGTTTCCTAATCATTTATATCCACAAGTGAGGTTCTTTATTGGTGATGTTAGAGATTCAGAACGTCTTATACGGGCATTTAGAGGAATAGACTATGTTATTCACGCTGCTGCAATGAAACATGTCCCAATTGCAGAATATAATCCTATGGAGTGTGTAAAAACAAATATAAATGGAGCTGAAAATGTGATAAATGCAGCGCTAGATAGTGCCATTAAGAAAGTAGTGGCACTATCTACGGATAAAGCTGCAGCACCTATAAATTTATATGGAGCTACGAAATTGGCATCTGATAAACTTTTTGTTGCAGCTAACAATATAAAAGGAGATAATCCGATAGTGTTTTCAGTAGTAAGATATGGAAATGTTATGGGGTCAAATGGATCAGTTATTCCTTTTTTTCTTAAGAAGAAGAAGGAAGGAGTTCTACCTATTACTGTGCCCAATATGACGCGATTTAACATTTCCCTAGACGGTGGCGTGGACATGGTTCTTCATGCATTAGAAACAGCATGGGGAGGAGAGATATTTGTTCCCAAAATTCCATCATATAGAATATTGGATGTTGCTACAGCTATCGGGCCTAATTGTGAACATAAAATTGTTGGTATTAGACCAGGTGAAAAAATTCATGAAGAAATGATTACAGAATCAGATTCTTTTTTCACCTATGATTTAGGCAAATATTATGCTATTTTACCTCAGAGAGCAAAGTGGAATCTGGAACATTTCGTTGAAGAATTTAATGCTAAAAAGGTTGAAGAAGGATTTAAATACAATTCTGGTGAAAATACTGAGTGGGAAACCATAGAGAGTTTAAGAATTTTGATTAAAGAACATGTAGACCCAACATTTGAGAGCTAATGAAAAGTATAATTATTCCTTACGGTAGGCAGGACATAACCGAAGAAGATATTCAGGCAGTAATCCATACTTTGAAGTCTGATTATCTTACACAGGGTCCTAAAATAGCAGAGTTTGAACACGCATTTGCAGAGTATGTTGGAGCAAAATATGCCGTAGCAGTTTCAAATGGAACGGCAGCTTTGCATTTATGTACATTGGCCTTAGATGTGAAAGAAGGGGATAAAGTTATAACTACACCTATTACATTTGCTGCTTCAGCAAACTGTGTGCGATATTGTGGCGGTGAGGTTGTGTTTGGGGACATTGATCCTACTACTTATTTGTTAGATATCCATTCTGTGAGGGTACTTTTAGAGTCTTCGCCAAAAGGAACATATAAAGGAATTATACCCGTCGATTTTGCAGGAAGAGCAATTGATTTGGAGGCGTTTAAAACATTAGCTAACGAATATGGCTTATGGATCATTGAAGATGCTTGCCATGCCCCTGGTGGATATTTTATCGATT
Source organism: Pedobacter ginsengisoli (assembly GCF_002736205.1). NCBI lineage: Bacteria > Pseudomonadati > Bacteroidota > Sphingobacteriia > Sphingobacteriales > Sphingobacteriaceae > Pedobacter > Pedobacter ginsengisoli. The sequence continues at coordinate 4,083,777 of NZ_CP024091.1, read as the reverse complement.
CAAAAGGCGGTAGGCAAACCTGCGGGAATGGTATTAATGCAGATCTTGCAATCTTTTCATTTCACCCAGTAAAACACATAGCCTCTGGAGAAGGAGGCATGATAACGACTAATGATAGGCATTTATATGATAAACTTTTACAGCTTCGTACCCATGGGATTGTAAAATCTGAAGATGCTTATACTAATAATATTGAGTTTGCCGGAGGAATAAATTCTTATCCTGGATGGTATATGGAGATGCAGATGCTGGGGTATAACTATCGGTTAACTGACTTTCAGGCAGCCCTGGGGATTAGCCAACTGAAAAGAGCCGAAGATGGGCTCGAAAAAAGAAAGGCGATTGCGGCGGTTTATTTTGAAGCTTTTGATGGTAAAGAATTTATCAAGGGACAATCGGCAGTTGTCGATGGACACGCTTACCATCTCTACATTTTGGAGGTGGAAAATCGTCTTGGCCTTTATAATTATCTTAAAGAACAAAATATCTTTGCTCAGATTCATTATATACCCTGTCATCTCATGCCATATTACAGGGAGCGAGGATGGGAAGAAGGCGATCGCCTGTTTGCAGAAACTTTTTATAAACATTGCATCAGTCTGCCAATGTATCCAACATTAACCAGAGAAGAGCAGCAATTTGTGATTGATAAAATATTAACCTTTTATAATGACTAGGCTAGCAATTATTCCGGCTCGTGGGGGTAGCAAACGTATTCCCCGAAAGAATATTAAGGATTTTTTAGGTAAGCCAATAATTAGTTATTCAATTGAGGCCGCCTTAAAATCCAATCTCTTTGATGAAGTAATGGTTTCAACGGATGACGAGGAAATTGCATCAATAGCGGACAGTTGTGGGGCAAGTGTTCCATTTTTGAGATCGAATCAGAATTCAGATGATTTTGCAAGCACCGCAGATGTTTTAAAAGAAGTAATAACTTATTATGAGAAAAACAATAGGATTTTTGAATACGGTTGTTGTATTTATCCTGCCGCACCTCTAATTGCTTCCGAGAAGTTGACGGAGGCATTTCAAATGATGGAGAATAGCAAATTCTCTACCGTATTTCCGGTTGCAGAATTTTCTTCTCCAATTCAAAGGGCGCTGAAGGTCGAAAGGGCGGGGGTTTCTAATTTCTTTCCGACACATATGCAGACAAGAACACAGGATCTAGAAAGAGCATATCAGGATTGTGGACAGTTTTATTTCTTTAAAGTACAGCCTTTTATGGAAAGAGGATTTTTACAGGGAGAGAATACTGGTGCTATTTTTCTTAATGATTGGGAATATCAAGATATTGACAATGAGCATGATTGGAGGATTGCCGAATTTAAATATCAATATTTTAAACAATTAAAACATGAATAAAATTGATACATCTTCTGTTTGGTTATTGTGTATTGGTGCTGGGTCAGAGCAGGAAGGTGGAATTATTGCGGCAAAAAAAATGGGTTATAGCGTTTTGGCAGTTGATTATAATCCAGATGCTGTTGGTTTTGCTTTAGCAGATAAATACGAGGTTATTGATATTAAGAATAAGGAAGCAATTTTAGCTATAAGTAAAGAATTTAATATAGCGGGCGTTATTCCAGTACCTTTGGGGAGGTTTTTGACTTCCGTAGGATATATAAATGATGCTTTAGGGCTAATTGGACCTTCTGAAAAAACATGCCAAATTTGTACAGATAAAGCTGCATTTTATGATGCTGTTCAAGGTTTAAATATACTTGTACCTGCCCAAACTTCATATCGCAACCTAAAAGAAGCTAAAGATAATGTTAACATTGAAAATTCGACTCCTTTTGTGATAAAACCTACTCACGGATCTGGATCACGCGGTGTAAAAGTTATCATGAGAACTGCAGATTGGCTGGAATTGTCAGATGAAATTTATCAAGATGGCGTTCTTATTGAAGATTTCATTACCGGGATTTCTTTAGGGATTGATGGATGGGTGGAGAATAATCAGGTAAGTGTGCTATGCGTTAGAGAAAAGAAATTAACTCCGCTACCCTATCGGGTAGAATATGCTTTTGGAGCACCTATGGAACTTCCAAAAATAGTTCAAGATAAGATTTGTGTCCTCATGGAAAATGCGGTAAGGGCAATAGGGCTTGCAAATGGCATTTTTCATGCGGATCTTATTCTGGATCCAAATAATGATGTGTGGCTGATTGAGATGGCGCCCAGGCCTTCGGGACTAATGATCTCAAGGAATCTTGTGAAAAGGGTAACTGGGGTTTCAATATTGAATGTTGGCTTGCAAATAATTACAAATCGACCTGTTGAAGCTAAAATCCAAAACCATGGCTCATTTGTATTGCAATATATTATTCCTCAGAATTCTAAACATAAAGCTGTAAGATTTGGAATTGACGAACAATCTCGTCCTCAATATGTTATTGAATATAATTCTGGGTTAATTGCTAATGCGCATAGTACCCCCACCAGCATGTCTGATATAATAGAGAATGGATATTTTATTGTTAATGGTGAAAACTTAAATAGTGCATTTTTTAATGCCAAAGACTTTTTAAAAAAATTAACATAGTAACTATGAAACTTAAAGAAATCGACCAGTCAACCCATGCTGAATCAGCCAAGCATGTAAATTCAAGCCCCATTACTTATCCTGATGAGAGATTAGTGGCTTTTTTACAGCGAAGTTTTGGAGATAGAGACAATAATAAAACAAAAAATGCCTTAGACATTGGATTTGGTTCGGGACGTCATATACAACTATTAATTGATTTTTGCTTTAAAACCTATGGGATTGAATATACTGAGGAAGCTATTGCTGTAACAGCAAAGAGGTTCAGAAGTGAAAATAGCCTGCAAAAATTATTATTGGGAGATTATAGAACATATAAATTTGATGTGAAGTTTGACCTTGTAATAGCTTGGGGACTTATATTTTACAGTACATATTCCGAAATGCAAAAAGATCTGATCGCAATGGCAAATGCTGTAAATGATAATGGCCGTGTGATTTTAAACTTCAGAACAACTGAAAATTGGTTTTATGGTCTTGGGAAAGAAGTAGATAAAAATACGTATTTGTTAGATGAAAGAGCTAGGGCTTATAAGGGTTACGTTTATACTTTTTTAAGTCTAGACGAGATAAAGACTTTAATTTCTGAAGTTGGGTTGAAAATCGAGTGTATAGAGAGGATTGATCTTTGGAAAAATCAATTAGAGGAGAGAAATTCATGGTACATTTGTGAGCTTTCAAAAAAATAGAAAAATACTTTTTATAATCCAGACAGGCTATAGTGTCGGTTTGGGGCATCTCTATAGGATGAAGAGCCTAATGGAAATGCTTCCTGTCCATTGTGAAGCTGTAATAATAATTTTGAAAGAAAAGGAATTTGTTACCCCATCTGTATTTCCTGAAGGTGCAATATTGAATTCTTATCTATCTATTGATGATGTACCAAGGGATGTATATGAGGGTTTTAACGCGCTTGTAATAGATGTATATAATTTAAATGAAAGAAATTTGAAAGAAATAAGGAGCTGGCTAAACATTCCTATTGTAATATTTGGATATTCAGGTAAAAAATATAAAAACACTCTTGTTGTGAATGTTGCAGAAGGGCGTGGACCGTTTCCAACCTATGTAGAAAAGGATATTTTAGAGGGATCTGCCTATTTTGTTTCAAATCCTATTTTGGAAAGTATTCGAAATTCTTATGCCCGAGAAAACGAACTGGACAAAATTTTATGTGTATTTGGAGGAACTGATCCTGCTAATTTATCCGCAAAAGTCATATCTCATATCAAAGAACTTGATTTGAATTACGACTTTACTATTGTTTCAAATAATATTTTATTAGAAGAAAAGAAAATTCCTGGTAATGTTAAAATTATTGGTCGGCAGGATAATCTTCCTGCAACATTTTGCTCATATGATCTTGTCATCACCTCGCCAGGCAATATTTATTTTGAAGCAATGATAGTAGGAATTCCGGTTATTGCAATAACTCAGAGCGTGAAGCAGGAGTCCGATTTTAAAGGCTATCCATGGATATACAAACCTAATGAAATGAGAGACTGCCTTTCTTCATTAAAAGAAATACACAAGAGATCAAAAAGCTCAAAAGATGGAATTAATCCGGGATCAGGTATGCCGCAGATTGTTAATTATATAAATATAAATTGTCAATGAAAATAGGGAATCATGAAATAGGAACGGGAAGAACCTATATAATTGCTGAATTGTCAGCTAATCATAACCATTCTTTTGAAACCGCAGTTAAAACAATTGAGGCCGCAGCAAAAGCAGGGGCCGATGCTATAAAACTGCAAACGTATACAGCTGATACGATTACGATAGATTGTAATACCAAAGATTTCTCCACAAAGGAAGATGGCCCTTGGGCGGGACAAACTTTATATGAATTATATCAAAAGGCATATACACCGTGGGAGTGGCACGCTGACTTACAAAAAGTTGCCCAAGAAAATAACCTGGATTTTTTTTCTTCTCCATTTGACCCTACAGCGGTAGAATTTCTGGAAAAATTAAATGTTCCAGCCTATAAGATAGCTTCGTTCGAGATCACTGACATTCCTTTAATTGAACTGGTTTCTTCAAAAGGAAAACCAGTAATTATTTCAACTGGAATCGCTTCAGAAGAGGATATCGAGCTAGCTTTAGATACTTGCAAAAGAATGGGCAATGATCAGGTTATCTTGTTGAAGTGTACATCTTCTTATCCAGCTCCCATTGAAGAAGCAAATATGAGCATGGTTAAAGACATGGCAGAAAAATATGGTGTTTTAACAGGACTTTCCGATCATACTATTGGCAGTACGGTGCCAATAGTTTCTGTTTGCTTTGGTGCAAAGGTAATTGAAAAGCACTTTATCTTGGACAGGTCAATAGGCGGACCTGACGCATCCTTTTCTATGAATGTACAAGAATTTACCGAAATGGTAAAAGCTGTGAGGGAGGCTGAAAAAGCAATTGGAGGGATAGATTATTCTCTAAATGAAAAACAACAGAATAGCAGAAGCTCTTCTAGATCCTTGTACGTTGTTGAAGACATTAAAGCAGGCGAAGTGGTTACTGCTGGAAATGTACGGTCGATACGTCCTGGTTTCGGATTACATCCTAAATATTATAAAGAAATTCTTGGAAAAAAAGTAATCCGAAATTTAAAGAAGGGTGACAGACTTTCGTTAGATGATGTTAATCAATAAATTTATTAAACTGTAATAACTGTATCCTTAAATAGTAATCATATCTAAGCATTAAGAATATGAATGTGTTTATCATTTTTTGTGGCCGTATTTTTAATTTTTTTGAGAATTGCAAATGGAAGTACGTTTATCACGAATATAAACGAAAATATAAGCTGCCGGAATCGTTCTCATTTAGCCAAGGGGGAACTAATATTTATGGTGCGGGCATTTTTGAAGGAGGAGAGTACTCATACATAGGGCAGGCTTGTATACAGATTTCAAAGAATAACATAGTAAAAATTGGAAGAAATTGCAGACTTGCCTATAATATAAGAATTTATACAATAAGTGCCGATCCAGATGATAACTTAGATGTAAATCCAAAAGGAAATAATAGTAGAAACCCAAAATCTGGAGACGTAATTATAGGTAATGGTGTTTGGATTGGAGCAAATGTTTTTATTAACCCTGGAATTTTGATTGGGGACAATTCTGTTATTGGTGCAAATAGTGTAGTGACAAAAAACGTTGCCCCAAATTCTATTGTCGGAGGAGTTCCAGCAAAATTAATCAGGTACAAAAAATAGGTTAAGATTTCTTTATGATGAAATTTATAAGGTCAATGTTCAATAATAAAGTATTTAGTTTTATTTTTACTAAATACTTGACGTTTGGCCTCCAGCTTGTTAACTCTATGTTAATAGCGAAATATCTTGGCCTCTATTTTTTTGGGATATATGGCTTCACTACGTTGGCCCTTCAATATATTAATTACACAAATTTTGGAATATATTATTCGTATCAGGTTATTTTTTCAAATGAGAAGCAGATCTCAGCGATCCAACAGAAAAAATTAACTGCAGCTGCACTCTGGAGCCTTTTGAGTGTTAGTCTTCTTATCGTTTCGGCCTCTATTCTTATATTTTCGTTTAAAAGTTTAAACTTTTTTGAAAAGTACAATTTCGGAGGACTTGGGCCTTTGATAATTGCAATTGGTATCCTGGTCCATTTTAATAACTTATATATTACGATTTTTAGATTGTATGGGAAAGTAAAGGCGATCAATATTTATTCCTTAATCCCTCCTGTTTTGCAACTTATAGCAATTTTGCTTTTCAGGGAAGAATTATTATTATGGGCTATTGTGTTAGCATTATTAATTTCAAATGTGATAGGATTAATCATGTTTGTTTCCTATAGTCCAGTTAAAGGTGCCCTATGTCTTATTCCTGCAATAGATTTAGTCATGCAGCTGTTTAGACGTGGTTTTTTCCTATTATGTTATACACTCAGTTTTTATGGTATTATTATTACAGCTAGAACTTTAGTTGGTTATTTTTATTCAATAGAAGATTTTGCTCTTTTTAACTTTTCTAATAGCATTTCTCAGGCAATTTTTCTGCTGCTGGGGTCATTAAATTATCTATTTTACCCAAAGCTCATCAATGTTATAAGTCATAAAACAGATAGTACTGAATTGATAGATTTTATTGAAAGGATAAGGAAGCTTTATTTGACACTTACCTTACTGATTGTTTTTGTCAGTCTGCTTGCGATGCCTGTACTTTTCTTTTATTTGCCAAACTATTATAAAGCTTCTTTATCACTGCAATTACTTATGCTTGGACAGTTGTTAATAGACAATAGTTATGGTTATTCAACATTGTTAGTTCAAAGGGGAAAAGAGAATTTACTTACAGGTATTGCTTGTTTTGCTGCGGGCTTAGTAGCGATTCTTTCGGTGATATTTCACCACTTTCACCTTCCTTTTGAATCAGTTGCTCTCGCGGTTGTAATAGCAGTCCTGGTGTATAATTTCTTAGTAATTTATTATGGTAATAAGCTGACACAGCAGTTTAGTTCTTTTTTTTCTTTGCTTAAATATATTTACAAAATAGAGCTGTTTGCCCCAGTATTATTTTATATCTTTTTATCATTCCTAATAAAAGGGACGTATTTAGTTATTTCATTAACCATAGGCCTTTATTTAATATTAAATTATAAAGATTTAAAGAATATAATTAAAGATTGCTTCAAGATGCTAAATAATGAAGAGATATTAATTCTTAGAAAGTAACTTAAAATTTAGAAAAGACAATTTAAAAGGTAAATAGGATCAAAGTATTTACATTTAGCTTTCTTTATATATAACATATTGTGAAAAATATTTTTTTAGTCCATTCTCCAATTACGTTTTTAGTATCAAAGGCGGTTATCACTCATCTTGGCATTCCAGACAAGGATGTTCTGATAATCACTAATGCCTTTACAAACAAAGATCATAATTTTAAAATGGTTGATATCAGCTCATTTTACAATAGTAACAGTAAAATAGGGACTATTATTAATAGCTTTAAATTTTTCAATAGAAATAAGTTAATTGATTCAATAATAAGAGATTTCGTGGGATCAGAGAAATTTACTGCATATGTTCCGGTATTAAACTACCTTGAGAAAGTTGTAGTCACCCATGAGAAATGTATAAATTTCAATTTTATAGAAGAGGGATTAGTTCATTATTTCCCTGAAGAAACAATCGATAGCCACACTGTAGCATATGCCAGAGATTCATGGCGTACTTCGAGTTTCGATTTGAAACGAATGATCCCCGCTATTCTATCATTGTTAAGAGGGTATAGCCCCCGATTACAATCATTGCCCTTTTCATACTCATGTTATGCGAATTTTAAACAAGTCAATTTTTTCGGGATTACAGAAGAGGTTTTTCCGCTGATAAACCAATCAAAAAAGCATACAGTAAAAATTTCCGATGACAGAACTTTGCAATCAAATGGTTATAATTTCAATAATTCAATAGTTTATATTGGGGACTGCTGTGTTGATTTTTATTATTATAGCTGTGAATTATATTTACGTGGAATTGAACAAGGTGTTATTAAATACTTAATAAAAAATAACATAAAACAAATTTTTATAAAATTTCATCGTTTAGAAAGTGAATTCGTTAGGCAGGCGCAGAGAGATTTATATACTAAGTTTAATATTCAGATTCAGGAAATCTCCAACCCCACAATAATGGAACTTGAATTAAATAAATCAATCAATTCTATTTTATTTGGCACCTATTCAAGCTTACTCTATTATGCAAGCATAATGGGCCACAAGGCCTATTCAATTTATGATCTTTTAGAAGATAAGGACAAGTATAAAGGAATGATTGGCCGTAATATGGATTTCTATTGGGAAAAAGTTACTTTATTAAAGAATGATGAATAATATGGGACACGGCCTGAGGGGAAAGCGGATTCTATTTGTAGGGCCGGTATTCCATGATTACCATCTGATAATTATAAATAAGTTGAAGGAAATGGGGGCTGAGGTGTCCTTTTTCCCAGAACGTAGCTATAAAATGGGCTTTAAACTAATTAATAATTTATTGCCTCAGCAGTTAGGGACTTATCAGAAAATACACTACAGGAAAGCGAATCTTTCAAGTAATTATGATTATTTATTTGTAATCCGAGGCTTTATGATGCCTGCTGAATTTGTAAATAAATTTAAAGAACTAAATCCCTTAGCTAAATTAATTATGTATCAGTGGGACTCTGAGATAGCTAACCCTTTTTCTCACTTACTTGAACTGTTCGACTTCACTTACTCCTTCGATTTTGAAGATTGTAAAACTTTTCCTGGATTGAAGTACTTACCTTTATTTTACTCAGATGATGTAACTAATTATGCAAAGAATAAAACCAATGCTGAATTCGACTTTTTTTTTATGGGATTCTTTTTCCCTGAAAGATATAAAGCACTTCTTAGATTCCGCGATTTTGCTACGGCCAATAATTACAAGCTAAAGGGTTTTCTGTATATGCCTTTAACTTCTTACATTAAAGAAATATTAAAGGGCGCTAAAATAGACAGGACTGTCGTATCTTTAAAACCTATGAGGAGAAATGATTATTTAGCATTTCTTGGAAATACAAAAGTCATGGTGGATGTAAGTAATCCTAATCAGACTGGTTTGGCAATGAGAGTAATAGAATCATTGGCAACAAACACAAAGGTGCTCACTAATAATTTTAGGCTCATGGAGGATTCAAAAATTTACGACCAGACATCTATTGCTTTTTTTGATGATAACGCTCCCATCGTGGATAGTAGCTTTCTAAAGGTCGATCAGGAAGATTTAAGAAATCGTGTTTTATCTATAAAGCACTGGCTGGAATTAATTTTTATGAAGGGTTGATCTATGAATACTAAATGGCTGACTAATCCTTTCTTTATTTATTCATTAGGGTTCTTACTAGTATTTTTGGTATACACCCTGCGTTGGTCTGACAAATATCCAGCCCTTTCAGCAAATCTTATTTTGTTTCTTTTTACAACATTTTTAATTTCATTTTTTCTTGCCTTCATTCTCGAAAAATTTAAAAGGAATGAATTTGAGAAAATTGATCCTGATAAAAATAGAATGTTTATTGTGTTTAGTATATATGCAGGATATTTCTTAGAATTTGTATATTCAGGTGGTATCCCAATTATTCTAACAATAATAAATCCAGCCTACAGCTATAAGGATTTTACAGGAATTCCTACTTTCCATGTTATATTAGGGACATATGGTATTTTTTACAGCATTTATTTATTCCACCAATACATCTGCTCAGAAGAAAAAAAGAAAGCGTTTATTTTATATTTAGTTTCTGTGATACCCAATATTTTGGTAATAAATCGAGGGGCTGTTGTGATTATCTTAATCGCAAGCCTTTTCATTTATTTAATGGAAATCGGTAAAGTGGGAATTAAGAAGGTGTTGACTATTGTACTATCACTATTTCTGCTGATATATTTTTTTGGAATTATAGGAAATATAAGGTATAAGGCAAGTAAAGAAGATAAAGCCTATATTTTGAGGATAGGGGGGGCATCAGAAGAATTTATAAGGAGTAATATTCCACCCGAATACTATTGGGGTTACCTATATATCGCCACGCCGATTGGCAATATGCAAAATATAGTTAATCAGAGAAATGAGCAATTTAATCCTGGAAACATTCCTTATTTTGTAGGTACTGAATTATTGCCCGATTTTATATCAAAAAGGGTAGTCTCATTATTCTCCTTAGACAAGAATAGAGGGGCAGATCGTGCCGAGGATTTTTATGTCATTAGAATATTGAACGCCCCAACCGTTTATTTTAGATCTTATTATCTGCTGGGTTGGTTTGGAGTATGGTCTATGTATATTTATTCTGCATTAATTATGCTCTTTTATTCTTTTGCGATTAGCAAAAGTTCGAAATATTATATAACAGGGTGGGCTTGTTTGGCAACCATCATATTATTGAATATATTTAGTAATATGTGGGCTACTGCAGGGACAATATTATTTTGGCCGATATTAGCAACGCTGATATCAAAAATAAAATTCAGAGATTTGTTAAAGAGAGCAAAATAGATTTATGAAATGAGAGGTAAATGTTTAAGATTTTTTGGAGAAAAGTAGATGAATAATTTAGTCTTGCTTTTCAATCGATGCCGTATGTCTCAAAGCAATTTTTTTATAGTACTATTCAGAGCTTTATTTGTTAAAATACTTTATAATAGATTTTTTATACTTCATCCAAGAGTTAAGATTAAGGGTATAAAGAATATTGAGACTGCCTATAGATTGAATGTTGGTGTAATGGATGTTGGGTTTAGCCACAGATCGGATAAAACGTATCTTAATATAAGGGGCAAGCTAGTTTTAAATGGTGATTACTATATTGGAAGAGGTAGTCGATTAGATATTGGAGTAAATGCAGTTGTGAAAATTGGAAAGGGAGGCTTCATTAATGTGAACAATACCCTTATCATTACCAGGAAATTGGAAATTGGAGATAATTGTATAATTTCCTGGAATTGCCAATTTTTAGATGATGATTTTCATGAGGTCCAATACAAGGGAAAGAAGAAAACAGAGAATGGAATTATAATTGGAGATAATGTCTGGATTGGTTGTGGTGTTTCTATTTACAAGGGCACAGTTATTCCTAGTGGCTGTGTTATTGCATCAAATTCAGTTGTAAGAGGTGTTTTTGCTACTCCAAATTCGATTATTGCTGGGAATCCGGCTAAGGTCATTATGAACGAGGTAACCTGGAGTTAAGATTTTCAATGTTGAATAAAGAATTTAAATAAGTTATGTTGCTTAACAACAACCAAACGGTTTCTGTAATAATACCAATGTATAATGCAGCTGATACAATCGAAGAAACGCTACATTCTGTAGTAAATCAAACAAATAAGGCATCTGAAATCATTGTTGTTGATGATGGCAGCATAGATAATTCATTGGGGATTGTAAGGGATTTTGCTGCAAGGCATTCAGATCAAAATATCAAGGTGATTGAGAAAACAAATGGAGGTGTGTCATCTGCCAGAAATGCGGGTATGCAAATTGCAAAAAGTAGCTTCTTTGCTTTGCTCGATTCAGATGATGTTTGGTTGCCTAATAAATTAGAAAGACAAATGAAGGTATTACTAGACAATCCATTAATTGATTTTCTTGGATCTAGTAGGAATAATGAAGTATTGAAAATATTTTTCAAGAAGATTGAAGTATTACATAAGGCCTCTATAAAAGAATTATTGATTAAGATGTATCCTCAAACTTCAACTGCCATTTTTAAGAGAGCACTTTATGAAAAATTTGGGGGATATAATGAAGCGATGACCCATGCGGAGGATGGGAATCTTTGGATACGGTATTGTGCTAACTCTAATTTCTACTATCTACCAGAATCATTGGTTATTACGGGTGGGGGGAAGCCAAGTTTTGGGCACAGTGGGTTATCCGCCAACTTAATTGAGATGCAAAAAGGTAACGAGTTTACTTTAAAAGAGGCAAAAAAAGCTAAACTAATTAGTCTTCCTGTTTTCAGTGTTTTGTACATATTTGCAAAACTAAAATATGTAAGAAGGCTGTTGATAATATTAACCAGAACAAAATGATTTATAAGCTGTATTGGGGATTTATTTCTATTTGTTATGCTCCGTTCTTTAAAAAGTTCTCATTCCCATCTTACATTGGTTTGCCTCTTTTTACATTAGGACTTAAAAGAGTTATTGTAAATAAAAGGGTTAGGATATTTCCCGGATTAAGGATTGAGACACATGGCGAGGGGACAGTGACATTTGAACAGGGGGTTTCGATCGGGCAGAATTTTCATATAACTTCTGCGGGAAATCTCATAATTGGGAGCAATACTACAATTTCTGGAAATGTATTTGTTACAAACATTGATCATGATTATCAAGAAATCGGGACACATATTCTTGATCAAAAAATGATAGTAAATGATACTAAAATAGGCAGCAATTGCTTTATAGGATACGGTGTAGCAATTCAGGCCGGAACCGTACTCGGTAAACAATGTGTGGTGGGTGCAAGTTCAGTTGTAAGAGGATATTTTCCGGACTATTCAGTAATTGTGGGCGCTCCTGCAAAGGTTGTCAAAAGATATAATTTAAATACCATGAAATGGGAAAGAACCGCCCCGGACGGCTCATTTCTTATTTAAGAGAGGAATAAAACATGAATAGAATATTAATAACAGGTGGAGCAGGATTTATAGGTTCTAAATTGGCTTTGAAACTGATGGGTAAAGGATATGAAGTTACTGTCCTTGATAATTTATCCCGGCAAATCCATGGAGATAATCCCGCTGAAACTTCTCCGCTTTACAGGAGTATAAAAGATAAGGTTAACTTTGTTCAGGGGTCAGTGACTTCAAAAAATGACTGGCAACGAGCCTTGAACGGGCAGGATGTTGTGGTTCATTTTGCTGCAGAAACAGGAACCGGTCAGTCGATGTATGAAATTCAGAAATATGTTGACGTCAATATTAACGGGACGGCAATTTTGCTTGATATTTTGGCAAATCAGGAAAATCAAGTAAAAAAGGTGATCATTGCCTCTTCACGCTCAATTTATGGTGAGGGGAAATATAATAGTGATGAACATGGAATTGTCTATCCTAAGCATCGTGTTGCACGATATATGGATAATGGTGATTTTGATGTTAAATATGGCGATAGTGGAGAGCAGTTAATAGTAATGGCCACAGACGAAGAATCGAAAATTCATCCATCATCAGTATATGGCATAACAAAACAAAATCAGGAACAAATGATTATGACTGTTTGTCCAACACTTGGAATAGCACCTGTGGCATTCAGATATCAGAATGTTTACGGACCTGGCCAATCCTTAAAAAATCCATATACTGGCATACTCTCAATATTCTCAACCCAGATAAAAAACGGTAACGGAATAAATATCTTTGAAGATGGAAAGGAAACACGAGATTTTGTTTTTATTGATGATATAGTTGATGCAACTATTTTGGGTATAGAGAGTTCTGAAGCAGATGGAGAGGTTTTTAACGTAGGGTCAGGTGTTGCCGTTGATGTGGTGACTGTGGCAAAAGAACTGCTGAAAAATTATGAAGTCGAAGTTCCTATCACTATAACTGGAAATTATCGCTTAGGCGATATCCGTCACAACTATGCTGACCTAACTAAAATTAAGTCAAAACTGGGTTTTGAACCAAAATTCACATTTAGTGAAGGATTGAGGTTATTTACTGATTGGGTAAATTTGCAGGAAGTAGAGTCAGATAATTCTGCTGAATCTATAAATGAGATGAAAACCAGGGGTTTATATAAATGATGGCCGGTCTTGCAGATAAAAAAGTATTATTGTTTGCTCCAAATTTCTTTGGTTATGAGTTGGAAATATCTAATAAGCTTAAGAAGATGGGTGCGGAAGTCGATTACTTTGATGAAAGGCCGAAGAATAATTTTGTTACAAAAGCAAGTATCAGAATAAATAAGAATCTGCTTAGGAGGAAAATTCTTTCTTATTATGGGACTATATTTAAGAAAACTGAAAGAAAACGGTATGACTATGTTTTTGTGATTAATATTGAAGCGATGCTTCCCTCACTTTTAAAAACATTGAAACAGCAACAATCTTCAGCAATCTTTGTTTTATATATGTGGGATTCTCTTCAGAATAAGAAATATACTTTAGACTATTTGCCATTTTTTGATCGTATATATTCATTCGATAAAACTGATGCTGACGCCATTCCAGGAGTTAATTTCAGACCCCTTTTTTATATAGATTCATATGCTGAGATAAAAACCAATATTCCAATCAAAAATGCCCTTTGCTTTATTGGGACAGTGCATAGCGATAGATACCAACTCATATCTGAGATCAGAAAACAATTGGCACAATTATCATTGAACACTTATTTTTTTATGTTTTTTTCTAGCCCCATTCTCTTTTTTTATAAAAAGATGGTGGATATAAAGTTCTACAATGCCAGGTTTAAGGAATTTAGTTTTCGGTCTTTTTCTCAACATAAAACAATCCAGTGCATCGGTGAGTCATTCGCGGTTTTAGATATTCAGCATCCATCTCAAACTGGATTAACGATCAGGACAATAGAAGCTTTGGGAGCCAATAAAAAGTTGATTACAACAAATGTTCACATAAAAGAATATGATTTTTATAATCCTCACAACATATGTGTCGTAAACAGGGATCGTCCGGTGATCCCTAAATCTTTTTTCGAAACTCAGTATTGTCCCCCAGAGCATGCATTGAAATGTAAATATTCATTAGAGGGTTGGTTAACTGAATTGTTTGCTTAAAAAATGATTTAAATAAGGCTTATAACTTGTCTTAAGTAAAATAAAGGATATATAATCGCTTTTCTGATTAAAAAGATTAACTTTGGCATTAATCTAGTTCTCGGCTCTCAAACAAACCATTATGCCTATGCTTTTTACGCTGATCTATTTAACCAGCTTACTAATAGTAGCCTTTGCTATTCCGCCTATTATTACTGTATCTCTTAGAAAGCGGTTATTTGATGATCCAAATGAGTCTCGTAAGATCCATAAACGCATTATTCCAAATTTTGGTGGTGTAGCAATTTTTACAGGATTTCTTTTTTCCTGCTCTATATTTATTCCATCTCAGGTGCTTCCTGAAGCAAATGTTTTGATGGCCGGTGGTCTCGTGCTTTTTATGATTGGTTTAAAGGATGATATTATAGGTTTAGGCCCGGGTATCAAATTTGTTGCACAATTCTTAAGTGCTTGTATAGTAGCTATAGTAGCCAACATAAGAATTAGTGATTTGCATGGTGTTTTTGGGGTTTATGATATTCCTTATTATGCAAGTATAACCTTAACCGTTTTTTTTATTGTGGGCATTGTTAATGCCTTTAATCTGATAGATGGTATTGATGGATTAGCCGGTTCTATAGGACTAGTTTTGAGCATGATATTTGGTGTCCTTTTTTATAAGTCCGGAGACCTTGGTTGGGCATACCTGGCCACCAGTTTGGCAGGTGCACTATTGGGCTTCCTGTTCTTCAATGTTACCCCAGCCAGGATCTTTATGGGTGATTCAGGCTCACTTCTTCTGGGCTTTATTGCAGCAGTCTTGAGTATTAAATTTATAAATGTCAGCCTTTCAGAGAATGTAATGACAGGCCCCTTTCAAATTACCTCAGGGATAGGACTGGTTTCTGCAATTTTGATCATACCGGTTTTTGATACCTTACGTGTTTTTACTCTAAGAATTCTGCGTGGCACATCCCCATTTACTGCAGATAGCAACCACATTCATCATCGCTTGCTTTCTCTGGGTTTAAGCCATGTGCAGGCTACATTAGTACTTTCTTCTGTAAATGTTGTTTTTATTATTGCGGCGCTTTCACTACAAAATATGGGTGATGCGGAATTAGTCAGTTTTACAATGCTCTTAATGCTAACCTTGAATGGTATTCTAAGCTTATTTATAAATAGGTTCAAAAAAACCGCATCATTGGCTGGCTCCGTGAAACGTACTAAGCCGGCTAGATCTGAAAAGAGTTTTGCAGAGCGTGTTTTGGAGAAAATCTCAGAAAATTAAAATCCTTCCTTATTAAACGCTAAGTTTGCCGCAGCTAATCAGCTGTTTTTGTTTTTTAAAAACGGCACTATAGTTGTGTGTGGCATTTGATTGATATTTTATGCAAATAAAAAAGTGATTGATGAATAAAAATATACTAATTGTACTTTGCCTCATTTTGTTTTCCTCCTGCACTAAAGATGTTACCAGTCGGGTGAATGTTTATAGCAATGATTTTGAACAAGGTGACCTTAAAGGCATCACTGGTGGAATTTTAACAACCTACAATAATTCTAAAGTTCTGGGCCAATATAATAATGGTGGTTTTGAACTTTCACTTACTGATCTGCCTAAGCATGATCTGGTAGAAGTTACTTTTGAC
Organism: Pedobacter ginsengisoli; assembly: GCF_002736205.1. Classification (NCBI taxonomy): domain Bacteria; kingdom Pseudomonadati; phylum Bacteroidota; class Sphingobacteriia; order Sphingobacteriales; family Sphingobacteriaceae; genus Pedobacter; species Pedobacter ginsengisoli. The sequence goes on along the minus strand of NZ_CP024091.1, from coordinate 4,067,287 downwards.
CTCTACATTCATGACAGCTGGGATGGGAATCAAAATAATGACAATATAGACGGACCGGATATCTGGAAACTAATTTTAGATGGCAAGGAATACATTAATACCACATTTTCAAATAATACCTGTGGAGTTGGAATGAATTGTTCTCCACAATCTTATCCTAATGATTATCCAAATTTTAATAACAATCCTAAAACAGGGGCTTTCAAAATAAATTTACCAACAGTATGTCATACTGTTGGTAAAACGACTTTGTACAGAATAAAGAAGCGCATCTCACATTCAAAATCAAGCATCCTGATAAAGTGTATGGATAAACTGGTACAGACCAATACGAATGATCCACTTTGTGACGAGAGTTGGTCTATTGATAATATTAATGTTAAAGCGATTGGCTTATGAGGTGGCTAAATTATCTTGTATTACCCTCATTAATGTTAAGCACTATTTTGCTTAATGCTCAAACTTTACCGGTAGGTACAAAGGCGCTTGAAGATTATTACCGTAGAGAACAGTTGAAAGGAGATCTGGATTCTTCGGTTTCCTTTACAGTGAGGCCATTGGTGCCATATTCAGCTTTTAAGGTAAAGGATGGAGCCTATCCAGATTCTACCGAGATAAGGTATAACCTACTCGAGACAGATAGCGAATGGATAGAAGGCAAATTTCGAGCGAAGCTTTTACCTTTTAGTTTTCAAACCCAGTTTAATACACATCACCCATATGGATGGAATGATGGTGCCATGATTCCGGCAAAAGGACTCCAGATGTTGTTAAGTCCTGGCATATACGCAGAGTACGGTCCATTAAGTATTCAATTTCAGCCAGAAATCGTAGTAGCGGGAAATCCGAAGTTTGTTACTTTAAATGAAGATCATTATGATATTATTTTTGCCCGTTACTATGATTTTTATAACAAAATAGATCTTCCGGCAAGATTTGGGAATAAAGAATATTCTAAGGCCTACTGGGGGCAAAGCAGCATCAGGCTAAATTATAAAGGGATGTCTGTAGGTGTATCAACCGAGAATCTTTGGTGGGGGCCTGGAATGAGAAATTCTCTTTTGATGAGTAATTCAGCACCAGGGTTTAAGCACCTTACTTTAAATACAACCAAACCAATCAAAACTTCTATCGGATCATTTGAAGGACAATTGATCGCAGGCCGATTAGAAGGTTCTGGATTTGGGCCTTTGGAGCCGGATAAGATTTATATGGGGTCGAATCTCTATATACCCAAGCCAAAAGACTGGCGTTATTTATCCGGAGTAGTTTTAACCTGGCAGCCTAAATGGGTTCCCGGATTATTTTTAGGCCTGACAAAAAGTTCGCAAACCTATAGTAAAGATTTGAAGGGCTTCTCTGATTATTTGCCACTTTTCTCTTCCAACAAGGTTGTCACTGCCGATGAACCAATTAATAAACGTGATGAGAGAGGGTCAATATTCCTAAGGTGGTTGTGGCCGGAAGAAAAAGCCGAAATGTATTTTGAATATGGGCATAACAACTATTCTGGTGATTTTCTTTTAGATCCGGCCACTGCAAGAGCATATATTTTTGGGGTTAGGAAATTGCTGCCATTTAACCGTTCCCGTAATGAAAATATTTTATTAGGGGTCGAGGTCACACAAATGGGTGACCCTTCTTTGAAGAATGTGTTGAAGGCTTCAGGATGGTACAATAGTTCCGGCATTCCTCATGGTTATACGAACAGGGGAGAAGTTTTAGGTGCTGGCATTGGTCCTGGTGGCAACATGCAGTCTATTGAGGTGAGCTGGATCAGTAGCTTAAAGCGCCTGGGACTACAGCTGGAACGTTATGTGCACAATACTGATTTTTATTATTATGCCTATATCGATTCTAAAGACTTTAGACGAAACTGGACTGATTTTAGTCTCGCAGCCAACGGAGAATGGAATTATAAGAATTTCATCTTTAATGCAAAACTTCAGGCCATACAGTCTTTAAATTACCAATGGTACCTCATTCAGAAGCCAGGGGAAAAATACATGGTTCCGGGGAAAGATGCATTTAATTTACAATTACAAGCGGGTTTAACTTATAGATTTTAAGGGCAAGACAGATGAAGAAGTTATTTTTTTTAATTCCCGGATTTATTATTTTCAGTGGACTGTTGAGCATTGTCTCTGCCCAAACTATACCTGTGGGTACGCAAATATTGGAAGATTATTACAGAAGAATGCAAATGATAGGGAAGTTAGATTCCGGCATTTCATTTAGTGTTCGTCCCTTATCTGCAGAAGGGCTAAAGGTAAGCAATGTATTTGATCCTAATAGTACCCTGGCCGAAGAAAGCTGGTTGAATTTTAGTAAACCCTTTACCTTTGCCAATGGGAAGGGTAAATTTCAGATCCTGCCTGTTAGCTGGCAGCAGCAAATTAACTCGCAAAGACCTTATGGATGGAGTGATGGTGCGATGATTCCGGCTAAGGGATATCAGACCTTGGTTTCCGGAGGTTTTTTTGTAAAATTTGGTCCATTGAGTATCCAACTTAGGCCGGAATATGTTCATGCTATAAATACTGATTTTGATGGCTTTGCAAAAGGTAAATCTGATGCCGAGATTCAGAGGTATTATAATGCGTATAATACAATAGATGCACCTGAAAGATTTGGAACCGGGGCTTATAATAAACTGTTATTAGGGCAAAGCAGTATTCGTTTAACCTTTGGTCCTGCCTCTTTTGGATTTTCTAACGAGAATTTATGGTGGGGGCCTGGCGTGCGTAATTCTCTCATTATGGGTAATAGTGCACCGGGTTTCAGGCATCTTACTTTGAATACGGTTAAGCCTGTAAATATCTATATTGGTTCCTTGGAAGCTCAGGTAATAGGAGGCAGGTTAACTTCTTCGGGATATTCTCCTCTGTTGCAAACAACATTATCAACAGGGAAAAATGTATACAGGCCTAAGGATGGAAGCTGGAGATATTTAGCTGGGTTTAACCTGGCATATCAGCCTAAATGGGTTCCTGGCTTATTTCTTGGTTTTACCAGAACATTTGCCGCCTATGGTAAGGATGTTAATAGCTTTGGCGATTATTTTCCATTTTTTGTTCCATTTCAAAAGAATGCAGTTGCCACTTTTGATGATCCATTTGACCGGGATCAGAGAACCTCTTTATATGCCAGATGGGTTTTTACCAGGGCTAAGGCTGAAGTTTATTTTGAATATGGAAAAAACGACAACGCATACAACTTCAGGGAATTTTTAACCTCACCGGACCATTCAAGGGCTTATTTGTTTGGTATCAGAAAGCTGGTGCCTTTAAAAGGAAATGATAATGAGTTTATTCAGATTAATGGAGAGCTTACGCAATTATCGCAGCCTCTAATCCGTACAATTAAAGATGCAGGTAATTTTTATACCCATTCCAGAGTTCATGAGGGGTATACCCATCTTGGACAACGACTTGGTGCAGGAACAGATGGTAATTTACAGTCTCTGGATATTAATTGGGTTAATGGCTTAAAGAAACTCGGGTTTACCTTTGAACGTTATGAGCATAATATGGATTTTTATAATAATTCAATTGGAGATCTTAATGGGGTAAGCCGCAAATGGGTTGATTTTGCACTTGCTGCCCAGGGCGAGTGGAACTATAGGAATTTATTGTTCAATGCCAAATTCCAAGCCATTAAATCTTTAAATTCGCAGTGGTACATGAGAGGTTATACTCCCAATGCCTATTATATACCTTATAATGATAAGTATAATATCCATGGTGAATTTGGTGTTAGCTATCGTTTCTAGTTAATTGCAGTCTTTCTTAATCAGAGTTAAATAAACCCCAAATAAAACACCAGAAAGTAGCATTCCGATAAGGATGGTATAGGGATATTTTAGTTTATTTTTTTTAAGCGGAAGCTCAGGTTCATCAACAATTTGTACAGTTGGCGTTTCCTGAGCAAGCATTGTTTTACTCAATTCCAGGTTCTTAACAGTTTCTGTAAAAATAGTATTTAATATAATTTTATCTCTTTCTTTTAGTTCAGCAGTAGCATTGGGGGCTGAATAAGCTGGGTTTAGGTCTAAAAGACTCTGGTTAGCTGCCGAAGCAGCATAAGTTTTACGGTTTAAGATCATGCTTATACTATCAGCACGGTGTTGAAGCCTGCTCACATTATTCCTCAAACGCAGGGTTTTTGTACTGATAAAGAAATCCGCTGCCTGCGCCAGCATCCTTGCACCAAATAAATGCGCTAGTCTCTCGTCGCGCATAGTGGTATTTATCTCAAAAAAGCTTAATTTTTTGTCGGTTTTTGAAATCCCAAATTCATCCTTTAAAATAAGGATCGACATTTCATGTAACAAACTATCCTGTAACCGGCTATTGTTCTTGCCTCCAACGGGGAAAGTTAGTCGTTCACCTGATTTGAGGTATTTGCTCCATTTCTTATCCAGTTCATACACCTTGGTGTAACGATCTGCAATGGATTGTTTACCCGTCGAATCATAAGGGGTTAAAAGTGTCGCTTTAATCAATTTCCGGCTTTTTAAAAGCTCCTGTACGTTATCTCCGGCAAGTACGCCCCCCGCACCGGAAAGTCCGTCCAGATTAAAGCCCAGCTGACCGGCAAGTCCGGCCAAACCGGCACCGGCACCTCCGGCTTTAGAATCATCCACTACAAAAGTTAATCGTGCGGTATAATTGGCAGGTTTCATCCATGCCAGTAAAGCACCCAGTATACCACCGGCCAAAACAACAATAAATAATTGTTTCTTGAACTGAAACACATATTTCACATCGTTTATGCGTTCGCGGATTAAATTGCGTATAGAAAATTCCTGAGTCATTTTATTTTGCTAAAATTGCGATCAATCCTATTAATGCGGTAATTGCAGAAGTAATTCCACTTATTTCAGCAAAACCAAGCCTGAATTTATTGTTTGGATCTTTTGCCGGAACAACAATTTTACTTCCCGGCTTAACAGGAGGGTAGTTTCGGAAGAAGAGAAAATGTCCTACCGGTTTATTCAACCCATCAGGATATTGCACATATGCGCCTTTCAAACGGGCATTTTCTGTAGTCCCTGCCGCCGCATTGATATAATATTTAAAGCGCTTTCCTTTATAACTAATTAACTGCGGATTATTTACAGCTCCCGAAACTTCTACCAGAGAAATGGCCCTTGGTATGAAAATGCTGTCGCCGGGTAATAAGATCATTGTCCTTTTTACATTCGGATCATTGGTCTTATTGGTTAAATCCAGGTTCAGTCTAACACCTTTTCTGTATACCTGGGCATTTTCAAGCGCGCCATATGGGCTAAGTCCGCCTGCTCTTTGCAACAGGTCCAATGCGGTTTCATCTCTTCTCTGGACCGCATAGTCACCCGGGAACAATACCTCTCCCTTTACGCTAATGTTACCTAGCGCACGGTAATTTACCAGTCTTGGTACATAAATGTAATCCATAGGCTCCAGTTCCAGCTCCTGATCTGCCAGTGAGTTATTGTTTACGTCTATGGTAAAGGTTTTTACCAACTGGTTTGCTACACTGTCGGAAGTATTTTTAATGATTCTTGAAATTTCAACATGATGCTCTGCCGCTTCATCCTGAAAGCCACCGGCCATTGCAATAATATCTCCTAATTTCATTCCTTTTCGGTAAGTAAAACTAGCAGGTTTCTTTACAAAGCCATTAACGGTAACATTCTGCTGAGAAACAAAAACGGCCCGGTCGGGAATCGTAATTGAATCCTCTCTCATCAAGGGAATATCGTTTTTTCCATTAATAATATCTGTAGGAATAAAAGAGATCATTTCCCTTTCCAGGTTGGGAAGGGTTCTTTTAATATATCCTCTCTCCATATACGCTTCAACCTTTAAGCCCTGGGCTGTTTTTAGGAGCTCTGACAAGCTTAAACCTGCCGTTAACTCATAGACGCCCGGTCTGTTTACAGCGCCCTCCAGAACAACTCTATTGGTGTATCTATTGGTGATGGCCCCAATCTGGATCAGGTCGCCATTATGAGGGGTAAAGTTTCCGAACAAATTTGCAGGTACGTCCTTTACTTCTCTTTCCAGTTCATTAACCTGATCTACCTTGGCAATTCCACGGTACGCAATATCCGTAAAGCCTCCGGCGTACTTAATCAGGTCTTCCAGCTGCTCATTTTCTTTAAGTTCATAAATTGCCGGACGTTTAACTTCACCCTTTATACCAACCCTTTTTCTGTAAACAGGAATTCTGATCACATCCTGGTCTTCAAGCCTGATATTGCCATCCATCAGGCCATTTTGCAAAAAGCTATAGAAATCGATGGTTTTATAAACCTTATTGTTTCTCAGCAACTCAATGTAGCGCAGTGAGCCATTGGCATTTGGACCTCCGGAATTGTACAATGCATTAAATACAGTTGATAAAGAAGATAAAGTGTATGATCCCGGGGTTTTTACTTCACCCACCAATGTGATCTTAATACTTCTTGTATTGCCCAGATTTACCGCTACCTGGGTTTGTCCACCCCGTATGGCAGGATAGACTTTTGTCAGTTTAGTACGGATCAGATTTGTGGCCTGTTCTATGGTAAAGCCATTTAGGTATACTAGTCCTGCATATGGAATCTGCAGATTGCCTTCAGAAGATATTTTTGTACGGATGCTGCTTTCATTAAGACCCGTTACCAATACAATCAGCTCATCTCCCGGACCAAGCACATAGCTTTTAGGTGTAGCCAGGCTAAAGTTAGGTTCAAATTTAATCGAGGTCTGGTTAAAGAATTCCAATCCATAAATATTTAAAACCGGCTCTGGAGCAGGTTTTTCAACTACTATTGGCTTAGGTTTTACCAGGGTATTGGTCGTATCACGACTAAAGTCTATTTTTTCTTTTTCTGTATTTGCAGCTCCAACTGCCGCTTTTTTATTCAATCCAAGCAACGTTACACGGTCTTTAAATGCCTGCACCTCAGTTGCCGGCATGCCCTTCTGTAACATCATTTTGTAAGCTTCCTGTTCCGGAACCCCGCTTTCCTTTAATTTATTCCAGGCCTGGGTAATCTGATCGTCAGATAATTGGCTGACTTTCACATTCTGAATGTCACTCATTGAAATTGTTTGTGCCCGGCTGGTGGAATAGCCAATAACCAGTAAAATCAATAGGATGTAGTAACGGAATTTAATATTCATGAAGATGTTATGATAAACGACAAATATAAAGTATTAAGGCTTAAAAGCCATATGATACACCGAACTTAAACTCATTAGGAACTGCTGAGGTTTGTATATCAGGGCGGATCACACCATTTTGATGCATAAAGGCTGCTTTTACCTGCAATTTGTTTAACAGCTGATAGTTGGCTTCCAGTAAAAACTGCTGTTGATTTTCAACAGGTCCCTGGCTCAAAAATCCCGGCTGTGGTTCCGCAAAGTATTGATCTTCAAGGCTGCCATCCCTTCCTTTTCTTATGGTATTAAACTCAAATCTGGTGATCAGTCGTGGTATAGGGGTATAACTTAACCATGCTGTAAACCTATCTGCATTCTGGCCTATCCAATCGCCAAGAGCATAGCTCTGATTGGTATACGTCTGCGCCTGCATTACATTGTTGTAAACAAAAGGATTGATATGCGTGTATTCAGCTCCGATAGTCAGATAGGAGATCCCTGCTACATCAGTTAGCGATGCTCCTAAATTATAACCAAGCTGGTTTCTGCTTTTTGCTTTATTAAAAATTTCAGCTGTCCGTATTTCGTCAATAAACAGCGTTCCGTAAAGGTGCGTTTTGGGCAGATGGTTTCTTGAACTTACTGAAAAGAAAAACTGGCTGTTAGAGCCCGTAGTTAACTTATAACGGCTCTGGTATTGGTCGTACGCTTTAAAAAACATGATTGGAATAAGGTATCCTGCATCAAAATTGTCGCTATATACCATTGATTCTCCTACACTCAGGTCCAGGCCTTTAACCGGTAAAAAACTCAGCGTATGAGAAGCCATATATTTTTGTACATAGAGCTCACGTTCAGTGCCGTATACACCATTTCCTTTAGGATAGGATCTGGCCGAATCAATTACCGCAGAATTTAGCCATGCATGTGTATAATTGAAGCGCAGCCAGGCAAGGGGCTGATAATCCAATCTGATATTCGGATAGGCGGGAACTTTGTCAGATAAAACCATCCTTCCGCCCTGGCCATAGCCCCAAAGCAACTGGTCTTTCCCTATACTAAAAGATCCGTTCTTCCAGCTGTAGGTTAAATTTCCCCTAAAATCACTGTAATTAACAGTTTTTGCATTTGGGTTTATATTGGCAGTTCTGATAATTCCGGTTTCAGGTGTAAATATTCTGTTGCTGTCAATTCCTTTTCCGCGGTCTGTGATGTCCTGAAAATAAAACTGAAAGCTAATGTGCTTACCTGCATGTCCCCAAAAGGTTAGTCCTGTACCTACACGTGCAACACTTTTTCCCTTGCCCTGAAAAGTCTCAAATGTAAGTGCCGGATCTCCACGGAGAAGAAAGTCATCTTTAGTGACAGATAAGAAGCGCCACCTCCCGTATGGGTCGTTTTTGAAAAATGTGGTACTGTCATTAATAGCGGAATCAAATTCACTGAATTCCTGAAGGTAAAATGTCAGTTCCTTTTGTTCTGTAAGCGAAAGTTTATCCGTTGAATCCTTTAAGGTATGCAATAAGGAGGCGATTTGCTTCCTGCTAACAGGTTGAATGAGGTCATTAAATTCTATATTTCCTTTTTGGGCCTGTCGTGAAAGGTATTTGTAAACAGGGTTATTTGGGTTTTCAAATACAACCTGAGCGTTAGCCGTAATTCCGGCACCAAGCAGCAGGATCAGAATAATGACTTTGGTATACAGCGGTAAATTTAGTTTCATATATAGGTAATTTATTTTGAAGGCCGTATTAATGCCTTTATTGTTTCATAGTAGTTGTCGGCTACATGATCCCAATTATATTTATCTGTTAAACCGGAACTCACTTTTGATCGTAATGTTTCCAGCTGATCGGGATGCTCTTCCAGCAATTGTAAGCAAGTTGCAACAGAATTCTCACGTTCCCCAAAAAACAGACCAAATTCTCCATCACTAAGCATTTCACGGTTAAACACCGTGTCAAGAGCAAGAATGGCACATTTATTAGACATTGCTTTTAGCATAGCCGGATTGGTTCCACCGTATTTGTGACCATGAATATAGGCAAATGAATTTTGATACAATGCAGCAAGCTCCTGCTGGTCAGTAACATATCCTGGAAATATTAATCTTTCATTTTGAAGGCTTTTCAATCCTTCTGCAAATACATCTGCATAAGGCACATCTCCAACAACAACCAGTTTTTTTGTCGATTTTGAATTAAGAAAACCCTTAATGATCAGGTCTGCGTTATTATCGGGGATGAGCCGGCCAACAATCAGGTAATATTCGCCTTTGTTAAGCCTGAACCGTTCAATCAGCTCCTCTCCGGCTGGTTTAAAGGGAGGTGCTCCATAAGCAATTACCTTTGAATCTGTATGGAACTCTTCCAGATATATTTTGCGCATGGCTTCCGCATCTGTAATGATGCGGTCAAATAATCTGACCGCCATTTTTGCTGCAAAATAGAAGTACATTCCACCCAATCCTTTCCATTTGGGGCGCAGCCATTCCAGTCCGTCTACATTTATGATTGTTTTTTTACCGGTCAATTTAGGAATCCATCCCATAGGGCCGGCAGCCAGGTTCACCACAAAAATAACGTCAGCAGAACTGAATGTGGCATGGATAACAGAAAGAAAGCAATGTATAATTTGGTTTACAGACTTTCCCTTAATGGTTGGCAGATAATGTAAATGCACACCATTCACCTGGGGCGGACGGGGATTAAATAAATTCTTCTGACAATAAACATGGACTTCAACATCTTTTTTTACGAGACGTTCACTCAGCTCTCTCACCATTGTTTCGAAACCACCATAAACGTATGGATAGCCTCGTGTACCTATAATTGCAATCTTCATCTGTAACAGGAGGAGTTTAGTCCTGTAAAATTAAGGAAATATCCTGTACCGGCTCTTTTCTTACCGGTTCGCGTTTAGGAGCACCGGTAAATGTTTCAATAATGGCCATTTCAAATGCTTTTTCAGAAAACAGTTTTCTTACGCGTATAGCAGCATTGTTACCCATCCGTTCCCGCTCTTGTGCGGAATTGATCAATTGGAACATTTTTACAGCTGCGGCTTTTGCATCGTCAATTGGAATCAGCAATCCGCTGTCGCTATCTGCTATCATTTCTACAGCACCACCTTGTCTGGTGGCCGCAATAGCTTTACCAGCTGCCATAGCCTCCAATACAACCGTTGGAAAAGGGTCAGGTAACAAGGAAGGCAGAACAAAAACGTCCAGAGAATTCATAATGTTAACAATATCCGTTCTGTATCCCAGGTTAAAGATCTTGTCGTTGATGCCTTTTTCGTCTATGATCTGTTGATTTTGCTTGTACAGGTATTCATATCCAGGGAAAGCATCTCCAGCCATAACGAATTTGGCATTCGGAGCTATTTTCAGTATTTCAGCAGCTATTCTGATAAAATAATCCTGTCCTTTCCAGAAGTGGACACGGCCTATCATTCCGATAAGCAAGGTCTGCTCTGAGAGGTTAAGTTCCTTTTTTAAATCCCCGGTTTTATTTGTAAAAGGACTACAGTCCAGTCCATTGTAAATGGTTTTCAGTTTTTTAGGTTCCACCCATTGCGACCAGTGGGCTTTCACGGCATCTGATGCGGTAATTACTGAGGTACTGTATTTGTTCAAAAGCCAGCCCATCGTGCGGACAAAGAATAGTGGCTTTGTGGTAATTTCCAGCACATGCCAGATGTGCTTTAATTTTAATCTGTGCGCAACCAATGCACCAACAAGTACCGCAGTAGTATGAGAATAAACCAGTTTAATGTTTTTTTCAGCGATCAGCTCACGCAAGCTCTTGTCTGCTTTCCTGAGTATAAGCAGTCTGTTGATTATTCCGGTCAGCGAGAAATATTTGCGTCGCAGAATTCCCAGCCTGATGATGTGCACTTCAATATGGTGATTGCGTAATTTGTCTGAAAGCGGGCCTTCTTCAGAAAGTACCACAATGGGGTTGTTTCCATTGTTTTTAAGTACTTTAATGACATTAAAAAGTACGTTACTTGCTCCGTATAAATCTGATGAACTATGCAGTATAAGTATATTCATAATTAAATTCTGGATTTTATAACAGTTGCCGGTACCCCCGCAACTATACTATATGGGGGAACGTCGCGCGTAACTACGCTCCCTGCTGCAATTATGGATCCTTTTCCTATAGTAACGCCAGCCAGAATGATGCTATTGGCAGCAATCCAGCAATCGTCTTCAATTTTAACGAATTCTCTTTTCACACCCTGATCCTTAATGGTAATGTCTGTTCTGTCAAAAACATGGTTTTCGGCATATATACTTACCCGCGGAGACATCATTACATTGTCGCCAATTTCAATCATGCCTGAGCAGCCAATATAAGCATAGGGGCCGATGCTGGAATTGTTTCCAATTTTAAGACCTTCACCAATAGCTCCTCCGTAAGAATTTGTAGGTCTTACCAATGCAAATTTTCCTATAGTTACCCTGTCTCCGATCATAATTTTTTTATACGCCATGCAGTTCACTTCTGCGTAATCCTCAACAATAAAGTCTTTGCCCACGTTCAGGTATTTTGCATAACGTATCGATGCTCCCTTCCCAACAAAAACCAGGCCGCTTGCTGAACCGAAAAATAATCGGTGCCAGAAACCCCTTAATAAGTAGATGAGCATTCTGTATAAGGTGATTGCCGTATTGCTTTTGCTCCACTCATTGTTAAACCTGGAATTGATGTAGGAGAAGTAAGATTTTTTTTGATCTGGCGGCATCTAGGTAGTGTCGTTTTATAGGTTAGATTCTGCAAATCTACTATTTTACTTTCTTAAATAAGTTCAATAATTCATTTGCAGTCTTTTCCCAGGAGAAATCCTCGAGGCGTTTTCTTCCTTTTTGGATCATTTCCGATCTTAGTGCTGCATTGTCAATAATCATTTTCATTTTGTTAAGCAGATCGGTAACATCATAGGGGTCAAACTGAAGTACTGCATCTCCGCCAACCTCGGGCAATGAAGTATTGTTGGCAACAATAACCGGAAGATCGTGCTGAAAAGCCTCTAAAACAGGCAAACCAAAGCCTTCATTTACGGATGGAAAAACATATAACTCCGCATTTAGATAATAAGCGGCAAGATCCCTGTCGTGAATATAGCCGGGCATAAGCACATAGTCCTGTAGCTGGTAATGATTTATGGCATTAATAATTTCTGCACTTCCGTCCATATCACTTTTTGGACTAAACTGTCCGGCCAGTACTAAGGAGAAATCCAGGTATCCTGCAGTGCGGAGCATGGAAAATGCCTCGAGCAATACAATCAGATTTTTCCTTTTTTCAAAAACCCCGATATGCAACAGGTACTTTCCTGTTTTTAGCGTAAGACTTTGAGTTGCATTGCCGCTAAGGCGCATTAGTGTTTTTGGTGCCTCCGGGATTGGGATCACTTTATCGGCCGGGATCTGCAAATAGCTTAGCACGGTAGTTTTTGCATACTCGGTAGGTGTGGTAATCACTGCCGCTCTTTTGGCTGCCCATACCCCTAAAAAATTAAAGGTCATGAGCCAGTACTTGTTATAATGTTCGGGGTACTCCCAAAAGAAAGCATCGTGAAAAACCGGGACTGTTTTATAGTTCAGGGTCATCACAGGAACAAAATAGTCAGTACAAAAGAGGATGTCGCAACCATATGCAGCAGCTTTCGCCGGCAATACTATCTGCTTCCAGAAAATAAACCGCGCCTGCTCTATTAGTTTGAAAAATTTATTACGTCCGGTATATACAGGAATTGAAGTGTCAAAAAAATGAAACCTGAAACCCGGACGGCCTTTCTGAAACTCTTTGTAAATCTCTTCAAGATAAGTTCTGGCGCCTGTTTTGGCAATCCTCAGGTCTCTAATATCCAGGCCTACTACAATTGTTTTAGCCATTGGAAATACTTTTAGCGGTGATGCTGTTGATAAAAATACCCGACAAAAACCAGCTGATATAAATTACATAAGAATAGTTTTCGAAGTTTGTGGTTAGCAGGGGAACAATACTTCCAATTTTAAAAAGGAAGAGCATGATCGCAATTTTTCTTTCGTTCCCTTTTAATATTTTAATCCATTTATAAGTGTAAACCATCAGGTAGGCATGTATTAGCAAATAAAGTATCAAAGCAATTATTCCGGCCTGCACACCAATAATGATAAACTGGTTCTCGCCACCAACATTAAGCCCAAGCATACCGGCTACTTTTCCGGAACTTCCCAATCCCAAGCCTAATGGCTGTCTTATCATTGCATCTATTCCGGCAAGCCATTCTATAATGTGTCCTACGCTGGATGCGTTCTGAAAGGTGATTGTATCTACTACGAAACTATAAATGTCCTCATTTTGGATCAGAAAAATAAAATAAAGCACAGCTGCTATAAACCCGTAATGGAAAGTTTTCAGGATATTACGCTTGCTGGTAATAAATGCATACACATAAATCATGGCAAAGTAGCTGGCGAGGGGAGCTCTTGATAAGGCGGCAACAATAGCGATAAAGCTTGATGCCAGGGCGAGCTGACCAAATGCACTGATTTTTAAATTATTGTCATCGTCTGTATATAATGCTGCAATAACGGCAAGCGCCAGGAGTGTGGCAGCGGCATATTCAAGCGGATTGGAGAAGAAACTGGCAAATCTGCGAAATCCGGTTTCTGTTTCAAATGTCCATGTTAAGCCGTAGTTACCGGTTGGTTCCTGACCAAAATAATAGAAGTTGTAATCAGCATACCCGGTAACCGTCTGGAAATGCTGATCTGAAATCAGCTCATAAATGAGTACCCCTGTGGCTGCAACGGCAACAATCAGGATATAATGGAAGTATTTGCCCAGGTTTACTTTTTCGGCAGCAATGAGTCGTCCGGAAGCGTAAATTAAAGGAAAAAAGGACATGCTCTTGAAAGCCGATAAGCGATCTGAAAGGCCAAAATCGCCAAGAGGTATTACTACATACAGTAAAGTGTAAAAGAAATATCCCCCCAGAAGGTAATCCACCATGTTCAGCTTAATTTTTTCTTTCATCTGGTAAATACCCAATCCTAAAATGGTAAGCACCAGCAGTTCTTTAAAAGGCTGAAATACGGGAATCAAAAACTTAAATCCCAATACAAAAGAGAGGGACATGGTTGTGGTATAAATAGAGAGCCCGAAAATGAAAAATAACAATACGCCCTGTCTGTTGCCCTTAAAAATGTCTGCAGTAGCATACATAAAGGATAAAAGAAATATCAGGGGGAAAATTATCATTACCGGTTTTTTTGTCCTCTTTATTTATAAGTTTTGCAAAATAAGTTAAAACTATACGATAAAACCTAAAACTATAAATATATTGATCAGAATAAATAACTTTACCGGCGCTTATGAGAAACAATATTCCAATTTTTATATTATGCGGAGGCCTTGGAACACGAATCAAAGAAGAAACGGAATTTCGTCCGAAACCAATGGTTCCAATTGGAGAAAACCCAATCTTAATTCATATTATGAATTCTTATGCCAAATATGGCTTTAAGAGATTTGTATTGTGTACCGGGTTTAAATCGGAAGTTATAAAAGACTATTTTTTGCGTTATTCTGAATTGAACAGCGACTTTTCTATTGATTTCAATACGAATACCAAAAAGATTTTATCTATAGACCATAATCTTGACTGGGATGTTACCCTTGCTTATACAGGTGCGGAAACCATGACCGGAGGAAGGATTGCGATTGCGGCAGAGAAATACCTGAACGGATCAGAACATTTTGGTGTTACCTATGGAGATGGTTTATGCGATGCAGATCTGAACGAACATTTCGACTATCATTTGTCGCACAATAAGATCGGTACCGTGCTTGGGGTAAATCCACCATCAAGGTTTGGAGAAATTAAGCTTGATCAGGACACGGTAGTGGAGTTTTCTGAAAAGCCTGCATTTAATGAAAAGTGGATTAACGGGGGGTTCTTCTTTTTTAAAAAGGAATTCTTAGGATACCTTTCTAAAGATAAAGACTGCGTGTTAGAGAAAAATCCGCTTGTAAATCTTGCTAAAGACAGTCAGCTTAACCTTTTTAAACATAAAGGATTTTGGGCATGTATGGATACCCAAAGAGACAGAGATTACCTCACAGAGCTTCTTGAAAAAAATGAAGCTCCCTGGATTTAATTAATAATTATGAATGTATTTGTAACCGGCCATCTGGGATATATAGGTGTGCATTTGGTAAAGCAGCTAAAGGACCTTGGGCATCAGGTAACCGGATGTGATATTGATCTTTTTGAAGGATGTGAATTTGAACCTTTTACAAGACCTGATAAGGAATTGATAAAAGACATCCGGGATTTAACCCCTGAAGAGCTGAGCGGGCATGATTGTGTGATGCATCTTGCGGCAATTTCTAATGACCCGATGGGGGATCTAGATGAACAAATCACTTACGATGTGAATTTAAAAGGATCGGTTGAGCTCGCCAGGCTGGCAAAGCAGGCAGGAGTTAAAAGGTTCCTTTTCTCGGGCAGCTGTTCGGTTTATGGAAAGGGCGATAAGCTTGACCTTTCGGAAACAGATCCGCTTAATCCGGTATCTGCCTATGCGGTATCCAAGATAGAGGCTGAGAAACAGATCTCTTTAATGGCAGATGATGATTTTACACCGGTATATCTTAGAAATGCTACTGCTTATGGGTATTCGCCAATGCTGCGGATAGATCTGGTAGTGAATAACCTGCTGGGTTGTGCCCATTCGAAAGGAGAGATCAGAATTATGAGTGACGGATCACCATGGCGCCCTTTGATTCATTGCAGTGATATTGCAAAGGCATTCGTTCATTTGATGATGGCCAATAAAGAACTGGTATTTAATAAAGCAATCAATATTGGTGACAACCGGGAAAATTACCAGGTAAAAGATGTTGCCGACTATGTTCAGGAGCTTATGCCATCGGCACTTATTAAATTTACCGGAGAAGTGGGTGACGATCCAAGAAATTACCGGGTCAATTTTGACCTGTTAAATACGCTGGTACCTGATTTTAAACTTGATTATACCTTACGTTCGGGAATGGATGAGCTGTATAAAAAATACATTGCGAACGGTTTTAATCAGGATGATTTTGATGGCGACAAGTATGTAAGGTTAAGGAAATTGAAACACACCATTAATAAGATCAAAGCAGAAGCATGAAATTTGTAGAAACACCACTTAAAGGAGCTTACCTGATCCATTTGGAAAAGCGGGAAGATGAGAGGGGCTTTTTCGCCAGGGCTTTTTGTGTAAACGAATTTGAAGCACATGGGTTGAATCCGGCAATAGTACAGATCAATAATTCTTTAAGTAAAGATAAAGGGACACTTAGAGGGATGCATTATCAGCTTGCACCAAAAGCGGAAGTAAAAATGGTACGCTGCATTAAGGGGGCTTTGTATGATGTGATATTAGACCTTAGAATAGACTCAGAAACCTTTGGCCAATCGTTTGGTCAGGAGCTTAGTGCCGAGAACAGGACCATGATGTATGTGCCTGAAGGATTTGCGCATGGATTTATCACTTTAGAAGAAGATACAGAAGCATTTTACCTGAGTACTGGCTTTTATGCACCTGAATATGAAAGAGGAGTTCGTTACAACGATCCTAAATTCAATATACAGTGGCCTGCAACGCCTGTTGTGGTTTCAGAGAAAGACCTGAATCATCCTGATTTTAATGAAGACTATCATTTGAAGTAATCATGAAGATATTATTAACCGGTGCCAGCTCTTTTACAGGATATTGGTTTGCGACTAAACTGATTTCTGAAGGGCATGATGTTACTGCTATTTTTACCAGGGAAAATGCAGGGGCATATCCGCCAGAACGTTTAAAAAGGATCGGGTTATTAGGTAAAGATGTGCATGCGGTGTATGGATGTAAATTTGGCGACAATACATTTATTAAACTGCTTAAAGAAGAAAAGTTTGATGTGCTTTGTCACCATGCAGCAGAAGTTACCAATTACAAGCAAGCAGATTTCGATATTGTAAAAGCAGTTGCTGCAAATACCTTAAATATCCATACTGTTTTTGTAGCGCTTAAAGATACGGGCTGTAAACTTGTTATTACCGGTTCCGTATTTGAAGATATTAACAAGGTTGATGATAGCAACCAGTCCCAAAAGCATTTTTCGGGCTATGGACTTTCAAAATCTATCAGCTCCGATCTTTTTCATTACTATGCAAGGCAGTTTGATGTAAATATTGGCAAGTTCATTATCAGTAACCCATTTGGTGCCTTTGAAGAGAAGAGGTTTCTGAATTACCTGATCACGGGTTGGTTAAATAATGAAAGCAGGTCAGTAAATACTCCTGACTATGTAAGAGACAACATTCATGTGGAATTGCTGGCTAGTTATTACGCTTATTTTATAGAGCAGGTAGCGGTGTCAAAGGATCCGGTAATGAGCTTAGCTCCTTCAGGATATATAGAGACACAGGGTGACTTTGCTGCAAGGGTAGCTTATGAAATGAGTACACGGCTTAATAAAGACTGTATAGTGCTGAACAATGAGCAGAAGGATTTTTCTGAACCCTTAACCTTGTTTAATTCAGATAAGATTGTGGAAATAGAAAGCCGTTTTGATGCCCAAAAAGCATGGGATGAGCTTGCCGCTTTCTATATGGCAGGTTAAACTTCAGGATCGAAAGCGTATTTATCAGTCATGTTTCCACTTAGGCCATCTTTAATTGCTTTCAGGTAAGTTTTAAATTTTACCAGACGCCACCTTAACAGGAAATAAACAAGTACAGCCCCAAAGTACATAAATGTATAAGGATATGCAGTGAGCTTTTGCAAGGGGGTTAAATACCTTTTGATCATCCATATTTGATTGCGTGCATTATGATAATGCACAATAGGATTTACAATTCCCTCTTTGGTTTTCTTTTTTGTTTTATAGGCAGCCCCCGCAATGTGGTATATAACGCTATCGGGCACGTACATTAATTTAAGTCCTGATTTTTTTATTCTGAAAGACAGGTCAACATCCTCATAATACATAAACAGGCTTTCGTCTAACAGTCCTGCAGTTCTTAAAAGGTCCGTATGTACTAAAAGGCCACAGCCGGTAATCCAGTCTACCTCTTTAAGTTTATCTGAATTGGGTGTTGTTCTTTTGTTGTAACCTTCTGTTGATGCCTGGCCTGTCCAATTGTTAAAATAGGAACCTGCATTCCATAACAGACCCCTGTCGTGCTCAAAATAAATTTTAGGTTGTACGGCAGCCACATCAGGATTGTTTTCTATGTAGTTGTAGAGGACCTCTAAAAAGTCAGGTTCAACAATAGTATCATTGTTTAACATCATTGAATACTTGTACCCTCTGTTAATGCAATAGTTTAGCGCAAGGTTATTGCTCCCTGTAAAGCCTATATTGTGTACTATCTTCAGAAAAATAATGTCCGGAAAATCTTTAACCAGTTTGTTATCCGAACCATCCATTGATCCATTGTCAACAAGTATGATGTCAAAATCTTTAAAACCCATATTGTTTAAAGACCGGATGCAGTTGTGGGTATATTCATAACTATTCCAGTTTATTAAAATAACGGCGATTGATTTAGGCAAGTTTGTGGGCGTCATAGTTTACGGATTTTTTTATAACATACTCGTACATTGCTAAAGCACTGCATTCTACGATTAAAGTATATAGCCCCAGCCAGTGGTAGTTGGCAATGTTCATCAGAAAGAAACAGGCAACGCATGCTATAATAAAAAGAATTATAGAGATGTTAAAAATAGACCTTGTATTGTTTTTCAGAAGCAGATCAACAACGTTGAGTGAATTAAAGGCTGCAACAGCGGGAACAAAAGCCATAATTCTGAGAAAACTGATGGCCATATCATTATGTTCACCCGAAATTAAGTGAATAAAAAAGCCGGGCATAATAAACAGCAGGAGTGATCCGAAAGAAAATATCATTGCCATCAAGCCTTTCATGCGCTTCATATATGCCTCCCATAATTTGGGTCCTTCCTGATAAAACTGGGCTGCTTTAGGGTAGATGGCGTTTGATACAGAGATGATCATGATCCTGGACGACCATATAATTTTATCACAAAGCGAGTAGGCGCCAAGCCAGGCCGGGCTTCCCCATTTGGCGAGGGCAAAAACCATTAAGGATTGCTGAAGCTGAACGGAAACGCTATTGATGGTTAAGTAAAAGTTCTCCTTGCCGATTTTTAACATTTCCTGCTTTTTGGGAATCAAAAAAGTGAGTTTATGCTGATACATGGCATATCCCAAAAGCGCGATATAGGTTAAGGATGAAGAGGTACCCATAATCAGGTTTACCCATTTAGCATCCTCCGGCCCTTTTATCACTACAATAACCAATACAATGATGGCCGCTTTAGAGATCAGGTTGGCTATATTATATAGTTTTAGCTTTTCGGTTCCGGTAAAGAAGAATAAAGGATTTAAAACCTCGGCTATAACTATGGGTATGGCTAAAACAATAAATGTATAATATTTAATGTTTAGCCATTGCATTCCAATAACTGTTAATATAAACAGGATAAAAATGAGGACTCTCATCCAGAACGTTACATAAAAAACATTTCGGAGCTCGTAAGGATTTTTTATATTTATCGCGACGTCTCTTATTCCTGATTGATTGGTACCATAATTGATAGCGATACTAGCGAGCCCTGAAAAGGTATTGGCAAGCATAACAAACCCAAAGGCTTCAATTCCTATAATATGCGTAATTATAGGATAGATCAGCATGAGTAACAAGGCGTTGGAAAGCTGTATGCTACTTAGGTTGATGAAGTTAGATAAAATGTTGGTTTGTTTAAGGCGCTTGTAAGAACCTATAAAGTATTGCTTCAAGTTTTTTATAATAGATGACGGACAAATTTAGGATATTATCAGCAATAATTAATCCATATATTTTGCCTAATTAAAACGCTTCATTTGTGGATTTAATCCATATTTTTGGCCAAATAAAATTAAAATAGAACAAAATTCAGATAAATGATAGATAAGTACGGTACTTACTACAAAGCCATAAGTATATTATTAGATCTTTTTCTGGTTAACCTGTCTATCTTTTTTGGATATTCAATTACGCACCATACTTTAGGGTATACAGGTGTAGATCCGAGCCTGCTTCATATTTTGCTGATTAACTTTGTCTGGTTTAATGTAACCCAGATCACCCGTTTGTACAATGACATTTTCGTTAAAGATGCCATCCCAACCATCAGGCAAACTTTAGGGTCATTATTGCTTTTTATAGTCGTTATTTCAATTTTATTATTTGCAATAAAAGACTTTAGCATTTCCGGGAAGCTGATGGGAATTGCATTGCTGGTATTTATTCCATTGCTTTTGTTTGTGAAAATAGGGTTCCTTTTACTTCGCCGTTCGCGCAGGACAAAAATGATCAATTACAAAAAGGTGGTTATAGTGGGGGCAGGGCCATTGGGCGTTGACCTGAGAAAGTACATGGAGAAGAATACGCATCTGGGATACCGGGTGGTTGGCTTTTTTGATGACAATCCGGCTCTTAAGAGTAACGAGGTGAATATTCTTGGAAGTGTTGAAGAATGTATTGATTATGTGCGTGAGAGCAGTATAAGGGAAGTTTATTGTGCTTTGCCCGATCGGGCTATTGGTAAAATCAACCAGTTGATGCGCCGTGCGGATAAGGAAATGATCCGTTTTAAACTGGTGCCAGATGTAAAAGACTATTTTAAGAAGAACGTAATGGTTCAGTTGTATGGTCATTTGCCGGTGCTTAGTCCGCGAACAGAGCCTTTAGAGATCATGATCAACCAGGTTGTGAAGAGGATTTTTGATATTGTTTTTTCGTTGCTGGTTGTAATTTTTGTGATGAGCTGGTTGGTACCGTTAATGGCTATTTTGATTAAGATGGAGTCGAAGGGTCCTGTTTTTTTCAAGCAGCTAAGGTCAGGAAAACATAATGAACCTTTCTATTGCTGGAAGTTCAGGAGTATGTGTGTGAATGGTGATTCTGATATTAAGCAAGCAAGTAAGGAAGATAGCAGGATTACAAAGATCGGGGCTTTTATGCGAAGGAATAGTATTGATGAGATGCCACAGTTCTTTAATGTGTTAATGGGTGATATGTCGGTTGTAGGGCCAAGGCCGCACATGTTACAGCATACCGCAGAGTATTCGGCACTTATAGATCAGTTTATGGTACGCCATTTTCTATTACCTGGAATAACCGGATGGGCACAGGTGAATGGATTGCGTGGTGAAACCAGAGAGGATGGCTCTATGGAGGAACGGGTTGATGCAGATATCTGGTACCTTGAGAATTGGTCGCTCCTTTTGGATCTAAAGATTACTTTCTTAACCATATGGCAAATTCTTGTTGGGAATAAAAACGCCTGGTAAATGCTTTTATATTAATTCTCTGTTTTTAAGTAACCCGCTTTCTACCAATTTTGCAAAGTGTTTGCTGGTTGGGACTTTCTTTAGACTGTCCAAGTGTCTCACATGATGAATATCTGTACCGATAAAATCAATCATATCCTTTTCGATTAACTTTTCAGCAATTGCTTTGATGTGCTTACCATAATGCTCAGTAAAGGATAATGCATTAACCTGCAATTCTACTCCCATTTCTTTAATTCGTTTGTAATAATCGAATTGTTTGTGAAAGAACAAATATCGTTCTGGGTGAGCCAGTACTACTTGATATCCTTTAATCCCTAGGTCAAAGAATACTTCTTCAAGATCGTGAGGTCTTGATATTTGACTAAATTCAACCAATAACCGGTTGCCATGTAGGGGCATTATACCACCCTCATTTAGCTGATTCTGAAACTGTTCATCAAGGTAATACTCTGAGGAGAGATTTAATGTAATTCCATCAGGTAGTTTACCTTCCAATTTTGAATGTCCGTCCTTTAAGGTTTCAGAAGTATTGGGATGTATGTCTTGTAAAGTATGCGGTGTAGTAATGAGATGTTGAAAGCCTAACTCTTTTAATCCGGAAATTAATTGAATACTATCTTGTACGTCCTTTGCACCATCATCCACTCCTGGAATCAGGTGTGAGTGCATATCAATGCCAATTGAGCTAAAATCTGTGTACTTGGATTTACTGGATCTGTTGAAAAAAAACATGTTCTTTTTTTTAGAATAATTAATCAAATACGAAGCTAAGTATAAAATTTAAGACTTTATGGTATGGAATTTGTGAATGGGGGTTTGAATTATAAACAAAGACAATTTGTATAGTGTTGTACTCTGAATTAATGATTATTTATCATTAATGAGTAAATTTTAAGTGTTATCTTTGAAAAATTTAAAAAATGTGCTAGAAAGCCTATGAGAAAATCCTTTTACTTGATTGCTGCAATTCTATTTATGAGTTCTTGCGGCGTAAAATATAAGTCGGTGCCTTATTTTCAGGACTTGCCAGTTGATAGCGTACTTACAGAACAGATTAGCAATAAAACTGTATTAAAGATCGAGAAGAATGATATCTTGGCAATTACAGTTTCTAGTTTGAATCCAGAAGCATCCGCAATTTTTAATTTAGGTAATACAAGTTCTTCTCAAGGAAATGGATCGTCATCCATTGATCCAATGCTTACAGCAAATGGATTTGCAGTAGATCAAGAGGGGGCTATTCAGTTGCCTTTAATTGGTGATATTAAAGTAGAAGGTTTAACAACAATAAAAGCTCGAGAGTTAATTCAAAATAAGTTGTTAGCTTATTTAAAAGAACCAGTAGTGAGCCTACGCTTAGTGAATTTTAAAGTTAATGTGCTAGGAGATGTGGCGCGTCCCGGGGTTTATCCTATTCAAAATGAGAGAGTTACTGTTTCTGAGGCTATAAGCATGGCGGGTGATTTAAATATTACAGCTGTTAGAACTAATGTGCTTCTAATTAGGGAGAAACAAGGCAAAAGAGAATACATTAGATTAAATATGCAAAGTAAAGAACTCTTTAATTCTCCTTATTATTATATGCAAAATAATGATCTGTTATATGTTCAGCCTGGTAATGCTAAATATGCTAGTGTTGATTCAAGTTATAGGAATGTAAGTATTATACTTTCTGCTTTGTCTGTACTTGCATTATTAATTTCCCGTTTTTAAGATTGATTTATGAATAGTGAAGATAATGTCAACGGTAATTCCGTTATTACTGAGAATGAGCAGACAATTAATATCAGAGAAACTCTAAACAAATATATTTTTCATTGGCCTGTATTTATGTTGAGCATATTGCTATTTCTAGTGCTCGCATTCTTTTATTTGCGATATGCTGAGCCTGTTTATGTAGTAAATAGTACTTTACTTATTAAGGACGACAAAAAAGGTGGTGTGCCTAGTGGGGGGGATTTATTAAATGAGTTAGATCTTTTCGGTAGCTCAAAGGTGGTTGATAATGAGATTGAAATCCTTAAATCTAAAACGTTAATGCGTAAAGTTGTAGATAGGCTGAATCTTAGTATTGGTTACAAAGCAGAGGGGCGCGTGATCAATTCCGATGCATATTCTATTAAGCCAGTGGATATTGGTGTAGTTCAAATGGATAGTTTGTGGTATGGTAAGGTATTGGCTTTAACTTTCCCATCTAAGGATACTTATTTATTGGAAGAACAAGAGACTGGAAAAAGAATAACCGGAACCTTAAATGAGTTGCAACGTAACTCGCTAGGTATTTATAAAATATCAACTAATCAGAATTTTAAGGGGTGGAAGAAGAAAGAACTAAATATAACCATTTATGATCCGCAACTTGTTGTGGATCGTTATTTAGGCTTTCTGAATGTTGCTTTATCTAGCAAGCAGTCAACTGTACTAAATTTAGGCTTTGAAACAACTGTTCCTAAAAGAGGGAAAGATATTTTGAATACTTTGATCCAGGTATATAATGAAGCTTCGCTAGCAGATAAAAATAAAACTACCCAAAGTACCATGGTATTTATTGATGAGAGGTTGAAGCTTATTAGCGGGGAGCTTAATGATGTGGAAAAAGATGTGGAAGGTTTCAAAAGTAGTAGAGGATTAACAGATCTAACTAGTGACGCCCAATTGTATTTGGAAAATGTTAAGTCAAATGATGCTAAGATTAATGAAGTTGAATTGCAAATAAGTGTTGTTAAAGATATTCAAAGGTATGTGACATCTAATTCTGCAGGAGAGAAATTGCCTAGTATTATGGGGATTAATGATCCTGTATTGTTAGGCCAAGTCACTCAATTGAGTGACTTGCAACTCAAGCATGATAAATTATTGGCCACCACTCAACCCGGGAATCCATTGTTAGGGCCAATAGAGAAGCAAATTGAAACTACTAGAGCAGGAATTCTTTCAACAGTAGAAAATATCTCAAATTCACTACTTAATACCAAAAGGGAACTCCAAGGCTATAATGATCAATATCAAAATTCTATCAAACGATTACCTGGTCAAGAACGTCAATTTATTAGTATTAAACGGCAACAATCAATAAAGGAAACACTATATCTTTATTTGTTACAAAAAAAGGAAGAAGCTGTGTTATCTTATGCCTCTACGGTTGCGGATAGTCGAACTGTAGATCCTGCATTTGCATCAAAAACTCCCATTAATCCTAAGCGAAAAATTGTGTTTTTAACTGCACTGATTCTAGGAGTTATTTTGCCTATTGGTTATTTATACGCCAAGGATTTATTGAGCAATAAAATAGAAAGTTCATCTGATATAAATAAATTAACAGAAGCACCTATCTTGGGGGAAATTTTGTACAATGAAGGGACCGAATCGATTGTTGTCAATGCACATAGTCGTAAAGCAATTGCAGAACAGTTTCGCGCAATTCGTACTAATATGCAATTCTTGCACGGAAAACAAAATCCTTCAGGTAAGGGACGTGTCACACTATTGACATCTAGTATGTCTGGGGAAGGGAAGAGTTTTGTCTCTACTAACATTGCGGCTGCTTTAGCTATTAGTGATAGAAAAACAGTACTGTTAGAGTTGGATTTACGTAAACCCAAGGTAAGTAAGTATCTTAATTTAGCAAATAAAACTGGCTTAAGCAATTATTTAATTGGGAAGGCCGAAATAGAAGATATAATTCAGCCTTCTGGAATAAATTCGAATTTATTCGTAATAGGATCTGGTCCAATTCCGCCTAACCCATCTGAGTTGTTGATTCAACCTGAAATCGATATTTTGATAAATTACTTAAAGGAAAACTTTGATGAAGTATTTATTGATACCCCACCAGTTGGGTTAGTTACAGATGCACAGATTCTTGCCAAGTTAGCAGATGCTACATTTTATTTAGTTAGACAAAATGTAACCTTTAAGAATCAGATAAGTAATATGAATGTATTATTTCGCAATAAAAAATTTCCTAAGCTCAATATAATTCTAAATGGGGTAAAATTGGGAGGA
Organism: Pedobacter ginsengisoli; assembly: GCF_002736205.1. Lineage (NCBI taxonomy): Bacteria > Pseudomonadati > Bacteroidota > Sphingobacteriia > Sphingobacteriales > Sphingobacteriaceae > Pedobacter > Pedobacter ginsengisoli. The sequence goes on along the minus strand of NZ_CP024091.1, from coordinate 4,041,756 downwards.
AGCCATGGATATGGATATGGATATGGATATGGATATGGTTACGGTTATTATTCTGATGATAACCAATATAGTAATAGAACAATCAAGGCTATTTTTAAAGATATAATTAAACGATTTTAATATTAATCAACAATGCAAATAACTGTTCGTAGTTCAAAAATTGCCGTTATTGGCTTAGGATATGTGGGATTGCCACTAGCGATAGAATTTAGTAAAAACTATGATGTCTTGGGATTTGATATCAACAAGTCTAGAGTTTATGAGCTTAGTCAGGGAGAAGATCGAACTAAAGAAGCAAACCTTCAAGACTTGAGTAACGCAATCAATAAAAAAAAGGAGACATTAGGTATTGGTCTGTCGTTCTCTTTTAACAAGGAAGACTTGAGGAATTATAACATATTTATAGTTACTGTACCCACGCCTATAGATCAATTTAAAGCACCAGATTTGAAGCCATTGATTAAGGCTTCAGAGATGCTAGGGAGCATTTTGAAAATAGGAGATTTAGTTATCTATGAATCTACTGTTTACCCAGGTTGTACAGAAGATGAATGTGTTCCTGTATTGGAAAGAGTTTCAGGATTGAAATTCAATAAAGATTTTTTCGCGGGATATTCGCCAGAGAGAATAAATCCTGGCGATAAAATAAATACATTGACAAAGATTAAAAAGGTCACCTCTGGCTCAACAATTGAGATTGCCAATCTTGTTGACGATTTATATGGATCTATAATAACTGCTGGAACACACAAAGCTCCTAGTATCAAAGTAGCAGAAGCTTCTAAGGCAATTGAAAACGCACAACGAGACGTAAACATTTCATTTGTTAATGAATTGTCTTTGATTTTTGACAGAATTGGGATCGATACTAATGATGTAATAGATGCAGCGGGAACTAAATGGAATTTTCTCAAATATCAACCTGGATTGGTAGGTGGCCATTGTATTGGAGTTGATCCTTATTATCTGGCTCATAAAGCTCAGTCATTAGGATATCACCCCCAAGTGATTTTATCGGGACGTCGTGTTAATGATAATATGGGCCCCTTTGTCGCGGATAAAGTAGTCAAATTAATGATCCAGAAGGACCATAAAATTAAAGGATCAAAAGCGTTAATATTAGGAATTACTTTCAAAGAAAACTGTCCCGATGTACGCAATACAAGGGTGGTTGACATTTATCATGAACTAGTTCAATTTGGATTGGATGTTGATGTTTACGATCCTTGGGCGGATGCTAACGAGGTTAAGCACGAGTATGGAATCGATATTTTAAATAGTTTAATAGATGGAAACATCTATGATTCTATTATAGTTGCTGTTGCACATAGTGATTTTTTAAAAATTGACTATAACAAGATAAAACGAGATAATGGGGTAATTTTTGATACAAAGGCGTGCCTAGATAGAGCGATAGTAGACGGCAGGCTATAATTTCAGTAGTATATTATCTCTTGAATCTTTATTTATAGCGTTTTGGTGATGTAAGTTACTACGAAAGGGTGTTTATCCATGTGGTAGTATTATATGGGAAAAAAGGAATATGAAAATTTTATTAGTCAGCCTATATTATTTTCCAAAAGTCGGGGGTGTAGAAACATCTTTAAGGTATATAGCCAAGAGTTTAAAGGAGCAGGGTTATGAGGTTGCTATATTAGCTTTTGATGGAGCTTATGAATATCCAAATGTTGATGGAATTCCAGTTTATAGGTACGCATTTGAGAGCAGTAAAATTTCATATATTTTACATAAACGGATAAAAAATATAGCGTCCATAGCAATTGAAAAAGTAATAGATTCATATAATCCGGACCAAATTTGGTCTAGAAATTCGATTGTTGCTGCTGGACTTATAAGATGTAATAGAGTTAAGGTGGTTAAGCATATTTTTTCTACTACAAGTAACTTAAACGTTGATGGCTTGTATTCAAACTTAAGTAGTTATCGTTTTTTTAAGAGAACTATTTTTAAGGGGTTAAAAATTTTGGACAGATATTCGTTATCGCGTATTGATAGGAACCTAATGGGATCCCCAAAAATAATTGGTGTTGTTTTTAGTAAGATGATGAAAAAACAACTTTTAGAAGAAACAGGAATTAAGAGTAAAGTAATTCATGTTATTCAGCCAGGTGTAGATAGAACTATTTTCGATGTACAGCAATATCCTGAGGAAGTACTGAATGAAATTCCTCTAATAAAGGATAAGTATGTTCTATATGTTGGAAGAATTGCTCCAGCGAAAAACTTAGAAATATTAATAGATAGCTTTATAAATTTAAATGGTGTTAGATTAAATATTGTGGGTGATGGGCCTTATTTACCTTTTTTAAAACAGTATGTTCAGAGTAAAGGAATGAAAAATAAAGTTTTTTTCTTGGGAGCACATAAAAAGTATTTACCATTGTTATATTCAAAGGCCGAACTTACTGTTTTACCGACCAAAATTGAGACTTTTGGACAAGTCCTTATTGAATCGTTATCTTGTGGAACACCAGTAGTTGGTTTTGGGAAGAATCCTGACTTTAAAACTGCCATCGATGAAATTGTCATTAACGATTATAATGGAATCGTTGTAAACGAATTTTCTGCAATAGAATTATCAAATGCCATACAAGCATTAATAGCGATAGATCCTAGCATTAAAGAAAATATGCGGGCCAAAAATATCGAATATATTGAAAAACATTTTTGCTGGAATACTATGGTAAATGAAACGTTAAAGTTGGAGTAAATGACAAATATTACAAAAGAAATAAAAAGGGGAGCTTTTTGGGTATTGTTATTTTCTTTCATTGGAGGTCCAATTGCTATATTACGAAATTGGCTTTTTACTTACTATGATCCAACAGGATCATATGTTGCTGATTTTGCCTTAACAATGATTCTCTTTAATTTGATAACTTCTTTTTTTGTTTTCGGTGGATCATCAGTTTTAACTAATCTTGTTCCTAAAATAGACCTAAAGAAGGATAGATTCTCTTTTTTGACATTTTATTCTGCCGTATGCATGTTGCTGTTATTAATTTGCATTTTAGTCTTGTTGTTATTCCCTCAGTCTATTGAATATCTGACGAATAATAAGATTAAGTCATCCCAAAATATATATGTATTATTAATGTCGGTGCCTGTAATTGTTGCGCAGATTTTGGTTTATTTTTTGCAAGGGGAAGCAGATTATAAATCAGCTTCGTTTATAACTCAACTGCCTAATTTTTTAAATACAGGAATTATATTGCTCCTAATTTTCTTGAAAATACCAATATTGAATTTGAAATATCAAGATTCGCTGATAATGTTTCTATCAAGTATTATTATCCTGTCAAGTGTGTTAATGATTATTATTGGAACCTTCAAGATTCGAAGGCATTTTAATTCAAACTCTGTTGGTTTCTTTATTCCTAGGGGTTTTTGGTCATTTTCACTTTTTATTCATTTAATGACAATAATTACGTTTTTATATCAAAATATAGATCAAATCTTTGTCTTAAAAATATTAAATGTTAAAGAACTAGGAAGATACTTTATTATAATACAATTAGTCGAAACAGTAAGATTTATTCCGCTAAAAATTGGGCAAGTTTTATTAGCATCATTTTCTAAAATAATTCATCAAGGAGATGAAAAACTTCTAATTCAAACTTATAATAAGGTTGGGCGCATAATTATTGTTATAAATTTAGTTATATCTGTAATTTTAATGTGTTTTTCTTCCTATATCTTAAACACTTTTCACATTAAAGGACGGATTTATGATTTGTCCTTTTGTGTATTATTAATTGGATACAATATTGCCTGTATTGGGAATATAAATAGTATGATCTTATTGGCTAAAAATCTTAGTAAATCTTTCTTTCTTAATAGTTGCCTAGTTATCATCACTTTAATGGGGAGTGTTTATTTGTTGAGTACTTATAAATTGATAGGAATTGTTATAGGTAAATCTATTTCTATTTTTATTGGCCAAGTGGGACTTTTTTATTTAATTAATAAATATATAAATAACAAAATAGGGATAAATCGAGATTATTTATTTAGTCAAGCTATTCTAGTGGTTATTGCTGTTTGCATTTTTACAGTTGCGGATATTAATCTTCTTTTCCGATTAATTATACTAATGAGCTCACTTATAATAGTTTTCAAATATTATAAATTTTCGTTCGGAGAATTAAGATCGTTAATAAAATCAAAATAATACATCATGATAAAAAAAATATTAGTTTTTATTTTTGGGTTACTTCTATCATTCAAATACTTTCCTTTAAGATTTATTGAATTGTTTGGTCAGTTGTTCCCAGAAAATTCTTACGGATGCATGATTAGGGGATTTCTGTATAGACCTTTTTTAAAACAATGTGGTTCTAATTTTCAAGTTGGCCTGCAAGTTAAACTCGAACATCTAAATAACATTAATATTGGGAATGATGTATATATAGGTCACGGGTCTTGGATAAGCGGGTTGAGAGGGGGGGTAACTCTTGAGGATCAGGTGCTTATAGGGCCATATGTTAGAATAATTAGTAGTAACCATACCTTTAAAGATGGTAGTGCTCGTTTTGCCCCAGGAGTAGGTGAGGCTATCATAGTTGGTTTTGGTTCTTGGATCGCTAGTGGGGTTACCATAACTTCTGGTGTTAAAATTGGAAAATCATGTTTGTTAGCCGCATCGTCTGTAATAACAAAAAACATAGAAGAGGATTCAATCGTTGTTGGTATTCCAGGTAGAATAATAGGTAAAGTATCAGAAAAATATTGTAAATGAAACAACTTATAAAGAAGGCGATATTAAACCCGCCATTTGTGAAATGGTGTAGCCAGACAATTTACCAAAGTCTATTGGGTTGTATTAAGCTTTATGAATTCACTAGTGATTCTAAATGGAAGTTTAGGGCGGATGATATTTTCGAGATATTATACACCATACAACAAGAGGACGGAGGTTATGATATTGGATATGATTTTAATTTTGGCTTGCTTCACAAAAAGGGAGAAAGTACATCTCCAGAAATGATTGGACTATTAGCCACAGTAGAATATGGTCGGGTTTTTGGGTTTAATGATAAGGTTAGGGATTCTTGTGACAAATCCATAAACTGGATTAAGAAATATGCAATAAACTGTGGTGACGAAGGATATTATATTCCGTATGCTCCATATTCAACGTCTAATGTAATGGTTTATAATGGAACCAGTTTTGTTTGTGGGGCATTAGGATACTACCTTGGAATATTAAATATAACTAATGATAGTGAGTTAATTTGTATATATAATGGAATGGTAAAGTATTTGGATATAAATCTGTTAAATTCAGATAGATATTTAGGTAGATTTTGGCCATATTATGACCAAAAGAGAACGGATATAAAATCTCCTCAAAAAGATAAAATTGATAACTATCACCAAATGCAGCAGGTAGAGATGCATTCATATGCTGAAAGGGTATGTCCGGCATTTAGGCAAGATAAACTAATTAGGGATGCCGCAAATTATGTAGTTGATATTTTTGATCAAGAAGGGATAGTTCCATATACAAATAATCCTAAGGATTTTGGTGGAGGCATTCATCTATGGGGATTTAGCTCAATCTTGTCAGGTTTAATTTTAGCAAATCGTGTTCTCAAAGATAACCCTAAATCTATAGATCGTGTAATTGAATCGGTAGTCAAGTTTATTATAGACAGTGGATGGAATGGGAAATATTTTTATCCCGTTGTCAGTATTCAAGGCAACAAGATGAGTGATGTTTATATGGTTAGATCAGATGCTTGGGTTTTTAATAATCTGGCCTCTGTTTTGGATTACAAAACAATTAAAATTGATAAGAATGCTTTAGTTAATATCTTGGATCGTTGCTATGTGATGATGCATTCTGTTAATTTTTCGGGAAAAGAAAGCCATGCTTCAAGCTTAAGAACTCGATTTGTTGGGAAGATTATAAAATTGTTTAAATAGGATAACATTCAAATTGAATATCAATATAATGCTTTAATTAAAAATATGATACGAGTTTTTGAATTGATAAAATCAGATCTTTATCGTTATTATGGAAAGACTGACAAAAGGACTTTTTTAAAATCATTTTTTTTAGTAGAAGGATTTAGATTTATGTTTTTCTATAGAATTAAGTCCACTTTGTCTAAAAAAAATCCTCTGTATTGGCTCTTTTACATAATCGTTAGACATTATAGCTATAAATATGGTTTTCAGTTTTTTTCAGCCAAAATTGGAAAGGGATTCTATATCGGCCATTTTGGGAATATAATAATAAATGGAGGGACTCATATAGGTGATAATGTTAATATATCTCCAGGTGTGGTCATAGGTCAGGTAAGTAGGGGTAGGCTTAAAGGAGTTCCTAAAATTGGGAATAATGTTTGGATTGGAAGTAATGTGGTTATTGTGGGAAATATAAAGGTCGGAAATAATGTTTTGATTGCCCCAGGAACGTATGTTACAACTGATGTCCCAGATTTCTCTTTAGTAAGAGGGAACCCCTGTGAAATTAGTAGTAGTCGAGGTGTAGAAGGTTATGTTTGTAATGCTTGGTTAGTTGAAGATGGAAATGAATAGTCAGAATGTACTTATTATAACATACGAATTCCCTCCTATTATTGGAGGGGCCGGAGTTTATGCTCATGATATGGCAATAGGTCTAGCATCGAATCAATGTAATGTTGACATCGTAACATATAATCATTTGCAAGAAAGTTCCGTTATCAAAAATCGCTTAAAATCCTCCTATGATATTAATGTCTTTGATTTTATCCCTCGAAATGGGCTGCATTTTTTGCAGTTTTTCTTTTTAATAAAGAAAATTATAAGAATAAAAGAATATGACTTTATTATTTTAAGCGATGGTAGAGCAAAAAAAATATTTTCTGTATTTAGTCAGTCCTTTAAGAAAGAAATTCCAAAGTCTATTAGTGTTTTTCATGGAAATGAAATTAATTCTTTTTTTGTCAAGCCTTCTAGGCTTATACGCTTTTTTAGCTTAAGTGGAAAATTAAAACGATTATTTTCTAGACAAAGACTTTTGATTACCGTAAGTGAAAATGAGAAACAAACTTGGAATAAGTTTATGCCAGAACTTAAAAATAAAATTGCTTTGGTTCAGCACGGGGTAAATGAAAATACCTTTTATGTAAGAACTCCAGATGAAATTAGTGAATTAAAGAATTTTTTTGGGATACCCTTAGGTAAAAAAGTACTTCTTTCTGCTTCCCGGTTAATTCAAATGAAAGGGCAAGATAAGGTGTTAGATGCCTATTCAAGGATTTTAAGTGAACTTTCCGACGTTTTTCTCCTGATTGTTGGTGATGGATGTTATCTTGAAAGTTTGAAGAAACAGGCAGAAAGTTTAGGAATAAGCAATAGTGTCAATTTTGTTGGCGGTGTAGATAGAGAAACACTTTCTAAATATTATGCTATTGCGGACCTTTTTGTCTTGCCAAGTAGGTTGGAAGAATCCTTTGGTCTAGTATATATAGAAGCGGCTGCATGTGGAGTGCCATCAATTTCAGGGAACTTGGGTGGAGTGTTTGAGGCAGTTAAAGATGGTTTAACAGGTGCAATTGTAGATTCATTTAATGTGGATGAACTAGAAGGGAAAATGAAATATCTATTAATTAATAATTCTGCTAGAAGGGAATTAGGTCAGAATGCATTGAAGAAATTTAAAAGTAGCTTTACTAGTAAGGTTATGGCGCATAATTTGATTGTAAATTTGAGAAAACAGTAGATGAATAGAACTTTGATTTTGGTGCTTTCCGTTTTATTTTTTTCTCTAGTGATGTTTCTAGAGCATAGGCTGTCAATTTTTATTTGGGCATGTTTCTGGATTTTCACAGGAAGATTAATAATTTCCACAACCATAAAAAAGTATAAAACTACCTCTGTTAATGTTTTTTATCTGTTTTTTCTTATTTATAGTATATATTCGATAGCGTGTAATTATTCATATGTGTCAAGCCCGCTTGTTGATTATTTTTATGCAAAGGACTCTGTGCATTTTTACAATTACGCTTCGATGCTAGGAGAGTTGCCAACAATGTGGAATGTGATTTTGACTTCTTTCACTGATTTCGTCTGTGCAGATTGGAAAGCTTTTGCCTTAATTTCTGGAATGATTGCTTTTGTTACAAATCATATAGATGGGAACAGTATTATTGTTCAAAAATTAATCATTGTGTTTTTTTCATCAATGATTTTACCTTATGTTTTTATAATAGCCACTCATTATTTTGATAAAAGAAAAGCACTTTTTGTTACTTTATTATATGGCTTTCTTTCTTATTCTTTGTTCTACTCTGCCGTTTTAGTAAGAGACGTTCCTATTGGTTTTTGTTTTATATTATTGATCTATTTGTTTTACACAAAGCAAAGCTTAAGTAAAGTTCCATTATTTTTGGCTTTATCGGTAATAGTGTTTTTGTTCCGCCCGGAACATGGTATATTTTCATTGATATTCCTATTCGCTTATTTATATCTTTATTTAGAAGAAAATGATTCAAAATATAAGTTTGTTCTTGTCCTTCCAATTTTTTTACTGGCGATTTTAGCAATTAGTAATCAAATTGGAAATTTCTTCAATATGTTAAATACAACCTCAGATGTGTATCTTGGTTATTCAAAAGATGTCGCTTCAGGGGATTCTTTGGGTGCGTCTCTTTTGAAATTGCCTTGGGGGATTCGCCACATAGCTGCGGGACTGTTTTCACAAACGTTGCCTTTCCCATTTTATGTAGGTTTAGATAAGGAAGGATTAGGGTTTATTCCATTGAGTATAGCCGCTTTATTTTGGTTTTTTATTTGGGCCCAATTATTGCTACTTCTTTATTCCGCAAAGCTTAGAGCATTAATAGATAGAAGACTTTTTGTTCTTTTTATTATTGCACTCATCCTAATTCTTGGCGCTTCAGTAAACGCAGACACCAGAAGGATTATGGCGATCAATCCAATAATTTTGATAGCCAGTATGAATGTTTATTTGGGAGCTACTAAAACTATGAGATTAAATTTGGCTCTCTTAACATTATTTTTATATCTGTCACTACTTGGGATGTATTTTGTAATTAAGGGTTAACCACTTTGAAAAATAATATGAAAAAAATACTTTTATTATTGTGTAGCTTCTTTTTTATTGAATCTTCGTTTGCACAAAAAAGCAACTGGTACTATCCATGGAATAACCGTTTGGATAATCTCCAAAAAGTTAAGTTAAATGATGTTATTCCAGTCTTATTAAGTGGTTCCAATTATAGACTTCTAGCTGTAAATAATTTAAAGGGAAAAAGAGTTGAGGGCATAAATGTACTTTCAAAATTTGCAAGTGTGAAAATATACTATTTACCCCTTATGACGGACTATAAGAATAGAAATATTTTAGATAGAATGGTTCCGGTTGAGGGTTCTGAACTCCAACCTTATAACAAGACCCAATATTTTTTAGTTCGTTTTTATGGTGTAAAATATGGTAATGAGACTTTAAAGATTACGATAAATACAGACGAGGACTCTTGTATCCTAACTAAAGAAATCAAAGTATCTGATATTAAGTTTCAAAATCCATTAAGTTTGAATGTATGGGCGTATTTTGATTATAACTTCTTGACAAAGGGGAATAAATCAAAAATTGTTGATGATTTAATTAGCCATAACTCCAATGTGTTAGTTATCCCTCCAGGCTTATTCCCCGCTGTTGGGAATATTAGTGAAGCAGGGTTAAGTAAGTTAAGGGGGTATTTGAAGGGAACTAATAATAGATTTAAGTACTATTTACTGTACCTTGGTTATAATCAAAATACAAAGAGTGTTTTAACAAGTTCGTGGAAAGATAGTTTTCTTAAATGGAATAAAGTTGTATCCAATATATTCGCCGATCTGAATATCCCAGCTCAAAATGTTTTACTCTATCCTTATGATGAGCCAAAAGGCAATAGTGTAAAAACACTAAGCGAATTATATGATTGGTGTAGATCAGAGAATATTAATAATCCTTTTTTTGCAACAATAGGCAATTACGATGCGATTCCTTTAGCAAAGAAACTGGAGTATTTACAAGTATACTCTGGTAGCATGGAGTTCGTAAAAAAAATTAATGAGCTTAAAAAGCCTACTACCGCTCTTTGGTTGTATGAAATTCCAGCTGGTAGCCGGAATATAATGGCCTCCTTATATCAAAAGATTGGAATTAAGGCCTTTTCTTTAAACGCAATGGGTATAGGAGCATGGAATTATGCAGATGTTAATTCTGCCGTTGGCTCTCTTGGTCTAAAACAGTTTAGCGAGGGACGAGGTTCTTGGGATATTAGTACAAAAATCCCTACAAGCGATAATACATTGATATATAGAAAAGGTAATGAGATTTTTTCTAGCTTAAGGTGGGAGGCTCTAAGTTATGGAATGGAGGAATATGCATTTCTTAATATTTACAAATTGAATCACGGAGAAAATTTATCAAATTCCCTTGTAAATAAATTGCTATCTGGAGCGATTGATGCTAAGGAATGGGAATCTATTAAATACCAGGTTTTAATTGGATTCTAGATGACGGATAAGAGGATATTGTTAGTCGGAACAATGCCACCTCCATTGGGGGGGTGACTGTTCATTTGTCAAGACTTGTTTATACATTGCTAAATAAGGAGGTTCCATGTGACTTTTTTGATTATAAAAAGGAGAAGTTGAGGGAAGCTTTCAGTAAGATAATAAAAGCAAAAATAATTCATACTCACTTTAGCAATAAAATAGTTAGACTTTTAACTACATTTTTATTTAGATGTATGAATAAGAAAGTCATAATAACTTTTCACGGAAAATATTCATTTAATAGTTTCTTTGATGTTATGACTCTTAAATTTTCATCTTGCAATTTAGTATTAAACGATTATAGCTACAGAAATGCTCTAAAAAAAATTAATAGCCGAAATAAAGTACAACTTATATCAGCATTTATCCCACCAATGGAAAGCGAGTATGAACTTTCAAATAAGATAAATGAACTACTTTGCCTTAAAATAAATGAGAAGGATATAATAGCTTGCACCAATGCTCATAATTATGTGCTTGATGAGAATGGAAATGATTTATATGGGATCGATTTTTTGCTCAATATTTTCGTGACAATACCTAATTCATGTCTTTTAATTTCAGATCCATCGGGAAAATTAAAGGAACAGTATTCAGCTTTTGCTTCTAGCGACAATATTCTATTTATTTCTGAACCTCATTCTTTTGTAGAAATAATAAAAAAGTCAAATGTATTTATAAGGGCAACAACATCTGATGGAGATTCGTTATCGGTTAAGGAAGCATTATATTTAAATACAAAGGTAATAGCTTCTGATTGTGTAGATCGCCCAGAAGGTTGTTTTATTTACGTAAATTCAAGTAAAGAATCTTTTTTAGATTGTCTATATGAAAATAAAAATCGAATGCCTGTTTTTATTCAAAATAGTGCAGATCAGGTAATGGAATTATATAAGACCATACATTAATATTTAATGATTATAAATCCCAATAATGAGCATAGCCGTTTTTCTTAAAGAAAATTTAAGATGTATCCCACCCAGTATAGGAATGCTGGTTAATAAAATTCCTTATTCGTTAAGGCCGGGACTTGCCACTATTTATAAAAAGAGAGCAGTAGAAATAAAGAAGTTTGAGAGACTTTCAGCAAGGGAAAAGCAGACCTTTATATTGAATAGAATAAAAGATTTAACGGAATTTAGCTATTCTAATACCAAGTTTTATAAAAATTACTATGATAGTAAAGGATTTCACCCTAGTAAATTGAAATTATTTGATGATATTCAAAAAATACCTCTAACATCAAAATCAATATTAAATGAATATGACATTGAAGACAGAAGTTCATACGTTTCAGATAAATATATTGTGAATACTGGTGGATCCTCTGGTACTCCCTTTAGTTTTTACATACAACCAAGTTCAATGGGTCATGAATGGGCCCATATGCATCATGTATGGGGCAAGTTAAATTATAAAGTGTCTGATTTTAAATTGATGTTTGGAGGAAGAAGTGATTTAAGGAAAGCGATCGAATATGATGTTGTTAGGAATCATTTTGCGGTCGATATATATGCGGAGTACAAATTGGTTGCAGATCAACTAAAAAGAATTCTAAAAAAACATACAATTAGCTATCTCCATGGCTATCCTAGTTCAATTTATGATTTTGCTATTTATTGTAAAAATGAAAATAATGAACTTGGAGCCTTGTTAAAAAAAGGACTTAGGGGGGTTTTTTTGGGCTCTGAATATCCTCATGAGCATTATAGAGCAATTATTGAAGAAATTTTTAATGTTAAGACCATCTCTTGGTATGGACATACTGAAAGGGCAATTTTAGCTTATGAGAAAGAGGAACGATTTAAGTACGAGCCTTTTGGAACTTATGGTTTTTCAGAAGCTCTAAACTCAGAGGAAAATGATTATCGGTTAATTGCCACAAGTTATTATAATTTTGCTTCACCTTTAATAAGGTATGATACAGGAGATAGAATATCGGAAATTGAAACGGATGAAGGAATTCTTAATAGTTTCAAAATAACAAAAGGCAGAGAAGGAGAATTCATATTGGATAATAATGGTAAAATGATTAATCTCACAGGATTGATATTTGGAAGACATCACGAAATTTTTAATTATTCAAAATTTATTCAAGTAAAACAAATCTCAGTAGGAAAGATTGAAATTCATTTTGTTTCTGATTCAATTGAGGTAGATGAAGCCAGTAAATTTTTTGACGAAAGGAATCTGAATCTAGAAATAACTTATGTAAAGCGAGATCAACCATATAGAACAAGTTCAGGCAAGACCGCTTTACTTATTAAATAATAACATAATGAAACAAATTATTCAGGATCTCAAGAACGGAAATACTATTTTAGAAGAAGTACCTGCGCCAGTTGTTAAGGCTGGTCAAGTGTTGATCCAAACTACAAGAAGCTTAGTCTCATTAGGGACCGAGAGAATGTTAGTTGAATTTGGAAAAGCTAATTTTTTACAGAAAGCCCGCCAGCAACCTGATAAGGTAAAGCAGGTTCTAGATAAGGTAAAAACCGATGGGTTAAAACCAACTCTCGATGCTGTTTTCAATAAGCTTGGGCAGCCTTTACCTTTAGGTTATTGTAATGTCGGAAAAGTCATTGCGGTTGGTAAAGGAGTTAGTGACTTTAAAGTGGGTGATCGAGTGGCTTCTAACGGAAACCATGCGGAATATGTTTCAATACCACAGAACTTAGTTGCAAAAATTCCGGATGATGTTTCAGATGATGAGGCGGCATTCACTGTTATAGGCGCGATAGGTTTGCAAGGTATCCGTTTGGCAAACCCTACCCTAGGAGAAACCTTTGTTGTTGTTGGGCTGGGGCTAATTGGCCTTTTAACAGCACAGCTTTTAATAGCAAATGGATGTACTGTTATTGGCTTTGATTTTGATCCTCAAAAAATCACTTTGGCTAAAAGCCTTGGAATTACTGCAGTAAATCCTGCCGATGGTAATGATCAGGTTCAATTTGTTGAATCATTTACAAATGGAATTGGAGCCGATGGTGTTATCATAACAGCTTCAAATAAGGGCAATGAAATAATTGCTCAATCTGCAAAGATGTCTAGAAAACGTGGACGTATAATACTAGTTGGTGTTGTTGGTTTGGATATTAGTAGGGCAGATTTTTATGAAAAAGAATTAACCTTCCAAGTTTCTTGCTCCTATGGTCCAGGTAGGTATGATGAAGATTATGAACAGAAAGGGCGCGACTATCCTCTAGCATTTGTTCGGTGGACTGAAAAAAGAAATTTTGAAGCAGTTCTACAGTCCATCAGTAAGAAAAATATTAACGTACTTCCGTTAATCACTGAACATGTTGACTTGAGTGATTTTGAGAATATCTATGGCAATATGTCTGGTTCTAAATCGATAGCTTCTATTCTTGTTTATGAGAATAAAGAACAGGAACCAGAAAGAGTAATAACATATGATAGCAAACAGTTTTCAGGAAGTAATGGGGTTGTAGGTATTATTGGAGCTGGTAATTTTACAAGTGCAATGATATTGCCATCTTTGAAAAAGACGACTGCTCTAGTTAAGTATATCGCAAGCTCTGGAGGACTATCTGGAACAACACTAGCCAAGAAATTTGGTGTTTCAAATTCGACGACTGATTACAGTAATCTGTTAACAGATAAGGATGTTGATTTAATTCTCATTACAACTCGCCACAATTTGCATGCAAAGATGGTGATTGAATCATTAAAAGCTAATAAGCATGTTTTTGTTGAAAAGCCTCTCGCGTTAAATTCTGAAGAACTGCAAATGATATTGAGTACCTATGAATTGACAGATAAAACTATAAATGTCGGATTCAATCGAAGGTTTGCCCCCTTAGCAATTAAAATGAAGTCTTTATTGGGAAATGAAGCCACCCCAATAAATATTATAGCCACAATGAATGCAGGGGCTATACCGGCAAATGCATGGGTGCATGATATGTTAGTCGGAGGCGGAAGGATTATTGGCGAGGCATGTCATTTTATTGACTTATGTACGTTTCTAGCCGGATCAAAGGTGAAGTCAGTTTGCATGAATTCAATGGGTATTAGTCCTAGTGAGGAAACTGATAATGCATCAATTCTTCTAAAATATGAAAATGGGACAAATGCAGTAATAAATTACTTCTCTAATGGGAGTAAATCATATTCAAAGGAACGATTGGAAATTTACAGTCAAGAGCGGACTCTGGTAATGGATAATTGGAGAAAGCTTCAGGGATTTGGGTTTAAAGGATTTTCATCTGAAACATCAGGTCAGGATAAAGGGCATTTGAATCAGTTCAAGGTTTTAATGGAAAGTGTCAGAGGTGGTGGGAAGCCTATCATTGAAATGGAGGAAATAATTAACACAACATTAGCCAGTTTTGCCGCAATAGAAAGTATGAAAACTGGAAGTTGGATTAATATATAGAAATTATATTTCATAATAAAAACATTTATAAAAAGTATGCTTATAGACATTATTGCGGGGGCTAGGCCTAATTTTATGAAAATTGCTCCAATTATAGCGTCAATTCGAGACGCAATGGAAGCAGGAAACGATATTTCTTTTCGCTTAATCCATACTGGACAACACTATGATAAGAAAATGTCTGGTGACTTTTTTGAGCAATTGGGAATTCCGGAGCCTGAAATTAATCTTGGAGCAGGAGGAGGCACACAAGCAGAACAAACAGCCTCTATCATGGTCGGTTATGAAAAGCTTTTATTAGAAAATAGGTCTAGTTTGTGCCTTGTAGTGGGGGATGTTACTTCTACAATGGCATGTGCAATTACCGCTCAAAAACTACATGTAAAAGTAGCACATGTTGAGGCAGGAATCCGATCAGGCGATTGGACAATGCCAGAAGAGATTAATCGTATGGTAACGGATAGCATTACTAATTATTTCTTCACTACTACTGAAATTGCTAATGAAAGTCTCAGGAGAACTGGTGTAACCGATGATCGTATTTTTTTTGTTGGGAATACAATGATTGATACTTTGCTGAAGAATAGGGCTAAATTTATTAAGCCAAATATTTGGACAGACTTGAATCTTAATGAACAGAAGTATATCGTAATGACTCTGCATCGGCCTGCAAATGTTGATGAAGAAGGAAAGCTTAAAAAACTTATTCACGAAATAATCGATAATAGTGAAGACCTTCCTTTGATTTTTCCTGTACATCCTCGGACTGCCAAGATGCTGGAAGGTCTTGGAATTAGCCATGATCGATTACATATGATCGAACCATTAGGGTATTTGGAATTTAATTATCTAGTTGAACGGGCAAAAGCAGTAGTAACTGATTCAGGGGGTATCACGGAAGAAACTACCGTCATGGGTATTCCATGCATGACTTTAAGGGATAATACTGAGCGGCCCGAAACAATTACAATTGGCACTAATGAATTGCTCGGAACAGATCCAAGATCCATAAAACCAGCTATGACCAAATTGTTCTCTGGGGAATGGAAAAAGGGAGCAATACCAGAGTTATGGGATGGTAAAACTGCTGATAGAATTGTGCAACATCTATTAAAAATAAAAGCCTAGTTTTTATTTAGATGATTAGTAGATTCAGATTATTATTTGATACTGTAAGACATTTAAAACTTGTTCAAATATATTATCAGGTTTTTTATCGCTTAAAAAAGAGAAGGAACTTGAATTATTACAATTCTAGTTCTAAGGGTGACTCTTATTTTAATCGGTTGTCTTTTAGTTTGAAAAATTCTCCAGGAGGATTTGCTAGTGACGATAGGGCTTTTAATTTCCTTAATCTATCCCAAGACTTCCACGACAAAATTGACTGGAATTATCAAGGATACGGTAAGCTTTGGAATTATAATCTTCAATATTTTAATTATTTAAATCATGATGATTTAAGTGTAGAAAGTAAAAATGATTGGCTTTTAAATATAACAGACTGGCTTAACGATGGACGTTTAAAGCTAGAACCCTATCCGGTTTCACTAAGAATTATGAATATGATTCATTATTGTTCTTTTGAAAATAGACAAGATTCTATAATCGTTGATTCAATTTATAGGCAAACAAAATATCTTAGTAGACATCTTGAATATCATTTATTAGGTAATCATTTATTAGAGAATGGTTTTGCGTTGATTATGAGTGGGTATGCTTTTGATGAGAAAGATTGGAAAGTAAAAGCTGAAAGTATTCTATTTAAAGAGTTAGAAGAGCAAATATTAGATGATGGAGGTCATTTTGAATTAAGCCCAATGTATCATCAAATTATATTGTTTCGGGTTCTTGAACTATGTGATTGGTATACTAAAGTAGAGGGACAGAATCCTGTGTTTTTAGCATTCGTACAGCAAAAGGCTATTAAAATGTTGAATTGGTTAAAAAATATGACTTTTTTGAACGGAGATATACCACACTTTAATGATAGTGCGACTGGAATAGCATTGAGTTCAAATATACTTTTTGATTACGGAAATAGATTGGGGTTTTCCCAAGCCCTGATTCAAGATTTAAGCGAGTCAGGATATAGAAAATTCAGCTCCAATACTTATGAATGTGTTGTTGATGTAGCCCCCATAGGTCCTTCATATCAACCCGGTCATAGTCATGCTGATGCCTTATCTTTTGTATTGTATGGAAATAAAAAGCCATTTATTGTTGATACAGGGACATCCACTTATCAAATAGGAAATATTAGAAGTTGGGAGAGATCAACTGAGGCTCATAATACGGTTGTTATAGACGCTACTAATCAATCAGAAGTCTGGGGAGGTTTTAGAGTTGGTAAGCGTGCCAAGGTGAAGATCATAGCAGAAGACCATAAACAGTTAATTGCCGAGCATGATGGTTATCGCCATAACTTTAAGACGCTGCATAAAAGATCATTTGCCTTTGCAGGGAATAAGATCGAGATTTTGGATGAGATTGGATCCTGTAGTGGCATTTTGGCATTTCATTTCCACCCATATTGTATAGTGCAGCTTTTGAATGAAAAATCGATTAAAATAGAAGGGATTGGGGAAATTACTTTAGAAAATGCCGAAAGCCTTTCATTGATTCAATATGAATATGCGAATGGTTACAATAATTATTTAAAGGCCAGTAAACTTATCGTGAATTTTAAGAATAATGTTAAAACCACTATTCATTTTAATTATTAAATAATGAAAAAGTTATTATACTTTAGCTTCTATTTTGAACCGGACTTATGCGCAGGGTCATTTAGGAATTCCCCCTTGGCGAAAGAACTTGCAAATCAGATAGAAGGTAAAGCGGAAATAGATGTAATTACTACTTTACCAAATCGTTATGGTACATTTGATGCTTCAGCGCCTGCTTTTGAGGATCGTGGTAATATCAAAATTTATAGGATCCTTATCCCTAAGCACAAAAGTGGATTCATGGATCAGATAAATTCTTTCAAAACGTATTTTATTGAGGCAAACCGATTAATCAAGGACAAGAAATACGATATGGTGTTTTCATCATCTTCACGCTTATTTACTGCATATTTAGGATATAGATTTGCTAAAAGGCAGGGTATTCCGTTGTATCTGGATATTAGAGACATATTTATTGATACGATGAAAGATGTTTTGAAAAATCCAATATTGAAGGCAGGTGTGATGCCTGTTCTTAAAATTATAGAAAGAAAAGTGTTTTCGTATGCAACCCATATCAATTTAATATCTGGCGGGTTTAAATCATATTTTGAAAAATTCAAACAACCTAAGTATTCGTATTTTTCAAATGGAATTGATCCTGAGTTTCTAAATCTGGCTGCAACAAGTGCTAAAGATCGTCCGTATAAACTCATTACCTATGCTGGTAATTTAGGTGAAGGACAAGGTTTACATATTATAGTACCTCCGGCAGCAAAAGCTTTAGGTGAAGGTTACCGCTTTCTAATTATAGGTGATGGAGGGGTTAAGCAAAAGTTAATTGATGAAATTGAACGTCTTCAATTGACAAATGTAGAGATAAGGAAGCCGGTGCCTCGAAAAGAATTATTAGAGATTTACGATGATTCTGATTTTTTGTTTTTACATCTTAATGATTACGACGCATTTAAGAAAGTTCTTCCATCTAAAATTTTCGAATTAGGAGCTTACGATAAACCGATTATTGCGGGTGTTGCTGGTTTCGCTAATCAATTTATCGATGAGAATATTCCTAATCGTATTCTTTTTTTACCGGGACAAGTTGATGAGATGGTTAGGCAGTTGGGGGAATATAAATATCATACGGCTTTTAGAAATGAATTTAAGGCTAAATTTAAGCGTGATGTAATAAACACCCAGATGGCTAAATCAATAATAGAGAATTTGCCATGAGTAATATATTAATTTCTGGAATTAAGGGTTTCGTAGGGTCAAATTTATCATCGTATCTTAAAAATAATAAATACGTTGTATCAGGTTTAGGCAGAAGACAGCTGGATCAAAATTTAAAGGATTATTCTGAATTTACATGGGATGACCTTTCTTTGATTAAAGAGAAAGAGTTCTGTGCTATTATTCATCTTGCAGGAAAGGCACACGATCTTAAAAAGACGGCAAATGATGATGAGTATTTTAAAGTAAATACTGACCTAACGAAATTGTTATTTGATCTTTTCCTTCAGAGTGAGATTAAGGATTTCATCTACTTTAGTAGTGTTAAAGCTGTAGCTGATAAAGTTGACGGAATTTTGAAAGAAGATGTGATACCATCACCTTATACTCCTTATGGTCAGTCAAAACTACAAGCAGAATCTTATTTATTAAGTAAGTCGTTGCCTGCGGAGAAAAGACTTTTTATAATTAGACCTTGTATGATTCATGGGCCAGGAAATAAGGGGAATCTTAACTTGCTTTATAAAGTGGTGAAGAAGGGAATACCATATCCACTTGCAGGATTTGAGAATCAGCGGTCTTTTTTGTCTATTCATAATCTTAATTTTATTATCGAAAAAGTAATTTCGAACCAGGATATAGCTGGTGGCATTTATAATGTTGCAGATGATGAAGCTTTATCTACTAATGATGTGATTAAGATAATTGCAGATGCTGATGGTAAAGAAGCAAGGCTTTGGAAAATAAATTCCGGAATTATTAAGACTTTCGCGTCGATAGGAGACAAATTAGGCCTTCCATTGAATTCAGAAAGGCTAAAGAAACTTACGGAAAGCTATGTAGTATCTAACGATAAGATTAAGCATGCGTTGAAAATTGAAAATTTACCTACATCCTCCAGAGAAGGACTTTTAACAACTATAAAAAGTTTCCGTTCAAGTTAAGATTATGCTTTACATTTTTATTTTTATTTTTTTGTTCCTATCTATGTTGATCTACTTCAAGATTGCGGACAAGTTCAATATCATAGACAAGCCGAATGAAAGAAGCTCGCATACTAAAACGACTATAAGAGGTGGTGGTATAATTTTTCTAATATCTATAATAGTATCTGGTATTCTAGAACAAGAATACCAGGTTCCGGTAATTGGAGCAACTATTATTGGTGGTATAAGTTTTTTAGATGATCGTATTACCCTTTCTAGCAGAATTAGGGTTTTGTTTCATTTGGTTGCAGTAACATTAATGTTTTATTTCTTGCCTGTGTTTGGAATTATACACTGGTGGGGAGTTGTAATACTTTATGTTCTTGTTATAGGTGTAATTAATGCTTATAATTTTATGGATGGAATAAATGGAATAACCGGACTGTATAGCGTGGTTATTTTAGGGGGATTGCAGTATGTAAATTTATATAAAACCTCTTTTGTGACTCCAGATGTAATTTGGCTTCCAATGATTTCTTGCCTAGTCTTTCTCTATTTCAATTTCAGAAAAAAAGCAAAATGCTTTGCTGGTGATGTTGGAAGTGTAACAATGGCCTTTTGGATTATTATGCTAATACTCCAACTCATGATAAAAACAAACAACTACTTGTATATTTTGTTTTTAGCGGTATATGGTGTAGATGCGGTATTAACAATCATACACAGACTAGTTTTAAAACAGAATATTTTTGAGGCACATCGCCTGCACTTTTATCAAATACTGGCCAATGATCAAAAAGTACCTCATTTAGTTGTTTCTTCAATATATGGAGTATTGCAATTATTGATAATCGCATTGATAATTTCAGGAGGACTAAATTTTTATGTTTTGGGAGGGATAGTTTTAATTCCTTTGATCTTGATTTATATAGTAATGAAACCAAAATTGATGCTTAAAACAGCTTAATGGAAAAATCTTATGTAATATATGGAGCGGGTGGACATGCTAAGGTTATTGTTGATTTAATACTAGAGCATAATGGTACGGTTGAATGTGTTTTTGATGATAATGTAGAAGAGAATGCAACGTTCATGAGTATCCCGGTTTTAAAATATGACCCTGAATTATATAAGCATTCAAAAATGATTATTGCTATTGGAGATAATAACGTTCGCAGATTGCTAGCTCATAAATTGAAACACAATTTTGCAACCATAATTCATCCTAAGGCATCAGTCTCAGAGTTTGCTTTAATCGGCAGAGGAACCGTTGTTCTTGCTAATGCCGTAGTGCAAGCAGAAGTAAGTATTGGGGATCATAGTATCGTAAATATAGGTGCATGTGTAGATCATGAAGTTAGTATTTCAGATTTTGTACATATTGGTCCTCTGGCTTATATTGGAGGAGCTGCTTTGATAAAAAATGGAGTAAAAATTGATCCGGGTGTAATTGTATTGAGGAACACAGAAATTGCGGAAAACAGCCACATAACGCCTCTTTCGTTAGTGAAAGAATAACCATTTGCTTGCAAATAACAATATACCTATTTTTGGGTATTTAAATTTTGGTTTAATTATTGTTAGTTTGGTCTTTGAATAAAAATCACCCAATGAATGTTCGCTAAAGTAGAAATTGTACCGCGCTGGATTATATTTGCAATAGATATTTGTTTGAGTGTTTTTGCACTGATTTTAGCAAAAGTTCTCAAGAATAACTTCATTATTGAGAATATTAATTCACTTGCATTATATAAATCTATATTGCTCGTAGTAGTCGTAAATACTTTTGTTTTTTTTAATATTAAAACTTTCGCCGGTATTGTTCGCTATACCAGCGCTCAGGATTCATTCAGAATCTTATTTGCTGTTGTGCTAAGCTCATTAACCATTTTCTTTTCAAACGCAATTATTATTGTATTAAATGGAGACCGAATAATCAGCAATGTTACTATTATTACCTATTCCCTGTTCAGCTTTCTGTTCTTAATAACCTACAGAGTTATTGTGAAGTACTTTTTTATGTACATTAAAAATGCTAAACTGGACAAAATCAGAATAATTATTTACGGAGCAGGAGAAGCTGGTGTTGCCACCAAAAGAACCTTTGACCATGATGCCAAAGTAAATAAAACTATTATAGCGTATGTTGATGATGACCTGCGCAAAGTTGGGAAAACCATTGATGGGGTAAAAATTCTGGATGCTGCAACACTGGAAACATTAATCATCAAACACGAAGTGGATGAAGTGATCTTTGCATCTTATACAATTCCAGCCGACAGAAAGGAACAAATAGTTGATGTTTGCTTGGAGAATGATGTTAAGGTGTTAAATATTCCCCCACCAGATGTATGGTCGAGAGGAGATAGAAGCACAGCCCAAATTCAAAATCTTAATATTGAAGATTTATTAAATAGAAAACCAATCCATATTGATACTGAAGCCATACAAAACCAGTTAAAGGGCAAACGCATCCTTATTACAGGAGCTGCGGGATCTATTGGGAGTGAAATAGTAAGGCAGGTATTGAAATTTGGATCAGGCCTGATCATTTTATGTGATCATAGTGAAACTGCCTTGCACCATTTGCACCTGGAACTGGAAGAAACCCACAAAGACATTAATTTCCACGCCTTTATTGGGGATGTAAAAGATGAAAAACGAATGAACTTCCTGTTCGACACTTTTAAGCCTCACTACGTGTATCATGCCGCGGCATACAAACATGTGCCTATGATGGAAGATAATCCGGCAGAGGCCATTAAAACCAATGTACTGGGCACAAAAACAATTGCTGACCTGTCGGTGAAACATGGTGTACAAAAATTTGTAATGATCTCTACAGATAAAGCGGTTAACCCAACTAACATTATGGGGGCTTCTAAACGTATTGCGGAGATCTACGTACAGTCGCTAAACAACTCGCTGTCGACGGAGGATTTTATATTCTCTAATGGCCTGGGATATATCAATGATTTAAATGTTAAACCAATTACCAGATTCATTACTACACGTTTCGGTAATGTATTGGGTTCTAATGGTTCAGTAATACCAAGGTTTAAGCAGCAGATAGAAAAAGGTGGGCCTGTTACAGTTACCCATCCGGAAATTACCCGCTACTTTATGACCATCCCTGAGGCATGCCGATTGGTACTTGAAGCAGGCTGCATGGGTAAAGGTGGTGAAATCTATGTTTTTGATATGGGCAAGTCTGTGAAGATTGTAGAATTGGCCAAGAAAATGATTCGTCTTGCCGGTTTGGTGCCTAATGAAGATATTAAAATTACTTACTCTGGCTTAAGACCAGGTGAAAAGTTATACGAAGAGCTGTTGAATGATAACGAAAATACCATGCCAACCCACCATGAGAAAATCATGATTGGTAAAGTGCGCGAGTATGTTTTCAATGAAGTAGAAGCTCAGATCTATAAATTGGTAGATCATGCTGTGATTAACGACAATAGAAAAGTGGTGATCCAGATGAAAACAATTGTTCCTGAATTTAAAAGCAAAAACTCGAAATTCGAGGAGTTTGATGTGGCATCAAATTAATTTTTTTGTCTATCAATTAATTGATCAATTATTTGTTTCAGCAATTTTGCTGCTCCTTCAGCTTCTTCAACCTGGTAATGACCAAAACCTAACAGCATATAATTAACCTTACTGTCCGTTTTTTGATTGTTCGGGTGAAAAGGAACCTCAATTCCCATATTTCCCAGCTGAAGGAGCAAAGTATTTAATGCAACCTCGTCTCGAAACTTTAACCAGAACATCAGTCCGTGTTCAGGCATTTCAAAACTAATATGATCGCTAAGGTAATTGCTTAAAACCCATTGCAAATTATCACGATTCTTTTTTGCATTTAGCCTGAGGGTTTTCTGGTAAGCAGCCAGCTCCCCGTTCATCATCATATCGGCAAGTGCATTTTCTGTAATTACCTCGCGCTGCTCAATAGATTGCGCAGGTAAGGTCCTTAGTGCAGTTATGAATTGGAGGGAAGCTGCAATAATGCGCACGGAATGGGTATAAGGAGTGGCCATACTTAGCCTGCCGAGATAGATCACGTGCCCATCATGGTCATAACACGCCAAAGGCTTGTAGGATGATGAACCGTAATAGAATTCATGATCTTCGTCTTCTTCCAGAATGCAGGTGTTATATTTCTTTGCCAGGTCAATAAGCTGTATGCACTGGGCTTCTGTTAGTGTACAACGCTCAGGGAAGCTGCTTTGAGGCCTTACATAGATGGCCCGGACTTTTGTTTGCTTAAGCAGCTGTTCTATTTTCTTTAAAAAATGCTGGTCCTCAGTGCTTAAGGTATGCACAATGGCACCACATTCTCTTAGCACATTGGTTAACATTAAATCGAATATGCTGGTATTGATAACCACCTCATTGGGCTGATGTAATAAGATTTTAAAGACCCTTTCCAGGCAAGGTTTTCTGTGTATTATAATTTCAAGCATTTCTGCTTTTATGCCAAAACCGCGCTTTTGGTTTAGCTCTGTAAGCACTGCATGCTTAAAACGCTCGCCTTTGTAAGAGGTAAGCATTTTGGCCTGACTTAAATTCGCATTTCTGATCTGATGGATTGCACAGTATTTATTAAAGCTATCCTGTGGAAACAACATTTGTAGCGGAGCGTAAGTTCCAATTGCCACAAAAGGCTGCGGTATATAGTGGGGTGGTGGCTGAGAATGTTTTTTACGTATTTCCAGGCCTGCCGGAAACCTGTCGGGGAAGCCCGAGGGGCGGTACGGAACCTCCTCGCCGGGAATTCTTTGGGCTACAAAAGTGCCTCCACCAGGTTTTGTTGAAAGCCAGCCTTGAACAATAAGGTTAGAGTAGGCCCTTTTAATGGTGCCCACACTTAACCCGTTGATTGCTGCAAATTGCCTGTAGGGGAGCAGTACATTGCCGGGTATAAGGTTCCTGCATTTTATGTGTGTTACAATAAAATTTTCAGCTTGTAAACGCGGCTGCCGCTTATCCAGCTTAGGAATAATCCAATTAAATGGGGTCTTATTCATAAGGAACACTATTGAGTTTCTTGACTAAATGATAAAGTTGTTAACTCGAAGTTAATGGAAAAGTTTAGTAAAGTGGTAATAGAAAATTGGGTACAGCGAAAAAAATCAAATTGGGTACAATGTAAATTATTGTAAGACAAGATATTGTCTTTTGTAGAAGCTAAAATAAATACTTACTAATAATTAAGATTGGATGATACAGCAAAAAATTTATATCGTATTGGTTACAGGGGCTAATGATGCAGATCCGATTGCCGACATATTTTACCATCATGAGGATGCGGTAATGTGTGCAGCCGGATTAAATAAAACCTATCAGATCATTGAAAAGAACTTGCCGCTGCATCAGCTGTTTCAGCCTCTTTTTACATTTTTTTAAACCAGGTTAAAATGCGTAAGCTAAAATATGATAACAATGGTATTTCTAAAATATTCAAGAAATAACCTTTTCCGGACGGTGCTAGCTGGAACAGGTTTCACACCAATAATGAGCAGGAAAGGAAGGGGTATGAATAGTGTGATATTACATACCCATTTACCCCAGACTCAAAAAAACGCGCAAACGTTTGATTTTACCATTAAACCGCGAAAAATAGAAAAAATGATTAGAAAATCTGATTTTAAAGCTTTATGTTTGAGGAGTTTTAGAACCCATTTTTTATTTATTTACCTATTGAAAAAAATATGTGTGGAATAGTTGGTTACATAGGCCATAGAGAAGCTTGGCCTTTAGTTATTAAAGGATTAAAACGGTTAGAATACCGTGGATATGACAGTGCCGGAATAGCGCTGATCAATGATGACGGTTTGAACATATACAAGAAAGCCGGAAAAGTTCAGGATCTTGAAAATTTTGCTGAAGGCAAAAACTTATCCGGTACCATTGGTATCGGACATACCAGATGGGCAACTCATGGTGCACCATCCGACAGGAACTCACACCCTCATACTTCGCACAGTGGTGATTTAACCATCATACACAACGGAATTATTGAAAATTATGCTACCCTTAAAGAAGTGCTGATCAGCAAAGGGCATGAATTTAACAGTGATACCGATACTGAAGTGCTGATTCACCTGATTGAAGAAATTTATAAACAGGAAAGTGTTGATCTTGTTGAGGCGGTAAGGCTTGCGCTTCATGAAGTGAACGGTGCTTATGCCATTGTAGTGATGGACGAAGCTCAGCCTGATCAGCTTATTGCTGCCAGAAAAGGTAGCCCTATGGTAATAGGTGTAGGCCAGGGCGAATATTTTATCGCTTCGGATGCTACGCCAATTGTAGAGTATACTAAAAATGTAATTTACCTGAACGATAATGAAATCGCATTTTTAAAACGCGATGAGTTAGTGATTAAAAGGTTGGATAACGTGGTTCAGACACCATTTATTCAGGAGCTGAACCTGAAACTTGAAATGCTGGAAAAAGGTGGTTATGACCACTTTATGCTTAAAGAGATTTATGAGCAGCCACGTTCTGTAAGGGATTGCTTAAGAGGCCGTATTTATCCTAACGAAGGTAGGGTACAGCTTGGAGGAATAAGTGAATTTGCCCATAAACTGAAAAATGTTGACCGCATTATCATTGTTGCCTGTGGTACTTCGTGGCATGCCGGGCTGGTTGGCGAGTATTTAATTGAAGAATATTCGAGAATTCCGGTTGAGGTAGAATATGCTTCGGAATTCAGATACAGAAACCCGATTATTACTGAAAAAGATGTGGTAATTGCCATTTCTCAATCGGGAGAAACCGCTGATACCATGGCTGCTATTGAAATGGCCAAAGAAAAAGGTGCAACTATTTTTGGTGTTTGTAATGTGGTTGGTGCTTCAATTCCGCGCCTTACCCATGCAGGAGCTTATACCCATGCCGGTCCTGAAATTGGTGTGGCTTCAACAAAAGCCTTTACTGCTCAGGTTACAGTATTAACTTTAATTGCTTTCCACCTTGCACAGCAAAAAGGAACCTTAACAAGTTCGAAACTTGCTGAGCTGCTTACAGAGCTGGATAACATCCCTCAAAAAATTGAAAAGGCGCTGGAATCAGAAAGTCTGATCAAGGAAATTTCTGCTAAATTTAAAGATTCAAGAAACTGCTTGTTCCTGGGCAGGGGAAGTGGTTTCCCTGTAGCGCTTGAAGGTGCATTGAAGCTTAAGGAGATCTCTTACATCCATGCTGAAGGTTATCCGGCGGCAGAAATGAAACACGGTCCTATTGCCTTAATTGACGAGGAAATGCCGGTTGTGGTTATTGCTACCAAAAACTCATCTTACGAAAAAGTAATCAGCAACATTCAGGAAGTTAAAGCCAGAAAAGGAATTGTTTTGGCGATAGTAACCGAAGGTGATACTGAAGTGAGAAAAATGGCTGATTACTGCATCGAGATTCCTGATGCAAGTGAAGCATTCCTGCCACTATTGGCTACAATACCATTGCAGTTATTATCATACCACATTGCGGTAATGAGAGGTTGTAACGTAGATCAGCCAAGAAATTTGGCCAAATCAGTTACCGTAGAATAAAATTTTTAAGAAGAAAGGCGGTAAGTACCGCCTTTCTTCTTATCTTGTGTGCCGGGCATGGCAATCAGCTCTAGGGTGCAAGTCCCGAACACACTTTGCAGTAGGAAGTGTTAGCCAATAGCAAGGGTGTCGCAGGCGACTGCGAATCCGAAGGAAGCTGGCGGCAAATATGGGGACTTACGAACAGGAACTGTATATAAGGCGAGGTGATATGGGTGATGTTGCAAGACAAACAAAAGCCCTATACTGCACAGAATATCACTATGTAGATACAGAGGTCACATCCATAGAAAGCGGGTTGCCTTACCCCGGGAGATCTCCCTATAATCTGTCGAGAGCAAGTGCGATTGCTGTAGAAGAAACAATGGACAGTATCGTAATGCCCATCTGGTACAGGGAGAAGTCAGCCGAGGTCATAATACCTATATTTTTTTAGGGAAGGACTGAATGTTGGGATGGCAAAGGAAACAGAAAGTTTATGGCAGAGTGATTACAGCGGAACCACTTTAGAGAACTGCTTACATGATGGTAGGACGGAATCCGAGAGTAGACTGTAAGAGGAGCTGAGCCGAGCCGTGCAACCAATGTGCACAATGCCTGGGAAAGAGTTTTTTTTTAGTAGTATGCTTGAAGAAATATTAGACATCCGAAATGTACAAAGCGCCTTTAGGCAGGTAACCGCCAATAAGGGAGCTGGTGGTATTGATGGTATGCAGACCGATGAACTTCGGGACTACCTGAATATCAACTGGCAGACATTACGGTCTGATATTTTGAACGGCAGTTACCGCCCGAGTGCGGTAAGAAAGGTAGAGATACCCAAGTCTGGTGGGGGAGCAAGGATGCTTGGCATCCCAACGGTCATTGATCGGTTGATTCAACAGTCTATTTCCCAATGGCTGAGTCCGAAATATGAGGGCGACTTTTCTTTCAGTAGTTATGGTTTCCGTCCAAAGCGCAAGGCTCATCAGGCAGTGCTCAAGGCACAGGAATACCTTAATGCTGGTTACACATGGATTGTGGAGCTTGATCTGGACAAATTCTTTGATCGGGTAAACCATGACAAACTCATGTGCCTGCTATCAGGAAAGATAAAAGATAAGCGTACATTAAAGCTTATCCGTTTATATCTGAGCAGTGGTATGATGGAGAACGGGCTTGTTTCCCCAAGAAAAGAGGGCACACCACAGGGCAGTCCACTTAGTCCGCTTTTATCCAATATTGTTCTTCATGAACTGGATGCTAAGCTCGAAGAGCGGGGTCACAAGTTCGTACGATACGCTGATGATTGCAGTATATATGTTCACAGCAGAAAATCGGCAGATAGGGTGATGGATAACATTACCAGCTATCTGGAAGGAGGTCTAAAGCTGAAAGTGAACCGTGAAAAGAGTAAGGTGAGCAGACCATCACAGAGTACCCTGCTGGGCTTCTCGTTCTACAAGACGGGCAAAGATTGGAAAATGAGGATTGCAACCAAGTCTGTTAAGATTATAAAACAGAAACTCCTTGGACATACTAAACGCAATGATCCAATTACTATCATCGAACGGATCAGAAAGCTTGATATGACCATTAGGGGTTGGGTCAACTATTTTTCCATTGCAGGGGCTAAGCATGTGATGATAAGGCTGGATGAAATGACACGGGTCAGACTGCGGATGATCATCTGGAAACAGTGGAAGAATGCAGGATGCCGAAGCCGAAACCTGATCAAACTGGGGGTTGGAAAGCAGAAGGCATTCGAATGGTCTAATAGTAGGAAGTCCTATTGTCGACTGGCACGTAGTCCAATCCTTCAGGGTAATCTGAGTATTGAGTATTTCGCAAAGCTGAAGTACATTGGATTTGCCAACTACTACTATTGGAAAACTGAACACCAAACGAAGTTATTCTAACAAACCGCCGTATGCCGAACGGCACGTACGTGTGGTGTGAGAGGACAGATAGGGAAATAATCCCTATCTTCCTACTCGATTAGATTTAATCTACCTACTAATGATAAAACGTTTCTCACTCATTGCTTTTTGTATCATCCTCACAATTGCTTCGTGCAAAAAGAAGGATTCTGGAATTAAACCTGAAGAAATTCTAACGACTCTTGACAGGGTAAATATTGACGACCAGTTTGAAGCATTTTTAGAATACGATAAAAAGGATAGACTTGTAAGATATTCACGAGGTTCTGAAGAAGAGTATTTTGAATATAATGATAAGAATGAGGTAGTAAAGGTTACTGAGATTAATTCTTTTGC
The DNA here is from genome assembly GCF_002736205.1 of Pedobacter ginsengisoli. Lineage (NCBI taxonomy): Bacteria > Pseudomonadati > Bacteroidota > Sphingobacteriia > Sphingobacteriales > Sphingobacteriaceae > Pedobacter > Pedobacter ginsengisoli. Next base: position 4,012,143 of record NZ_CP024091.1, on the reverse strand, counting down.
CTCTCCATCATTTAATTCAAGCACCACCACAATTTTTTATAAGAATGGTCTTCCTTTTTCCGGATCCAGAATAGATAACCCCCCTTATTCTAAAAGCCCTAACCATGAATACTATGTAGATAGTGTAAGCTATAAAGTGGTAAGTAATGCGGTAACGGAAATAAAATATTTTGACCGAAAATCATATAATTACTATACCCGGGAGCTTGTAAGGTCAAGTACTGATACATTGGGGAGATATGTTTTTTCTTATGTGAATAAAAACCTTGTATCTGAAACGTTAGTCGGAGATAATACAATAAAATATACATACGGATCAAAAAAGGGGATTTTATCTGCTAAGAAACTTCCTTTTGTGTTGTACGGGAGTGCTCTCCCAGTTTTATACGCTGAAAATGAGCTGTTAACTACCGAAGATAAAGTAGAAACCCGAACCTATAATTACACCTATAATCAGGCTGATTTTCCCGTTTCTGCAAAAGTTGTGGTGACTTATAAGGCTGATTACGCTCCAATGTCTTATAATCAAAGTTTTATTTACAAATAGTTCTTTTACCGAGACGATCGGGTATGATTCAGACTTTTAAGTTTAACCTGATCAGTTCTATTTTACTATTGATTTAAGTGTCTGATAGATATTCTTATTTCTTTAAAGGATCAAATACCGCAACCGCTACTCTGGAGTCGGCACAACCGTAATATAAAAACCATTTTTGCTGGTGGTAAATAAGCCCCTCAACAAATACAGTTCCTGCAGGGTATTGTCCGCTTTTCTCAAATGATTCTGTTGGGACAAAAAATGGTTTATCCAATCTGCTAATCACTTTCTCAGGGTTTTTAGCATCAAAAAGTACCTGTCCGGCTGCATAGGTGTTGGCGGTATAGTTTTTATCGGCCTTGTCTCCGGAAGCATTTTTTCCGTTGTACAATACCAGGATTCCTTTATCGGTTAACAGTGCAGGTGGGCCTGCTTCTGTGAGGTCACTATCGAAGTAATTCTTTCTTGGCTTAATCAGCTCTTTAATCTTTCCCTCGGCATCAAGCGTTGGCGCCCAGTTTACCAGATCATCAGAGGTTGCGGCGTTCAGGAACTTTTCGCCCCAGTACATCAGGTATTTTCCATTCACTTTTGCAATCACCTGTTTCCCATTTACCAGTTTGGTAACAATGGAGGCAGATTTGGTAAACATATCATAGAATTTGCCATTGTAGGCCTTTGCAAATGCGGGTCCGTGTTTAGTCCAGTTCACCAGGTCTTTTGATGTGGCTACCCCCAAACGGGCTACTTTTTTGTTCCATTGTGTGTAAAACATAACGTAAGTGCCGTCGCTGGTTACAGCTATTCTGGGATCTTCGCATCCGCCCGGATTTTCATGTTCTTTTTGACTGTCGTTGCCCGGATAAAACACAGGCTCAGGTTTTCTTTTAAAAGTTAGTCCATCGGTACTGTAAGCATATCCAAGTCTGGATGTTCTGTGTCCTATTCCAACTCCTGATTTATCTTCGGCCCTGTAAAGGACTACAATTTCTTTCCCTTTTACGGTTGCTGCGGGATTAAAGGTATCATTTGATTCCCAGTCGACATATTTACCGGATAACGGGTCTAAAAAGGTAGTGCTGGTATTGGGTGAGATAATGGGGTTTACACCGGCAGGTCTTAAAAAAGGCCCTAATGCCCATGAGGGTAATTTTTCGGCTGTAGTTTGTGCGCTGAGTTTTTTTGCGGAAAGACCGGCAGTAAGAATGAGAAGTAACAGGAGCTTGTAGTGTTTCATTTGGTTAACTTATGGTGGTGTGAACCCTAAATTAAGATAAAATAAAGCGTTTTAGCAAATCGATCAAATTTGATACAATGGTTTTTATGAATTATCATTAAAAATTATTAACTCACATTTATTATGAGAAAAATACTTTTATTTCTGTTCTGTGTTTTGTTGTATACCCAGGGTTTTGCCCAGGCAACAGCTTATGAAATTAAGAAAAACATTAGCTATTACCCGGCATCGGAGAAGGCAGATGCCTATCGCGAGGAGCGATGCAAGCTTGATGTGTATTATCCCAAAAATAAAACGAATAGCTCAGCTATAGTCTGGTTTCATGGCGGCGGCCTTACCGGTGGCGACAAAGAAATGCCAAAAGAACTGCTTGAAAAAGGCTTTATTGTAATTGGAGTTGGCTATAGGTTGTCGCCAAAAGTACCTGTTGCAGCTATTATTGAGGATGCAACGGCTTCAGTAGCATGGACTTTTAATAACATTGCCAAATACGGCGGAAATGATAAGCTGATTTTTGTTTCAGGTCATTCGGCAGGGGCTTACCTGGGTATGATGCTGACCTTAGATAAAAAATACCTTGCAAAGTATAGTATTGATGCCGACTCCATTGCCGGGTTGATTCCTTTTAGCGGGCAGGCCATTACCCATTTTACAGTTAGACAAGAGCGTAAAATAAGAGATGTTCAGCCAATAATTGATGAATATGCCCCCTTGTACCATGTTCGTGCTACGGCACCGCCAATGCTATTGCTTACCGGCGACAGGGAAATGGAAATGCTGGGGCGTTATGAAGAAAATGCTTATCTGGCAAGGATGATGAAACTTGCAGGAAATAAAAATACGGTGCTGCATGAATTACAGGGTTATGGCCATAATATGGTTTATCCTGGTATTCCTTTGCTGATAAATGAGGTAAACAGGTTAAGTAAGGAGATTAAGGCAAATTATAAGATCGGCTTATAAAATTAGGTGTAAAAATTGATGCATATGCCGTTCTGTTCCTGGTCTTTGACGGTCCAGTGCAGATCTTCTTTGTTTATTAGTTAAAATGTTCAATTATACATAAGTTCGTTCGAAAAAATGTAAAAGTTAGCAATAATACAAACGTACATGTGTATATTTGTTTTGAAAATGGGAGGAAATATGTATCGGAATGAATTTGAAGATTTACTAGCCTGGAAGACTAAAAAGAACCGCAAACCGATGATTATCCGTGGAGCAAGGCAGGTTGGTAAAACATGGTTGATGAAGGCATTTGGTAAACAGGAATACGCACAAACTGCTTATGTTAATTTCGAAAGTAACAAACTACTTAAAGGAGTCTTTGAGGAGGATTTTAACATCAACAGAATCATCACCGCATTACAAATAGAAACCGGGATAGTGATACAGCCAGAAAACACACTGATTGTATTCGATGAAATCCAGGAGGCGCCAGGAGCGCTGACCTCACTGAAATACTTTTATGAAAATGCGCCGGAATATCACATCATTTCTGCGGGCTCATTACTCGGGGTTGCTTTGAATAGACAAACGTCCTTCCCCGTTGGAAAAGTGGAGTTTTTAGACCTTTATCCACTGAGCTATATAGAGTTCCTTAATGCCAAAGGTCAGCAAGCGCTGTTAGAAGTGTTAAAAAGTCAGGACTGGAGCCTGATTAAGGTGTATAAAAATAGATATATTGACCTGCTGAGACAGTATTATTATGTAGGTGGCATGCCCGAAGCTGTTCTTGCTTTTACACAAGAGGAAAATTTCAGAGAAGTAAGGGCAATACAAAAACGTATTTTGGAGGCTTATGAGCAGGATTTTTCCAAACACGCACCTCATGAAATTGTGCCGAGAATCAGGATGCTGTGGAATTCAGTCCCCTCTCAATTGGCAAAAGAGAACAAAAAGTTCATCTACGGATTAATCAAACAAGGCTCCCGCGCCAAAGAATATGAACTGGCTATGTCATGGTTGATTGACTGCAGGCTTATCCATAAAGTATCTCGCTCAAGCAAGCCTGCAATCCCACTGAAAGCCTATGAAGATCAGAGCGCTTTCAAATTATTTTTGCTCGATGTTGGCCTGCTTGCAGCAATGGGTGACATTGATGTAAAAACCCTACTGGAGGGGAATGCAATATTTGAAGAGTTTAAGGGGGCCTTGACAGAGCAATATGTACTCCAGCAATTGAAAACAACAAAAGAAATAAACGTTTACTATTGGTCAGCCGAAAATGCCACTGCAGAAATCGATTTTCTTGTACAATATGACCATAACATTATCCCAATAGAAGTTAAAGCCGAAGAAAATCTCAGGGCCAAAAGCTTACGGAACTACGTAGATAAGTACGGGCCAAAACTTCCCATACGAACCTCCATGTCTGATTTCAGACAGGAGACCTGGCTGAGTAATCTTCCTTTATATGCGATCAGCCAATTAACATCATTATAACGGGATCGTCTTTTCACAAACAGAAGCGTATTGGTGGTGCAATGGGCGGACAGTTCACAGCCAATTGCTGAGGAACTGCTTCATTGCATCTTTATACTGCTCGCCGATAGTAATGTTTATGCCCCCGATTTGCACCGTATTTTTGGTGACTGCATCAATTTTATCAAGCGCGATGATAAAGGAGCGGTGTACCCTCATGAACCTGCGGGCGGGGAGTTTATCTTCAAGTGATTTTAAGGTAATAAGGGATAGCAGAGGTTTGGCCTCGCTAGCAAGGTGGATTTTTGCATAATCTTTTAAGCCCTCGATGTAAACGATGTCTTTTATGGCCACACGAACCAGCTGATATTCTACCTTAAGAAATATGTATTCTTCGTGATCAGCAGGTGGTTGTTTGGTATTGAGCATTTCGGCATAGGTTTTAGCTTTGCCCGCTGCCTTCAGGAATTCCTCGTAATCGTAAGGTTTTAGCAGGTAATCGAGCGCATCAACCTTGTAGCCCTCTATTGCATAATTGTTAAAGGCGGTAGTAAAAATTACGCGCAGTTTTGTGCTTCCGGGTCTGCTTTCGAGTGTTCTGGCCAGTTGGATACCGGTGAGATCAGGCATTTGAATGTCCAGAAAAATAAGGTCTATCTGCTGCTGATACAAGGCTTCTAAAGCCTTTATTCCGCTCGAAAAGCTTCCCGCCAATTTTAGAAAAGGTGTTTGCTCAATAAAACTACAGATCAGGCCAAGGGCCAGGGGCTCATCATCAACTGCTATGCAATTCAGTATCATTGAGGGTTAGGGTTAAGTTAACAATAAATGCCTGCGCATCTTCAGTGGTATGGGCACTAAAAGTATGCTTGCCGGGATATAACAATTCAAGCCGTCTTTTGGTGTTGCTTAAGCCAATTCCGCCATACTCATCGGCAGTTACAGCATTGTTTTTAAAAATGGAGTTTTTTACGGTCATGGTTAACTGTTTGTCCTGCAATTCGAGCGAAATGGATATTTCAGAAGGTTCTGTTGTACTGACCCCGTATTTAAACGCATTTTCGATATAGGGAAGGAACAGCATGGGCGCGATCTGAGGATCGGACTTAAGCACCGGTTCCTGGAACATTACAGTGGTGATGTCGTTTAAACGCAGTTTCATCAGTTCAATATAATCAACAATAAAGGAAACCTCTTTACTGAGCGGGGTGATGCCCGATTGAGTTTCATAAAGGAGGTAGCGCATCATACGCGACAACTTGTGCAATGCCTTTCTGGACTTCTCTACATCTACATGGGTTAAGGCATAGATGTTATTTAAGGTGTTAAAAAAGAAATGAGGATTGATCTGGGCTTTTAAAAAGGATAGCTCTGAGCCTATTTTCTCTTTCTCGAGGGCTTCGCGGCTTTGTTTATCGGCCTGCCATTTCTGAATAAGAGTAACGCTGGTGCTGATGCCTACCATAAACATGGTCATCATGATTAGAAATACATCGACCTTGTCTGACCTTTTTGGCGGTCTGGGTATCCCGAGTTCATTAAATGCCTTTGTCATAAGGGCCGGTAAATTTAATGTGTTGTCTATCACTTTTATGAAGGGACCTGCAAAAATGGCTATAGCCAAAATAACCAATACAAAGGTTAGTGTTTTGTTTTTTAGCAGCAACTGAGGGACCAGGATTTTGCTGTTCACATAAAATACGGCAATGAGCATAAGCAATATACAGCCTTGCTTAATCCAGAACTGAAAAGGCAGGGTAATATTCCATGATAGGGGCTGGTGAAAAAGAAGCACAAAAGCAAATAGCAGCCATGAAAATACATGGAGTAGGATGCTGATATAGGAACGGCTTTTTGAGGAAACCATCGGTTTAAAATTTAGTGAATATTATTGAGTACAAGGTAGGGAACCTATTAAGATAAGTGCAAATGTTTCCGTCGATTCCTATTGGCTCCCCGTCGATGTATTTGGGATGCCGGTCTATCGCGTTTTTTTTTGATGCAGAATAGCCCTTGTTTTGATCAGGTAATATGGTTTTATATACATAGATATGTCAAGATTAACAAGTAAAATTCTGCTGCTTTTATGCCTCGCCTGCTTCAGCCTCCGTGGTTTTGGTCAGGATACGGCATTAAAGATGTTGCCTCCGGTCTGGGACCTGGAAGCATGTTTGCAGTATGCAAAGGCAAATAACATTCAGCTTAAAAGCCTGCAACTGAACAAGCAAAGTGCGCAGCAGGATAAGCTACTGGCGAAATCGGCTTTACTGCCTGATCTATATGGTTCGGCTTCTCAATCCTTTAACCATTATAACATGGCTACCAATGGTAGTTCTGATGCGTTTAATTATTCGGGATCTTATGGTTTAAGCTCGTCGTGGACGCTTTATAAAGGAGGCTACCTTAAAACAGATATTAAGGAAAAGGACTTATCGGTTCAGTCGGCCAATTTGAGCATCCTTGAAAATGAAAACGACATTACTTTACAGATTACGCAGGCTTACCTGAATATTCTGGTAGATAAGGAGAGCATCATTTACAACCAGGGTCTGTTAAAAACATCGCAGGCACAGCTTGATCAGGCCCAGTGCCAGTTTGCGGTTGGATCTGTAGCGCGTAAAGTTGTAGCCCAGTTTGAAGCACAGCTTGCATCGGATAAATATAATTTAACTACTTCGGAGAATGCAGAACGTCAGGATAAAATAGCACTTAAACAGTTGCTGCAATTGCCGGATGCTAAAGAATTTGATGTAGTGAGACCGGACACTGTAATTTCGACAGCGAGTATTACTGACCTGAATACGGTACAGCAGTATGCTTTGCAGAACCGTCCGGAGGTTAAGAATGCAGAGCTGGGTGTACAGATCTCGGACCTTGGGCTTACTAAAGCAAAATCGGGTTACCTGCCTTCGCTAACATTGGGTGCAGGTATGGGTACAAGCTATGCGAAAGATCCGAACTATAATGCCTTCAGGCAGTTTGATAATAACTTTTATCAGCAGGCTGGCTTAACCTTGTCTATCCCCATTTTTACCAAAAGGCAAAATAAAACCAATGTTGCCAAAGCAAAAATTGAGATTGCACAGTCTAAACTTACGCTGGAAAACACAAAGACCACACTGGCCTTAACTACTGAGAAGGCATATATTAATGCGCAAAATTCGCAGAACCAGTTTTCATCGGCAACGGAACAGCTAAAGTATAATCAGGAAGTATACCGCATTGCCAACCAGGAATTAAAGATAGGAGCTGCAAATATTGTAGAGTTTTACCAGCAAAGGAATTTATATGTACAGGCTATGCAGCAATACATACAAGCCAAATACAATGCGGCACTGGCTGCAAGAATCTATGAATTTTACTTAGGAACACCCATTAAATTATAAGTCATGAAGTCCAGAAAAATTATTCTAATCATTATCTCCATTATAGTTGTACTTGGTTTGGTCTGGTACTTCTTTTTAAGGGGTAAAGAACAGCACGTGGTGCTTACCAAAGAGCAACCGTTAAGGGGTTCAATTTCGACAAGTGTTACCGCTACCGGAACGGTACAGCCGGTAGATACGGTGACTGTTGGAACACAGGTTTCGGGAACCATTTCTGCACTATATGCCGATTTTAACTCCACTGTTAAGAAAGGGCAGCTGCTTGCTGAACTGGATAAAACACTGATACAGGCGCAGGTTGATCAGGCCAAAGCCAGTTTGGCGCAATCTCAAAGTAACCAGACCTACCAGCAGGCAAACTATGGCCGGCAAAAACAGTTGTTTGAAACAGGCTCTATCAGCAGGGCTGAGTATGATCAGGCATTGAATACATTGCAGGTGGCAAGTGCGAATGTGAACAATGCAAAAGCACAGCTCAGATCAGCAGAAAGGAACCTTTCTTTTACACAGATCTATTCGCCCATAGATGGCGTGGTATTGGGACGAAGTGTGAGTATAGGGCAAACTGTTGCAGCAAGTTTTAATACGCCAACGATTTTTACCATTGCCAAAGACATTACCAAAATGCAGGTTCAGGCAAAGGTGGATGAGGCGGATATAGGAAATGTGGTTAAAGGGCAGCGTTCGACTTTTACCGTTGATGCCTTTATAAACGACACTTTTAACGGAACAGTAAAGGACATCAGGCTGCAGCCTTCCATATCATCGAACGTGGTTACGTATGCCACACTGATTGATGCGCCCAATGACGATAAGAAATTAAAACCGGGCATGACGGCGAACATTGTAATTTATACCAAAGAGGTAAATGATGCTTTGCTGGTTTCGGCACAGGCTTTAAAATTTAACCCGGATTCGAGTTTGACCAAAGAATATGAAATTGTGCCACTTGAGGGCAGGGGAATGGGCAAAAGAGCAGGCAAAGGCAGGATGAGAAAAGATGCCGGTATGGCTAAACAACCAAAGGTTAAGGAGGGTGAAACGGAAGTAGTAGAACCTTCTTTTGTATGGGTACTGCAAGGCCGTAAGCTTATTCAGAAAAGGATAAAAACAGGATTGAACGACAATACACATGTTGAGGTGCTTGCCGGATTGAATGAAAATGATGTAGTGATAAGCGCAGTGGAAGGAGGCTCGTCTGGAGTTCCGGCAGCAGCAGCTTCGAGTCCGTTTATGCCAAAAAGACCAGGAGGAAACAGACGATGAACCACAAGATTCTTCATATAGAAAATGTAAAGCGAGAGTTTAAAATGGGTACCGAAACTGTGAGGGCATTAAAAGGTGTTTCGTTTGATGTAGAGTCGGGAGAGTTTTTGACTATAATGGGAAGCAGCGGATCCGGTAAAACCACTTTGCTGAATATGCTGGGTTGTTTAGATAAGCCTACTGAGGGTACTTACATGCTGGATAATGTAAATGTAAAAGAGCTGAGCAGAGATGAACTGGCAAAATTAAGAAACCATAAAATTGGTTTTGTTTTCCAGTCGTACAACCTGTTGCCTCGTACCTCGGCGCTGGATAATGTGGAGCTGCCTTTATTGTACAACCCAACTATTGGTGCGAAAGAACGGACAGAGCGTGCCATTGCGGCCTTACAGGCTGTAAAACTTGATGGCAGGTTTGATCATATGCCCAACCAGTTATCGGGCGGGCAGCAGCAGCGTGTTGCTATTGCCAGGGCGCTGGTTAATGAACCCGTGATGATCCTTGCCGATGAGGCTACCGGAAACCTGGATACCAGAACATCGTACGAGATCATGTCGCTGATGCAGGAGCTGAACCACAACGGAAAAACGATAGTATTTGTTACCCATGAACCGGACATTGCTGCATTTAGTACCAGAACGGTGATGTTGAGGGATGGGAAGGTTCAAAAAGATTCAATGAATAAACACATCCGCTCGGCGAAAGAGGCTTTGGCTTCTTTGCCTGCGGCAGACGATTATTAAGGAGGAATTATGAAATTTATTAATCTGATAAGACTGGCAATTAAAGCCCTGCAGCGCAACAAGCTACGTGCATTGCTAACTATGCTGGGCATTATTATAGGAGTTGCATCGGTAATTACCATGATGTCTATTGGAGAGGGCTCTAAGCAGAGTATTAATGCCTCGCTTGCCAGTATGGGCTCGAACATGATTACCATTATGCCTTATAGCAATGAACCCGGTGGTGCACGTATGATGGGCAGCAGCCTTAAAACACTTACCATTAAGGATGTAGATGCGCTGAAAAAGAATGCGGTGAATATTGCTGAGATTTCGCCGCTGGCATCGTCAAGCGGGCAGTCTATTAACGGAGCCGCCAACTGGCCTACTTCTATTCAGGGGGTTAGTCCGGAATATCTGGACATCAGAAAGCTCTCTGTTAAGGAAGGCATTATATTTTCGCAGCAGGATGTCCGTTCTTCGGCCAAGGTATGTTTGTTGGGTAAAACGGTGGTGGATAACCTTTTTCCAAATGGGGAAGACCCGATAGGCAAGATCATCAGGTTTGGTAAAATTCCCTTTCAGGTGATTGGCGTACTTACGCCTAAGGGTACTAGTAACTTTGGCCAGGATCAGGATGATATTATTATAGCCCCATATACTACTGTTCAGAAAAGGATTTTATCGTCTATTTATTTTGGACAGATCTATGCATCTGCCACCAGTGAGGCCGCTTCGGATGCTGCGGTTGCAGAAATAACCAGTACCCTTAGGGAAACACACCGCCTGAGAGATGCAGAGGATAATGATTTTCAGGTAAGAACACAGGCGGAGCTGATGACGATGATGAACTCGACAAGTAGTATGATGACTGCTTTGCTAACTGCAGTGGCAAGTATTTCGCTGATTATTGGTGGGATAGGCATTATGAATATTATGTATGTTTCGGTTACAGAAAGGACCAGGGAAATAGGTTTAAGAATGTCGATAGGTGCAAGAGGTATAGATATTTTGCTGCAATTTCTGATAGAGGCCATTGTGATCAGTGTAACTGGTGGGGTGATTGGGGTGATATTGGGAGTTTCGGCAGCGATAATAGTGCCCGCATCATTGAACTGGCCTACAGTAGTTTCGGAATTCTCTATTGTGATCTCGTTCCTGGTTTGTGCAATAACAGGGATTTTCTTTGGTTATTATCCGGCACTTAAGGCCTCCAGGTTAGACCCAATAGAGGCGCTTCGATATGAATAATCGGGAGGGTTATAGACCTGATTTTCGCAGAAAAAGATGTGTTAACCGATGAATTTGACCTGTTCATCTCAATTAACATTTGTTAACATATGAATTTACAAAATTCGCTTTTAGAATATGAAGCGAATTTTACTATTACTTGGATTTACTGGGGCCATAAGCATTAGTGCATTGGCACAACGCCCGCTAAAAACGCAGGCAGCAATTGATGGTTTTTACAGTTTGCCATTGGCAAGGATGCTGGATACCCTTTCGTTGAAATGCAAGATCAGGATCATTTATGAACCGGAGATGCTTAAAGATTATATGGTAACAGATCGTTACCTGAATGAACCGGTAAAGGAGGTGCTGGGGAAGATTTGCAGGGAAAATAAGTTGTATTACTGGCTGGATCCGGATCAAAACATTTACATCATCCGCAGGCCGGAGGATGTAGGGCGCCTGAAAAGGATAGCGGCAGATAAACCGGTTTTAAGGGAGGTGCAGGTAAATTCTGCTGCTGTACTGAGCGAAGAAAAAATAGAAAAGACCAGGATGGAGCCATTTAAAATAAAAGGGAGGGTTGTTGATAATGGCAGCGGAGAATCTTTACCTGCGGCTATTGTGAAAGTTCGCAATACGGGTATCAGCACCGCAACCAATGCGGATGGATATTTTACGCTTTTGAATGTACCCTCGGATACGGGTGTGCTTGATATAAACTATATAGGCTACCGGCCTGATGTGTATGCACTGAACAAAACAAATATTAACGGAGAAATTGTGATAGCGCTTTTTCCGGCAGTAAAATCACTAAATGAAGTGGTGATAACTGATAAGAGAAGAGATAATGCCATGAGTACCGACAAGCGAAGGGTAAGCGTATTGCAAATTTCTCTGTCGAAACTGGAAGAGTTGCCGAACATAGGTGAAAAGGATATTCTGAGGTCGTTTCAGCTAATGCCGGGTATTAGCGCCAGTAACGAATCTTCGTCGGGCGCCTATGTAAGAGGGGGAACACCAGATCAGAACCTGGTACTTTTTGATGGTTTTACGGTTTACCAGGTTGACCACCTTTATGGGTTTTTCAGTGCATTTAACAGTAATGCTGTTAAAGATGTGACTTTATATAAAGGGGGCTTTTCTGCAAAATATGGCGGACGTTTATCAAGTGTGACGGATATAGTTGGTAAAGAAGGTAATAATAAAGAAACCAATATTGCCGGAGATCTGAGCTTGCTAAGTGCCAACGTGTTTTTGGAAAAACCGTTAAACCCTAAATCGACATTGCTATTGGCTTACCGGCATTCGTATCAGGGGCCATTGTACAATAAGATCTTTAATAAATTCAACAGCAGCACAGCTGTTGCTTCTGTGCCAGGGGGTGGACGTATGGGAGGCGGCCCCCCGGGTGGCGGAGGTGGAGGTTTTGGTGGTGCTGCGACCGTTACCACACCATCATCGTCGTTTTATGACTTGAATGCCAAGTACACTTATGCTCCCGATGACAGGAACAGGTTTTCGTGGAGTATTTACCAGGGAAATGATAATCTTGATAACAGCAGGGACGTAGCCTTACCGGCATTTTTATCGGGCGGAGGAAGTATCAGTTCAACCGATAAAACAACATACGGTAATTTGGGATCAAGTTTTAAGTGGTCGAGCAGGTGGACTTCAAGACTATATTCCAATACTTTACTTAGCTATTCTACCTATCATAGCGACAGGGATAACAGCAATAAAATAACTGTTCAGGATAGTGAGGGGGTTGATCAGGAAATTTCGACAGGAACTTTTGAAAAGAACAATCTGAAAGATTTTAGTTTGAAATCTGATTGGGAGTTGCAGGCTACGGGTAAATTAAAGGTGTTGTTTGGAGGCTTTGCATCAAGACAAAATGTTGCTTACGAGAACAGCTTAAATGATACCAGTACCTTAATTAACCAGAATACCAAGGCACTAACCGGAGGCGGATATGCAGACCTGGAGATTACACCGCTAAGGGGTTTACAGCTAAATCCGGGCTTTCGCAGTACGTATTATGACCTTACCGGAAAAGTATATATGGAACCCCGGTTTTCGGCAACTTACACGCTTATAGACAGGCTAACGCTTAAAGGCTCGACCGGAAAATTCTATCAGTTTACGAACCGGGTAATTAAAGAAGATATTCTGGCGGGGAGCCGCGATTTCTGGGTACTATCAAACGGGAGTACCATTCCGGTAAGCTCTGCCTTGCATTATGTTGCAGGGGTTAGTTATGAGACAGATCAGTTTTTGATTGATGTGGAGGGCTATTATAAAAGCCTTGATAACCTGAGTGAATATTCGCAACGGCAAACAGGCCGAAGAATGGGCTCGGCAGGAACCCTGGAAGAGCATTTTTACAATGGAACCGGCTATACCAAAGGGATTGAGTTTTTGTTGCAGAAAACACATGGCAAATACACAGGCTGGCTGAGCTATACGCTTTCAAAAGCCGTAAATAATTTTGAAGTGTATGGCGGAGAGTTTCCTGCAAATCAGGATACGGGGCATGAATTTAAACTGGTTAATGTTTACCATAATGGCAAGTGGACCTTCTCTGCTACCTGGATTTATGCAACAGGAAAACCTTATACTGCCCCGTTAACAAGTTACACTGTGAATGACTATGCTGGCAGGAGCCATACTTTTTTAACGATTAGTGAGAAAAATGGGGCACGTATGCCGGCATACCATCGCTTGGATGCCTCGGTTACTTATGATCTGATAAAGATAGACAGCCGTAAAACCGGCAGTATCGGGTTTTCACTGTTCAATATCTATAACAGATCAAATGTATGGTACAAACAGTACTCAATAATAAACAACCAGGTACTTACTTCTAATGTAAATTATCTGGGTTTTACCCCCAACATTACACTAAGTTTAAAATGGAAATAAAGATAAGTACCCTACTTGCCGTGGCATTTGCAGCTTTTTTTATGTGCGCCTGCAAAAAAGACAGTTCATTAGAAGATTATACAAGGCCTGTGGTTGAAGGTTACCTGGTGCCGGGTAAAACAGTTCTTGTTAAAGTTTATTACCAAAAATATCTTGACGATACCATTTCATTAGGTTTCCCTGTTACTGACTTAGCCCTTAAAATATCGGACGGAACCAAAACGGTTGACCTGACAGAAAGTACGGATGGGAACTACGTTTACGGTGATTCAACTTTTATTGCTGGAAATAAAACCTATTCCCTCAGTTTTAGCTACAATAATAAAACAATTAGTGCCCAAACCACTGTTCCTGATAAACCTACAGGCTTTGTAACTTCTGATTCTTTGCAGCAAGTACCGGTAATGGGTTTTGGGACTACCCCTGCTACGTTTGTTCCGATAACGCTAAGCTGGAACAATAATACGGGAGGTCATTATATGATGGTGCTGAAAAATAAAGAGAGTAGCAGAACAAGCATAAATCCAAGGAATAATGGCTCGTACAGAGATGCGGAGCTGATATTGGGTCAGGTGTCGTCTTACCAGACCCAGCAGATGACCTTTAACTACCTTGGGAATTATGAGATGGTTCTGTTTCATATTAATAAGGAATATAGTGATGCATTGAACAACAACGGGGGGAGCTCATTAAACCTGACTAATCCCTACACTAACGTTGTAAATGGGCTGGGCATTTTTACCTCAATGCAGGCTGATAGTTTAAAATTACGCGTGTACCAATGATGAGAAATTCGAAATACTGGCGCTTAATTAGTACTACGGCCCCTTTGCTGATCTGGCTGCTGATACTTTGCCTGCCATTTTTGTCGAGGTTTGGCGGAGCTCCGCCTGAGTTTAGAAATGACATGCTGAAGAACATGTTCCTGTCTAATGTTTTGCTGATCATAATTTTCTATGTACATAGTTTTGTTATCTATCCGGTAAGAGAAAAAAGGCATGGCATGTATTTTTATGTGCTGTTACTGATTATAACCCTGCTTTTATTTATCCTGGCCAATCACTTTCTACATCCTGAAATGCGCAGGTTTCCGGGACGGGGAATACCCCCACCGAGGCCTTTAATGAGTATTTTGCCTTTCACCTTTGTTATAGTGGTTAGTTTTTGCTATCGACTTTATATGGATAAGGTTAAGACAGAGCTGGAATTTTTATCCTCCCAGATCAGCCCTCATTTTATGTTCAATGTGCTCAATACATTGGTTTACATGTCGAGAAAGAAGCCTGAACTGATAGAGCCATCGTTGATCAGCTTGTCGCAATTGATGCGCTATATGCTTTACGATAGTGATGAAGGCAAGATTACGCTGGCAGAAGAGGTGGAGTATTTGAAAAACTACATTAACCTGCAGTTGCTAAGATTTGGCGACGATATTCAGGTAAATCTTTACCTGACGGGCATAACTGACAAGTACACCATTGAGCCGATGCTGCTGATCCCTTTTGTGGAGAATGCTTTTAAACATGGAATAGGGATGCTTCCTGATCCGATAATAGATGTATCTGTTAAAGTTGAAGGCAATAAACTGTACATGGAGGTGATGAACGGGATTGCGCCGGTGCGGTCCTGGCCATCTACATCAGATAAAAAGGATTCAGGAATCGGGATGGTGAATGTGCGCCGGAGGTTAGCGCTGATTTACCGTCGGAACCATGTATTAAAAATAGAGGAGACAGAAAATACCTATACCGCTAAACTTCAAATCAACTTATAGATGAACTGTATATTAATTGATGACGAAAGCCCGGCGCTGGAGCTGCTGGAAGATAATGTAAGGCAAATTCCTTATCTGAATGTAATTGCATCTGTTCGCAGCCCGATGCAGGTGTTTGACCTGATAAAGGAGAACCAGGTTGACCTGATGTTTCTGGATATTCAGATGCCCGGTATAAATGGCCTGGAGTTGTTGCGGTCGTTAAAACAGCCGCCAATGGTGATTATGGTGACGGCCTATCAGGAGCATGCACTTGATGGATTTAACCTGGATGTGGTGGATTATCTGGTAAAGCCTGTGCCGTTTTCGAGATTTCTTAAAGCTGTTGAAAAGGCAAGGGAACTTTACCAGGTGCGGCATGGGAAGCCTAAAGCAATACAGCCGGAGAACGACCACGTATTTGTAAATGCAAATTACTCGCTGGTTAAGGTAAAGATGCAGGACATCACATTTATAGAGGGTCTGAAAGATTATGTTCGGATTAATATTGAAGATGGTAAACAAGTGATTACCAGGATGGGACTGAAAGGGGTAGAGGAAAAGCTAAGTTCGGGGAGATTTATGCGGATTCATAAATCATATATTATTTCTCTGGAGAAGATTGATGCTGTGCAAAAGACCCAGGTGATTGTTGCAGGAACCGAAATTCCGATTGGCGAAGGATACCGTTCTGCACTGCAGGCCTATGTGAACGGAAAAAATCTATAAACTTTTTAATAAACTGATATGAATATTTTTAAAAATGTAATGCTGGCCATTACACTTGCTGTTTTATTTGGTCCCTGCAAAAAGGAAGATACTGATGCCACCGGCGTGTCGTCGGTAGCGATTATTAATGCTTCGCCAACACTGGCAACTTACAATACCTATATAGATGGAACAAAAATTATTGAGGGAGCTTTACCATTTGGAGGTGCTATTCCGTATGTACAGGTAACTGCAGGAAGCCATACTTTGAAGTTTACAGCAGAAACCGACCCGACTTCATTGCTAAGTAAAACGATAACGGTAGAGGGGAATAATGCCTATTCATTTTTTATGATTAATAGAAATGAGGATATGGATGGGTTGCTGATTTCAGATAATTCCACATCTTCATCAACAGAAAAGGCCTTTATAAGATTTATAAACCTGTCGCCGGATGCGCCTGCGCTTGATTTTTTGTTGAGTAATGCAGCTCAAAATCTGGTGACCAATAAATCTTATAAGGAGGCCAGTGGGTTTGCGGAGATTGATCCTGGAACCTATTCTTTTGATGTAAAGAACGATGCCACAGGACTGGTTATGAATACTTTAGGTAATAGTGTTTTAGAGGCGGGTAAGTACTACACATTTATGTCTATAGGGTTGGTAACCCCAAATGATGTAGAAGAATCTTTTAAATTGCAGGTGTATACCCACAAGTAAGGCAGTTATTTTTCATTTTTGCCAACCATGTAAACTTTACGGCCACAAGAGCTGCAAGAATATCGCTTAAGGTCGAGCCAAAATAAAAGTGATTTCACCAATGCACCTCTTTTAACTCTGGAGTCGAGATCTCCATGTTTACAGTGGGGGCATTTTTTGTAAGTTTTACTGGCGTTTAACCAGGTAGTTTCTGAGGGTTCCATTCTGTTGGGATTGATTAAATTGCAGCTAAAATTACTTGCCCTGAAATATCTTTATTTATTATTAACGAAAGTAACCAATAAGTTATTTTGTGCCAAAGAAAGAAAAGTGAATTGAGTCCTGATATATAATGCAGGACTTAATTTTGTCCGGACCTGGCATACTCGGCAGGAGTCATACCGGTATTTAGTTTAAATTCAGCAAAGAAAGCACTTCTTGAAGAGAAGCCTCCTTCACTTCCTACCGCTTCGATGGTTAAGTGCTGCCAATCTTTAATATTTTGAAGTTTATTTCTGACGTAGTCGACTCTATAGGAGTTTACAAAGGCGCTAAAGCTTTTTCTGTAGTGAAAATTTAAAATGTGTGATAGCTGATGAGCAGGTATATTCAGGTCGCCCGACATTTTTGGCAATGTTAAGCCATGCTGTTTAAATGCCTGCTGACCGACCATGTAGTTTTCAATGACTTGAAAATAGGCCTGCAATGTTGCTTCATTTGGCTCTTTTACCTTTTTGAGGATTTTATAGAGTGTTTCGGGTTTTATGTCGAGCAGGTCGGCAATATATCGGGGGGGAATTCTTTGTATGTTATGATTTGTTGTGGAGAGGTAGAATTCGTATTTCTCCTGTGCGGTTCCCATTCTTACGAGATTAGAACGCTGGTGCGCTGATTTATAAAAAGATTCGACGATCTTTCTGATGATGATATTCATCTCAAATGAGGTTTCCAGCCATTCTAAAAGGTTGCGTATTGGCAGGCCGATAAGATGGGAATCTTCAACGGCATAAATACTTTCGCCGGATGGCCCCTCGCCATACATTCCTTTTATGGCTGAAACGGATTCGCCTTCGAGACATATGTATGTGGTAAGCTTTTTATTCTTTAGCATGGTGTAGCCCACAACGAGGCCCTGAATGATGAAATACAGGTATTCACTGATTTCGCCCTGCTTAAGGAGGTATTCATTTTTTTTGACTTTAGCATCAAACAGGCAGGCCCTGACTTTGTCTTCGAGGGCTTTGGGAAGCGGATGATAGGAAGAGATGTGATTTATTGCCAGATCCTCCAGATGAGGGTCTGGCCTTATAAATGGTTGGTGCCTTAAATTTGAGGCCTTTGGCATTAGGAGGCCATTGTTTTTGTAGTTCTGCTTATGGCAATCTTTTTTACTGTATTGATGATTGCTGCAGTATCATAACCACAGAGAGACCATAACTCGGCCTGTTCTCCATGCTCAATAAAATCATCAGGGATACCCAAGCGGATTACCTGAGCGTTATAGGCATTGTCGGCCATGAATTCAAGTATTGCACTTCCTACACCGCCTTGTAAACATCCATCTTCAATTGTTATGATGTGTTTATATCTGCTAAATACATCATGAAGCATGGCCTGATCTAAAGGTTTGGCGAAACGAAGATCGAAATGTGCAGGGTGGATGCCTTCGCTATTCAGCTCTTTACATGCATCTACTGCAAAATTACCCACATGACCAATGGTAAGTATGGCTACATCTTCGCCATCACAGATTTTTCGGCCTTTTCCTATTTCTAACGCTTTTAGCGGTCGTTTCCAATCAACAATAACACCGTTTCCACGAGGATAACGGATAGAGAACGGCCCCATGTTGTCCTGTTGTGCAGTATACATTAAGTTACGCAGTTCTTCTTCGTTCATTGGTGCAGTAACTGTCATTTGTGGAATTGAACGCATGTATGCAAGATCGTATGCGCCATGGTGAGTGGCTCCATCGGCTCCTGCCAAACCTGCGCGATCCAGACAAAATACTACGTTTAAGTTTTGTATGGCTACATCATGAATTACCTGATCGTATGCGCGCTGCATAAAGCTGGAGTAGATGTTACAAAATGGGATAAGTCCCTGAGTGGCCAATCCTGCCGAAAAGGTAACCGCATGCTGTTCGGCAATGCCGACGTCAAATGCACGGGCAGGCATTGCTTTCATCATGATGTTCATTGAAGATCCTGATGGCATGGCCGGTGTTACACCTACAATTTTTTTATTGGCTTCGGCAAGCTCTACCAAAGTATGACCAAAAACATCCTGGTATTTTGGAGGCTGCGGTTTATCGGGAACAGATTTTTTAATCTCTCCTGTAATTTTATCAAAAAGACCCGGTGCATGCCATTTGGTCTGATCTTTCTCTGCAAGTGCAAAGCCTTTTCCTTTTACTGTAACACAATGTAAAAGCTTAGGGCCGGGGATTTCTTTAAGGTCTTTGATTACCTGAGTTAAACGAACTACATCGTGACCATCTACCGGGCCAAAATATCTGAAGTTCAGTGCTTCAAACAAATTACTTTGTTTGAGTAATGTGCCTTTTATGCTTTTCTCGATTTTCTTAACAAACTTATGCGCGTTAGGACCCAGCTCAGAAAGCTTGATGAGTACACTTGAAATGTCATCGCGGAAGCGGTTGTAAGATTTTGAGGTAGTAATGTTTGTTAAATACTCTTTTAATGCACCAACATTAGGATCAATAGACATGCAATTGTCGTTCAGGATCACCAATAGGTTTGAATTTTCAATACCGGCATGGTTTAACCCTTCGAAAGCCAATCCTGCTGTCATGGCACCGTCGCCAATCACAGCTACATGCTGACGATCGGTTTCGCCTTTATAGTGCGAGGCTACAGCCATACCTAAGGCTGCCGAAATGGATGTGGAGGAGTGGCCAACACCAAAAGTATCGTACTCACTTTCGCTGATTTTTGGGAAGCCGCTAATGCCGTTTAATATTCTGTTGGTGTGAAAAACTGACCTGCGACCGGTAAGGATTTTATGTCCATATGCCTGATGGCCAACATCCCATACTAATTTATCGTAAGGTGTATTTAATGCATAATGTAAGGCAACTGTAAGTTCAACAACACCAAGGCTGGCACCGAAATGACCGCCATTTACACTTACTACATCTATAATATACTGACGAAGTTCCTTGCATATTTGTTCAAGGTCTTGTTCCTTATACTGCTTTAAATCAGTAGGATAATTTATGTTGGGTAATAATGGACCGTTAATATCTTCCATGCAGGGGTTTTATCAATAGAAATACAAAGTAAGGTATTTTGTTATCAAAGTAAGAAGGAAAATTGCTAATTTTACAAAAATATACTTCGATAAATGACTAGAGATACTTTAATTTTTGATTTGATTGACAGGGAATTGGACCGTCAGGAAAATGGACTTGAACTGATAGCTTCAGAAAATTTTGTAAGCAAGCAGGTAATGGAAGCTGCAGGTTCTTGTTTAACAAATAAATACGCTGAAGGCCTGCCGGGCAAGAGATACTATGGCGGATGCCAGGTAGTTGATGAGGTGGAAACTATTGCTATTGAACGTGCAAAGAAACTTTTTGGTGCTGAATGGGTGAACGTACAACCACATTCTGGTGCACAGGCTAATGCAGCAGTAATGCTTGCGGTAATACAGCCGGGAGATAAAATTTTAGGTTTTGATCTTTCTCATGGTGGTCACTTAACTCATGGTTCTCCGGTTAATTTTTCAGGAAAATTGTATCATCCGTTATTTTACGGGGTTAAAAAAGAAGATGGTTTAATTGATTATGCTAAACTTGAAGAAGTAGCTTTAGCTGAGCGTCCGAAATTAATTATTGTTGGTGCTTCTGCTTATTCAAGAGAGTGGGATTATGCTTTTGTACGTAGTGTGGCTGATAAAATTGGCGCATTGTTAATGGCCGATATTTCTCACCCGGCAGGGCTTATTGCCCGTGGATTATTAACCAATCCGCTTCCTCATTGCCATATTGTTACTACAACAACACACAAAACATTACGTGGCCCACGTGGCGGTATGATTATGATGGGTAAGGATTTTGAAAACCCATTTGGATTAAAAACCCCTAAAGGTGAAATCAGAATGATGTCGTCTGTATTGGATATGGCTGTTTTCCCTGGTACACAAGGTGGTCCGTTGGAGCACATTATTGCTGCAAAAGCAATTGCTTTTGGAGAGGCTTTAAGTGATGAGTATTTAGCTTATGTTAAGCAGGTACAGGCAAATGCTCAGGCTATGGCTAAGGCATTTGTGGCCAAAGGTTACGGAATTATTTCGGGTGGAACGGATAACCACTTGATGCTGATTGACTTAAGGAATAAGAATATTACCGGTAAACTTGCTGAAAATGCACTTGAAAAAGCTGATATTACCGTAAATAAAAATATGGTTCCTTTTGATGATAAGTCTCCATTTGTTACCTCGGGTATCCGTGTTGGAACTGCAGCAATAACCACAAGAGGATTTAAAGAAAAAGAAATGGAAGTGATTGTTGATTTAATTGACCAGGTAATTACCAATGCTGAGGATGAAGACAACCTTAAGACGGTAAAACAAAAGGTAATTGAGTTAGTGAGCAAGTTCCCCCTATATAAATAAAAAGGGAGTTATAAATTCAATGTTATCGAAGAGCCGGGATTCGTTTGCCAATGAAAAGGAGCGTGTTAAAGCATTGCATCAGTATAATATTTTAGATACACCATCAGAGGATAAGTTCGATAATATTACCAAACTTGCAACTTTAATATGTAATGTGCCTATGGCATTTATTATCCTGGTTGATGAGACCCGGCTCTTTTTTAAATCCTTGATTGGAATAGATGCCAGCGATGTTCCGAGGGAAATATCTTTTAGTGATGAAACCATTAAAAGTAAGGGGATACTTGAAATACAGGATGTTTTAAGTGATGGCAGATTTAAAGCCCACCCTATGGTTACCGGTAAACCCGGTGTTCGTTTTTATGCAGGTGCACCCTTGCTGGATGAAAATGGATTTAATATTGGCGTTATTGGTATATTTGATGTTATAACCCGAACGTTAACGAATGACCAACGAGATGGTTTGGTAACTCTTGCCAATGAGACCATTACTCATATTACCTTAAAAAGGAAAACTACAGAACTTGAGGCTAAAAATAAACGTTTTGAGGAGCTGCTAAATCTTTCTACGGTTTCGCCTGAGATTCATTGTATTTTAGATTATTCAGGAAAAATCTTATTTATAAATGATGCAGTAACCAATATTCTGGGGTATACTGTTCAGGAATCTATTGGGTTAAGCATCTGGGGTTTTTGCGATCAGGAAGATGTGAGCAGATTGGTGGGGGTTATTGAGGAGGGCTTGAAGAAAAAGATTAAGGAGTTCAATGTAGAATTCAGGGTAATCAGTAAGCAAGGGGCCGTACGTTGGCTTAGCTGGAATATGGTTGCCAGAGACGGACGCTGGTATACCTACGGAAGAGACATTACTGAAAATAAGCGGGTAGAAAGTGAGCTGGTGAAGCTTTCTTTTGTAGCAAGTAAGATTAATAATGCAGTAGTTATAAGTGATGCCCGTAACCACGTAACCTGGGTAAATGATGCATTTGAAAAGATTACCGGGTATACCATAAATGATTTAAAAGGAAAGCGTTTGGGTGATTTGATAGCAGGACCGAAGACGGATATGGAACTGCTGGAAAAAGCACGGGCCATGATAAAGCAAAACCGGTCTTTTACTGTTGACCTGCTTTCCTATAGAAAAGATGGACAGCCAATCTGGTTGTCTATTTATAATACCGTAGTGCTGGATGATAAAGGTAAGATTGATATTGAGGTTGAAATCATTATTGACATTACGGAAAAGAAAAAAGCAGAGGAGGAGTTACAGGTTCTTTCGTTGGTGGCAAGTAAAACAGATACCGGCGTTAACATTTCTGATGCAGATGGTAAAACTACCTGGATAAATCAATCGCTAAAAAAAATAACGGGTTACACACTGGAGGAACTGAAAGGTACTGAGCTTGGTGATATTCTGTCGAAGGACGAGTCTGATAAGGAGCTGATTTTAAGTTCCAGGGCCAAATCGAGGCAAAATGAATCATACTTAATTGAGGTACAGGCGAAGACCAAAGATGGACAGGCGATTTGGCTATCGGTTTCTAACACTCCTGTTATGAATGATAAAGGTGAGCTTGAAAGGCAAATTGACCTGATATCTGATATCACCCAGCGTAAACAAATAGAGCATGACCTTCTTGAATCCAAAGAGCAGGCATTGCAGCTGAGTGATGCTAAGGAAATGTTCCTTTCGGTAATGAGTCATGAGATCAGAACTCCATTAAATGCAATAATTGGGATGACGCATTTGCTGATTGACAATGATCCTAAAGTATCGCAGGTAGAAGATTTGAATGTGCTTAAGTTTTCGGCAGAGAATCTGCTACATATTATTAACGATATTCTGGATTTTACAAAAATAGAAACCGGCAATCTGGAGCTGGAATCCATACCGTTGGATATAAAAAATCTTGCCGGTGATATTGTGAATTCATTGCAGATTAATGCGGGCCAAAAGGGAAATCAGCTGGTGTTGCAATGGGATGATAAAATTCCGGTGAATATTCTGGGAGATAAAACCAGGTTGTACCAGATATTGATGAATTTGCTAGGAAATGCAATTAAATTCACTGATCAAGGGAAAATAGACCTCAATATTGAGCTGGTGAGCGAAAATAATGACGCTGTATTGATTAGTTTTTTAGTAAGGGATAACGGCATTGGAATACCTGAGGATAAGCAATCGTACATTTTTGAAACCTTTACCCAGGCTAAAACGGATATATCAAGAAAATACGGGGGTACCGGACTTGGTTTAGCGATTACCAAGAAACTGTTGAAGCTGTACCAGTCGGACATTAAAGTGAAAAGCAAGGAGGGGAGTGGAACCGAATTCTCCTTCGATATTAAATTCAGCAAAGCCACTCAAAATACCCGGGCTTTAAAGTCAGCTGAAATGCCATCAGTATTTGTTGGCAAAAGGATACTGGTTGTTGATGATAATGAAATCAACATTCTGATTGCAAACCGGATACTTAGTAAATGGGGCTTTGAACTTGAATTTGCCGGAAATGGTAAAGAAGCCATTGAGAAGGTGATGAAGAAAACCTTTGACCTTATTTTTATGGATATTCAGATGCCGGGGATTGATGGATTTGAAACCACAAGTATTATAAGAGAGTTAGAGGATGAGTATTTTAAAACTGTACCGATAATTGCACTTACAGCTTCTACACTGCAGAATGAGACGGGCAAATTCAAAGCCTGTGGGATGAATGGACATATATTGAAACCATTTAAGCCTGAAGAAATAAAGCATATTATTTCTATAAACCTCTCGAAATAAGTAAATTTTTATTGGATTTCTGTTAAAAGATAAAGGGCCGATAGCCCATTAGCATGGAATTATCGACCCTTAAATTAACGCTCTCGTAACAAAGGAACGAATTATTTCTCAATTGCCAAAAAATAAAAAGCTTATTTGAAAATAAAAAGTAAAGGGCCGATATTCTCTATCAAGAATATCGACCCTTACCATCTAAATTAACGCTCTCATCAACATAAACGACGTTATTTTGAAATTGTTGTGGAGAGGTGGTTTTTAATTATTTTCGTAACAGCCAGGTTCTGACGGAAATATTCTGGGCTGGTTATTAAGGTCTTTGTTTAGGAAAATACCAAAAGCAGGATCAGTACTTAAATCACGGCCTTTATTTATAATTGAACTATTGTTTTTGAGCATAAAATTATCTTTGAGTGGCTCGATAAAGTTGGGGTCGGTATTTAGGAGATTAGAATTGCCCTCATAGGTTTTTAGTATCGTTTTAATCACATTGTTGCTTACTTCGGCATCAATGCCCGCAGTGGTCTTTTTATCAATCAGCAGCTCTTCAGTTAAACTGCCCCAAATGATATTGTTCATGAGCAGGAGTTGTAAGTTTCTGGCGGGTAGCGCGTTACTTAGGTCAGAAAAATATAGTGCGGGAGTTCTGCGGGAGAATTTGGCATTATAGCCCGCAAATGTATTTTGTTTAAGATTGTACTTTCCGCCTGAAACACCATACAAAAGGTATTGCCCGGCATTGTAAAACAGGTTGTTAAATGCATTGAGATGTGCGTTGTAGCCTACAAAACCAGCGATGGTCATGTTCTTAACAATGCTATTGGTAAGCGATAGTCTGGGAGTTTGGGTTTTGGAAAGAGAATCGACAGTGAGTCCAATTATTGCATTTTTAACAACAGCATAGTGAAGTTTTGAATTTGAACTGCTACTGTAAAAGTGTAACCCATTCCATTGTCCTGGTTCATCTGCATAAATACGCTCCGTCCGGTCGCCCGAAAATAAAACAGGGCTTGCCGGGGTGCCATTTGCCAGTAATGTTCCTTTAATATGCATCCCTGAATTGCTGTGAAAAAGTACTTTGGTACCAGGTAGTATTGTTAGGGTTGCATTTGATGCAACAGTTACAGATTTGTAGACAATATAGGGGAGTAAGCTATTCCATGTGGTATTGGCTGTAATTGTCTGATTATTTATAAAAACTGCATTTTGTCCGTAGGCAACCAGTGCAACAGTTTGTTTGTTGCCATTTGTGTTAAATACAATAGAGTCTTGCGCAATAAAGGGTTTCGTCTGGCTATTTGCGTCAATGGTAGCCTTTACATAGATGCTGATGGAATCATTGCCGTCAATTTGAAGGTTTGATTTCTGACTAACAGGTTGTCCGTTTATGATGAGGCTAAAGTACGAGCCTGAGCCCCCACTGAGCTGGATCTGGCTGATGTTAACCGCCTTTTGGTTGGTGTTGTAAACTTTGAGCTGTTTATTGGTAGTTCCTGATGAGGTAAATACGGTATCGAACAGGACCGTGTCTGTAGAAAAAGAGAGTTTTGCTTTGGCATCTGTAGTAATTCCCTCGGATTTACGGCAGGCCGTAAATGCCAGAAAGAGCAGAAGAACAGCTAAATAAGACAAACGCATATCACAAACTTAAGATAAATTTATTCTGCAAAGGCAGGGGCTGCAATACTTAATTTTTTTATGCCGAATTTATGCAGTCCAGCAGATTTCTATGGTAACGGCAGTTGTAGTCACACCCGGCCAGCGAAATCCTGAAAATGCAAGCTTAGGGAGTTCCCCGCTAATTTAATTGCTTTTTGTGTTTTAGGGATCAAACAGGGGGATTAGCTTTGTTGTTTTACGGCAAGCTGCCCGCAGGCCGCGTCTATATCTTTACCGCGACTGCGTCTGATGTTAGTATTGATACCCTGGCTTTTCAGGTAGTTGGAGAATGCATCGATCTTATCACCTTCGGCATTGACGAAATCGGCAAACTGAATTGGGTTATATTCAATCAGGTTTACTTTGCATGGAACATGTTTACAAAACTTTGCGAGTTCCATGGCATCCTGAATTTCATCGTTGAAGTGATTGAATACGATATATTCGTAGGTAACGGGGTTTTTGGTTTTAGAGTAGTAGTATTTTAATGCTTCTTCAAGCGCCTTTAATGTGTTGTGCTCATTGATAGGCATAATTTCATTGCGCTTTTTATCATTAGCTGCATGTAACGATAAGGCAAGATTAAATTTAACACCATCATCGCCCAGCTTTTTTATCATTTTGGAAATACCTGCTGTAGAAACGGTAATCCGTTTGTATGACATATTTAAGCCATCGGGAGCTGTGATCCGCTCGATTGACTTTAATACGTTAGCGTAGTTCAGGAGCGGTTCGCCCATGCCCATATATACGATATTGGTTAACGGGGCATTGTAATTTTGCTTGGCCTGCTGATCTATGAGTACCACCTGATCATAAATTTCATCGGCATTAAGGTTGCGTTTGCGGTCCATGTAACCGGTTGCGCAGAATTTACAGGTTAAGCTGCAGCCAACCTGAGAGCTTACACAGGCTGTCATACGTTCATCCATAGGAATTAAAACCCCTTCTACAATGTTTCCATCGTAAAGTCTGAATGTGTTTTTAATGGTATGATCGTTACTGAATTGAGAGTTGTTGACTTCTACTACATTGATGGCATAATTTTCATCGAGCTTGTTTCTAAGGTCTTTAGAAAGGTTGCTCATTTCGGAAAATGTACGTGCTGATTTTTCCCAAAGCCATTGGTAAACCTGTTTAGCCCTGTAGGAAGGTTCTTTCATGGCTATGAAGTGCTGTTGCAGCTGTGCCAGATCTAATGAACGGATATCAGTTTTCTTTGTAGTAAGCATTATAAATGCAAAGTTACCTAAAAAATATTCTTTTCCTTATATATTGATGCATGATCCTGAATTCATTTCAGGATTATGAAGATCGCTTTATTGGAATAGTTAAATTAACGTTTAGGGCTTTTGGTTTTTGCTCCGGGAACTCCTGATCTGCCTTTTGTTGGCTTTACGGATCTTTTGCTTGGACCCCCGCTTTTGTTCCAGTCGTTGCCTGAAGCAGCTGCTTTAAAACCACCTGAAGATTTCGGAGCAGATTTGCCTTTGCCACCTGCTGGGCGATCGGTTCTGCTTACGTTACCAGAAGCAGCTTTGCCATGAGGCTTTTTAGGACCTGCGGGTTTGCCTGATGACCTTTTGGGTGTTACATTTTCAAACAGATCCTCTTCCGGTCTGGCTTTTGGTTTTTTATTTATTCTATTGGGGGCAGAGGCACTTTCTGATGAACTTGATTTTGCAACCAGGTTAAATATTACGGTTTGCTCTTCAGGAGTAAGTTCACGCCATTCACCAACAGGAATGCCTTTCAGGCTGATGTTCATGATCCGAACACGTTCCAGTTTCGTTACTTCGAAGCCAAAATATTCACACATACGTCTGATCTGGCGGTTTAAGCCCTGAATAAGTATAATTTTAAATACAAAGGGGCTTTCCTGGGTTACTTTACATTTTTTGGTCATTACACCTAATACCGGTACGCCTTTGGCCATTCCGGTTAAAAATGATTCGGTAATAGGTTTGTTTACAGTAACTATATATTCCTTTTCGTGATTATTGCCTGCCCTGAGTATTTTATTTACCAGGTCGCCATTATTGGTAAGGAAAATCAGCCCCTGAGAGTCTTTATCCAGACGTCCGATTGGGAATACCCTTTCACTATGGTTTACGTGGTCTACGATGTTGCCTTTTACGCCAGCCTCGGTTGTACTGGTAATGCCAACAGGTTTGTTGTAGGCAATAAGTACAGAGTTTTCGACCTCTTTAGGCTCAATGGTCTGTCCGTTAACCGTAACGATGTCTCCAAAGATGACCTTGTCTCCAACTTTAGCCCGCTTGCCGTTAATAAATACGTTGCCCTGTTCAATATATCTGTCGGCCGCTCTGCGAGAGCATAAGCCACTTTCACTAATGTATTTATTTAACCGGATGTTGGAATCAGACATGGATATTGGAGTTATAAATTGATTTCTTTTTTACAAAGGAATCAATTTATAACCAAATATGCTATCAAAATATTTTGAAGGGACTTATTTTAGAAAGAAAGTATGGTCATTCTTATCACAAAAAGTCCCCATTTTAAAATAGCGCAGATCATTTTAAAAGGCCATATCGTCAGCACTGGGGCCAAAACTTCCGGGAATTGGAATATCAAGAAGTCTTAAAAATACGCCTAATTGTGCCCTGTGATGAATAATTTGATTAATGCTCATACGAATCACATCTGCTTTGGGTTCAACACTGTAAATCTGTTGTCCGTTTCTCAAAGTCCAGTCTTTATCTAAAAGATTTTCGTTTTCTTCTTTAAGTTCAGATCTGCCATCGGCCAGTGAACTTTCGAAATAGGCCAGCAATTCTTCAGTAGTATTTACATCGGTTGGTTGATAAGGGTTATCAGCGAAGTCGAGTTCATCAGTTTTGATGGCCATAGTAATCCAGGTTGGAAGCTCAGCAATGTGAGTGGCCAATCGCTTAATGGTCATGCTTTTTGGATGTGGCTGCCACGAAAATTTATCGGTTGGCACTCTTTGCAACATTTTGCGTGTGGTTAATGCCTCTTGCTCCAGTTCCTTTAAATACATTTTAATTCTGCTCATAACTTTGTTTTTTTGTTTTGTAGTACAAAGAAAATGAGTGCAACTGACAACCCTATGGCAGTCTGTTTTTGAACAATAAAATTTATTTTAATAGTTTACCGGAAGGAGCTTCATATACTCGCTTAACTGCATGTGTCCGGTTTTTCGGAATGGAACTTCCAGACTTTTTACACCTTCAATTCGGGATACTTTAAAATCGCGATATTCATTGCGGAGGTGGCACCAGGCGATTAAATGCCAGCTAAAGGCATAAAATACAAGACCGATTGGTTCGAGTTCCCTTTTAGTAGTTAACGCGTTATTATTGGTGTAAGCTATTTCTATTATGCACTGTGATGATATTGCGTTTTGTAAGGCCGACAAGTATTCGAATTCATTTTTTATAGAATCCGGTAGCTGCAGGATCATATTGTTGTTAAGTAGCTCCAGTTTTTCTTTCTGATTGTTGCGTAATACCGCTTTGACTTTATTTAGTGCGGTGGTATAATGTTTAAGAATAGACTGATCGGTAAAGCCGGATACCAAACGTTCCATTATTAATAGTGCATTTGCCTCTTCGGAGTTAAAAGAAACAGGCGGAAGAAAATATCCCTGAACAATAAAGTAACCTTTTGGCTGCTCAAAACTAATTGGAATTCCCTGCTCGGTAAGGGCTTTTATGTCGCGGTAAACGGTACGAATGCTGATCTCAAATTGATCTGAAATCTTATCGGCCGTAACATATTTTTTTGTTTGAAGTAGGACAAGTATTCCAAAAAGTCTGTCTATCCGGTTCATTTATAGGGTTGTTAGATGTTTTTTAAGCTGATGTAAATTTGCTTTTTGCGTGTACTAATTTATAGATTTCTGCTCTTATTATCCGTTCTTTGTAATTATGGTTTCTTATATATCCGGGTCTTATGTATTTCCTGTAATTGGCCCCCCAATAAAAAATGGGGTTATAGGAGTTGAAATTGATGGTACAATACGTAGTGTTTTAACACCTGAAGAAGCAGAACATGCGAAAATAGGAGATATTACACCTTATGAGGGCTTATTGGTTCCGGGTTTTGTGAATACACATTGCCATCTGGAATTGTCGCACCTGAAAGGTCAGATTGAAACCCGAACCGGGCTATTGGGGTTTGTACAGGCCATAATGAAATTGAGAGCTTCGGATGAAGCAACGCTGGATCTGGCGATGTTAAGGGGCGACAGGGAAATGTTTGAAAATGGGATAGTTGCTGTTGGAGACATCTCCAACCAGGTTATTTCAAGAGGTACCAAGCTGGGAAGTCCTATTTATTATCATACCTTTCTGGAGGTTATGGGCTTTAATCCTTTAACTGCAAAAGAATCTATAAAACGTGCGCTTGAATTTAAAGAAAAGTTTGATCCGCTTAAAGTTTCTATTGTTCCACATGCACCATATTCCGTTTCGGCAGCGTTGTTTAAAGAGCTCCGTAGTAATGCTGAAGCAAGTGATGAGGTTCTAAGTATCCATAATCAGGAAACGGAAGATGAAAATCTCTTTTTTGAACGTAAAGAGGGTGCCTTTTTGGAACTGTATAAAGTTTTGGGGCTTGATATTGATTTTTATGAGGCCTCGGGTAAGACATCCTTACAAACTTTTTTACCGATGTTATCTGATAAGCAGAAAACGTTGATGGTTCATAATACTTTTACTACGAGAGCTGACGTTGAATTTGCAGAAGCTTATAATCCTAATTTATACTGGTGCCTTTGTCCGAATGCCAATCTTTATATAGAGAACAGGTTGCCGGATGTAGAGATGCTGAGGAATGCCGGAGTTAAAATAACCCTTGGTACGGATAGCCTTGCCAGTAATAACAGGCTGAGCATATTTGCAGAGATGCAAACTTTACAAATCAATTTTGGAATTGATTTTGACGATCTTTTAAAATGGGGGACACTTAACGGTGCAGAGTTTTTAGGTATTGAGGAGCGTTATGGTAGTTTGGAAGTGGGGAAAAGGCCGGGGATAAACTTGCTGGATTTTGAGGAGATAAGTGGGATGATTATGTTGGGATCGAGAGTAGAGCGATTGTTTTAAGTTTTATTTAGATAAATATCTTTTCTTTGTATCAGATGAAGAATAGAATTACATCTCTTTTTGGTATTCAGTATCCAATAATTCAGGCCGGTATGGTTTGGTGCAGCGGATGGAAACTAGCTTCAGCGGTATCTAATGCAGGCGGTCTGGGTGTTATTGGCGCCGGATCTATGTATCCTGAGGTTTTGCTGGAGCATATTCAAAAGTGTAAAAAAGCAACTTCAAAACCTTTCGCGGTAAATGTTCCACTGCTTTATCCGGGAGTAGAACATGTGTTGGATATTATAGTGGCAGAAGGGGTAAAGATTGTGTTTACCTCGGCAGGAAATCCGTCTAGCTGGACTGGGTTCTTAAAGGAAAAGGGAATTATTGTAGTTCATGTTATCGCCAATACAAAGTTTGCATTAAAAGCAGAGGCTTGTGGAGTGGATGCAATTGTAGCCGAAGGTTTTGAAGCAGGAGGACATAATGGAAGGGAAGAAACGACGACCATATGTTTAATACCTATGATTAAAGCGGCAGTTAAAATTCCGGTGATTGCTGCCGGAGGAATTGGAAGTGGCAGTGCAATGCTGGCTGCGTTTGCTTTGGGTGCTGAGGGTGTGCAGGTTGGGTCGGCATTTGCGGTAGCAGAAGAATCATCGGCGCATCCCAATTTTAAGCATAAGATTGTAGAATCTGTGGAGGGGGATACTAAACTGAGGATGAAAAAGCTGGTTCCGGTTCGTTTGTTAAAAAATGAGTTTGCAGATGCAATAGCCACAGCAGAGGCGGAAGGTGCCAATGCTGAGGAGCTGAAGCAATTACTGGGGCGGGCACGCGCAAAATTGGGTATGTTTGAAGGGAATATGGCTGAGGGAGAGTTGGAAATAGGACAGGTATCGGCCATGTTGCGTGATATTAAGCCGGCGGCTGTAATTCTGAAAGAGATGTGGGAGGGGTTTTTGTTAGCAAGAACTCGTATTTTGAATAGTTAGACATCCCTATATTTGTTGGGTAAAGCGTAAATTTTAAATGAAAAAAGTACATAATAATATCAGAATAACTGGTAAGGTGCAGGGGGTTAGCTTCAGAGAAACGACCAAATATTTTGCAGATCAGGCGGGAGTTAAAGGTTTTGTGAGGAATGAAGCGGATGGTTCTGTATATATAGAGGCTGAAGCTGAGCAATGGGAGCTGGATTCGTTTGTGGAATGGTGTAATGAGGGGCCGGACAGGGCTAAGGTTGAAGGTTGTGAGGTGGTAGTGAGTGATGAACTGAAATACTTCAGGGATTTTGTGATCTTAAAGAAATAGGATGTCGGCAATCAGAAGATTTCTGGGACAAGCAGCTATTTACGGCGTAACAACCGTGGTTTCCAGGATGTTTAATTTTATCCTTACTCCGTTATTTACCGGAGTATTTCAGCCCGGAATCTATTCCATTTTTACAAAGATGTATGCTTCTGCATCCTTGATCAATGCAATATTAGCTTTTGGGATGGAGAGTACCTTTTTCAGGTACCTGAATAAGCATGAGAATAAGAAACAGGAGGTTTATAATAATTCTTTTTTCTGTATCGCTTTATTGTCGCTGCTGTTTTTGATTACCGGGTTGGTTTTTACAAGACCAATAGCCGTGCACTTTTCAGGTGGGCCAGAGGAGGTTGCCGATTATATTAAATACGTACATTACTTTATTTGGCTGCTGTTTATTGATGCCATCTGTGTAATTCCCTTTGCGAAATTGCGTGCAGATGAAAAGCCAATGCGTTTTAGTTTGATCAAGTTTTTGAATATTGGAAGTTTTATTGGCTTTAACCTGATCTTCCTGTTTGTTGTTCCGGCAATAATTAACACAGGAGGAGCTGCTGGTGAATGGTTTGCATCATGGTATCGTGAAGGATGGATCGGTTATGTGTTCATTGCTAATCTTATTGCAAGTGTGCTTACCTTATTGTTGCTGATTCCTGAACTGCTTAAACTTCAGTTTAAGTTTGATAAGGCCTTGTTTGGGAAGATGGTTTCTTATTCCTGGCCTGTTCTGGTAGCAAACCTTTCGTTTGTAATCAATGAGAACCTGGATAAGATGATTCTTGAGCCATTGGGTGTTTCTGCTTATAACCTTGGGGTGTATGGTGCAGTATGTAAGATTGCTGTGTTTTTAAGTCTTTTTATTACAGCATTCAGACTGGGAGCAGAGCCTTTCTTTTTTAGCCATGCCAAGAATACCAATGCAAAACAAACTTATGCAACAATCCTGAACTATTTTGTGGTAGCACTTGCGGTGATTTTTGTTGGACTGGTGGCCAATATTGAGATTCTTAAACATTTTATAGATAAGGATTATTGGGTTGGCCTGGGAGCTGTTCCGATTTTATTATTTGGCTATGTTTGCCTGGGCATCTATAGTAATTTATCGATCTGGTACCGTTTGTCTGATCAAACTAAATATGGACTGTATATTTCAGTAGTTGGGGCGATTATAACAATTGTACTTAATATAGCATTGGTGCCCAGCTTTGGTTTTATGGGCTCTGCATGGGTATCATTGCTTGCCTATTTTATCATGATGGTAATTTCGTACATTTTTGGGCAGCGGAACTACCCGATTCCATATGATTTGAAAAGGATTGTGGCTTATTTGCTGATATCACTGGTTCTTGTGGTACTTTCCTTTTGGGTATTTAACAGGAATATTTATATTGGTAATGCATTGCTACTTGTGTTCCTTGGAGGGGTTATTTATTTTGAGAAGGATCAGTTGAAATCTATTTTATTAAAAAAATGAACATAAATATTATAAACAATTCCGGACATCCACTACCTCAATATGAAACTGAACATGCTGCGGGTATGGACTTACGCGCTTTTATAGAAACTGAAATTACGATTAAACCTTTGCAGCGTGTTTTGATTCCAACAGGTTTACATATTGAAATTCCGGTTGGTTATGAAGCTCAGATTCGCCCACGTAGTGGCCTGGCTTATAAACACGGAATCAGTATTGTAAATGCACCGGGGACAATTGATGCAGATTATCGTGGGGAACTGAAAGTTTTATTGGTTAATCTGTCGGACACAGATTTTGTGGTGAATGATGGTGACAGGATTGCTCAGATGGTGATTGCTAAGCATGAAACGGTAAGCTGGAAACCTGTTGGTGAATTGGGTGATACCACACGTGGAGCCGGTGGTTACGGACATACAGGTAAATAATAGATGATGAAAGGTAAGTGGTTTTTAATGTTAATGCTTTCTTGCAGCACGGCAGTGTTTGCCCAGGAACCTGTGGTTTCTGCATTAGATAGCATGGCTGTAAAAACACTTTTCTTTGCCGGTTTAAAAGAAAAGCTGAATGAGAATTATCCTAAGGCAGCTGAGAATTTTGACCGACTGCTAAAGATCGATCCTGACAATTCTGCTGCTTATTTTGAAATTGCTACGCTGAATTACAGGCAGAATAAACTGATGGAGTCGGAAATGGCCATAAAAAAGGCTACTTCGCTGAATCCTAATAATGTATGGTACTGGAAATTACTTGCAGAGCTTTATAAGCGAAAAGGGGACATGGATAACCTGGTAGGCGTTTTTGATAAGCTCATTGCACTTTCTCCGGATGAGGACTCGTATTATTTCGATAGATCAAATGCTTTGCTTTTAGCAGGGAAAGAGGAAGAAGCTTTGAAGGGATATGATTTGCTGGAAAAGAAATTTGGGCCTTCTGATGCATTAACGGAAGCAAGGCAGCGCGTGAGTATGTCAAAGGATGATGTTTTTGATAAGAATGCGGTTGAGAAGATTTTAGCTGAAGATGTAAAAGATGTTAAGCGTTTATTGTATACAAGCGGACTATTAATTCAAAAAAATCAGAATGCTGAAGCGCTCGCCGTACTTAAAAAGGCAAGTGAATTGGAACCTGATAATTTTGAAGTGGACCTGGCTATGGCCGATGTTTATGGTGCGCTAAAAAATAATGCAGACGCACAGCTATCCCTAAAAAAAGCTTTTGAGAGCCCAATGATGCCTATTGACCAGAAGGTTAAAATAGTAGTGATGCTTTTAGGGGGTAAGAAAAATCAGCTGAGGATGAATGATGCTGCTGAACTGGCAATGGTTGCTGTTAAAGCTCATCCGGATGATCCTAAAGTTTTTGCACTGTATGGTGATGTACTTTATCAGCAGGGGAATTTGCAGGGTGCATTAACGCAGTTCCAATCGGCTTTAAAAATAACCGACCAATTATATGCGGTATGGGAACAGGTACTGAACATACAGACTTCGCTCGGTTTATATAAGGATGCCATTAAAACTGCCGATGATGCTTTGACTGTTTATCCAAACCAAGCAATTTTATATTATTATATGGCCGTGGCGCTTCAAAATGATAATCAAAATGCCCAGGCTTTAACAAATATTAAAGCAGCATTACAATTAGATGCTGAAAATCCGTTATATATAGAGTACTACGGTGATGTTTTGTTTCTGAAGGGAGATAAAGAGCTGGCATTAGCCCAATGGAAAAAGGCTAAAAGTGCCGGTAGTGATTCGGAGAAGTTAAATAAGAAAATTAATGAGAAGAAATATATTCAATAGCTTGCTATTTTTGGCTCTTGTTTCGGTAATAATGGCCTGTAAGACTAAAAAAGCCATTGTTAAACCGCCATCAGTTGTGGAAACCAAGGAAGATACCAGGAAATCGGAAACCATAAAGCTGCTTAGGGATAAGGATATTTCTTTTAGTACGCTTTCATTAAAAGCAAAGGCAGGGCTTGATATTAATGGGAACACCAATAATGTGAACATGAATATCAGGATGGAGAAAGATAAAAAGATCTGGGTAAGCATTACAGCACTTGGTATTGAAGTGGCGAGGGCATTAATTACCCCTGACAGCATTAAAGTAAGAAACAATTTACAAGGGGTATATTTAAAGAAGCCTTTTAATTACGTACATACCTATACCAATAAACAGGTTGATTTTGCGTTGTTACAGGCCATCTTCTCGGGGAATACTGTTGGGGATTTCTTTAGAGATGAAACTTTGATAGCGCAGGAAAATGGTGTTTGGACGCTTAGTGGGGTTAATGAAGGGCTTGCCTATAGAGTGATTTTTAACACCCTGTTAAAGGTGAATGAGCACAATTTGAATGATATTGCATCGGGCAGGGCATTGCGGGTTCTGTATGGAGAATATCAGAATATTAACGGTTATCTTTTTCCGACTAATCTGAAAATTAACTCGATGGCCGGAGATAAAAGAATTAATATCAATTTGGACTTTTCGAAAATTGAGCGCAATGTAGAACTTGAATTTCCGTTTAATGTTCCAAATAAGTATGAGGTAATAAACTGATTTTTTATACTTTTGATGTAATGAAGCTAAACAAAGTACTTTTACTCCTCTTATTTTTATTGTCTGCCTCTGTTGTTTTTGGACAAAGTAGCGCAGAGTTGAAAAGAAAAAAAGAAGCAATACAGCGCGAAATTGATTTGTTGCAGAAAAATGCCAATAAAGCTGCAAAGAACAAAAAGCTTACTTTGAGTCAGATCAATGCATTAAATGCCAAAATTAGGTTAATGCAAAGTAAGATATCTGTGATTAACTCGGAGATGAAGAATCTTGATAATCAGATTCATGAAAATACCAATGTCGTTCATAATTTAAAAGGTCAGCTGGGTCAGCTTAAAAAAGAATATGCCAGTATGATCAGGTTTGCACAACGGAACAGAAACTCATATGATAAGATGATGTTCATTTTTGCAGCAAAAGATTTTAATCAGGCATATAAACGGATTAAATATTTACAGCAATTTGGTCAGTACCGTAAAAAACAAGCCGACTATATTCAGGGTAAGCAGAAGGACCTTAATTACAAGATTGTAATTTTAGATAAAAGCCTAAAGGAAAAGAGCAACCTTTTGCATGAACAGGAGCAGGAGAAAAGCAAGTTGGGTAAGAATAAGAGTGAACAGTCTCAGGTGCTGAACAAGTTTAGTAAGGAAGAGAAGCAATACAGACAGGATATTGCAACGCGGAAGAAAATTGCAGCACAGCTTGATAGAAATATCCGTGCTGCAATTGCAAGAGAGATTGAGAAAGCCAGAAGAGAAGCTGAAGAAGAACGTTTAGCGGCTGAAAGAGCAGCTGCAGCGAAAGCAAAAGCTGAAAATAAGCCGGCACCTGCTACAGCGGCACCAAAAGCAAAAACAAGCAGTGGGTATTTGACTGCAACGCCTGAGGCAGCAAGATTGTCATCGCAATTTGAGAGTAACAGAGGCTCGTTACCATGGCCTGTTGCGACTGGTTCTATTATTGAGCGATTTGGCAGACATATGGAGGGGCAGGCATCGTATACCAATGATGGTGTAAATATTGAAACTTCTGAAGGAGCTGCTGTACGTGCGGTATTTAACGGTAAGGTTACTACCGTTATGGAGCAATACGGAAGGTATTTTGTGCTGATAAAACATGGTGAATATTTTACGGTTTACCAGAACTTAAAATCTGTGAACGTGTCTAAAGACCAGGAAGTAACTACTAAGCAAACGATAGGTACTGTTGGTAATACGGAGGGTACGCCTCAGCTACAATTTCAGATCAGAAGAGGGATGTCGGCACAGAATCCTGAAGCATGGATAGCAAAATAGGATATTGTGGATTATAAATGCTTATATTTGTATTAATTAATTATAAATCAGTAAGAAAATGTATAGAGGGACGTTAATAGAATTCCTGAACATGGGTGGCGGCGAGATTATGCTTATCCTGGCGGTGGTACTTTTGTTATTTGGGGGTAAAAAATTACCTGAATTGGCAAGAGGTTTAGGGAAAGGAATCAGAGATTTTAAGGATGCTTCTGAGGGGGTGAAAAGAGAGATCCATCGCAACATAAATTCCGTAGGTATTGTTGATGATATTGAGTCGGTGATTAATGACACCAATGTTAATCGTCATCATCCTTCTGAATCAACCCCGGAGCAACATGCTCAGGATGCAGAGGAAACTAAAGAGCCGGTAGATTTTGAAAAGCAGGATCTTGTTGCGGCAAATGACAATACAGAGAACACAAAAATAGAAACAGATAAAACTAAACTTTAACTAAAATATCATGTTAAACACAACGATATCAGCCGCGTTAGGTGGCATGGAAATAGCCGTTATTCTTGTAATAGTACTTTTGCTTTTCGGAGGTAGAAAGATTCCTGAACTAATGAAAGGTCTTGGAAAAGGTATTAAAGAGTTTAAAGATGGCAAAGACGGAGTTGATGATAATGAAACGGTAGAAAGAAACCGCACCAACAAACCGTTATAGGTTTTTTAGAACCTAATTTTTAATCTTAATGTATTCTTGAATTTGAAGAAGTATAGCTCCTTAACAGAGATACAAACTCTTATTGATCAAAAAAAACTCAGTTTACCTGAGTTGTTAGATTATTATTTTAAGCAAATAGAAGCTCATCAACACCTCAATGCATTCAATGAGGTGTTTTTTTATTCGGCTGCTGAGCAAGCTAAGCTTGTGCAGGAAAAAATAGACAATGGAACTGCCGGTAAGCTTGCGGGGATGGTAATTGGTATAAAAGATAATATATCTTATAAAGACCATATGGTTACTGCTTCATCAAGGATGCTTGAAGGTTTTGTATCTCCCTATTCAGCTACCGTTGTGGAAAGACTGATCAGTGAAGACGCTGTTATTATTGGCAGGTTAAACTGTGATGAATTTGCAATGGGGGGGTCAAATGAAACTTCTTATTATGGCCCGGTAAGCAATGCTGCAGATACTGAAAGGGTAGCAGGAGGATCATCAGGTGGATCGGCTGTTGCTGTCCAGGCTGATTTATGCTTGTCGGCCTTAGGAACTGATACCGGGGGCTCAGTAAGGCAACCTGCTGCTTTTTGCGGATGTATTGGTTTTAAACCAACTTATGGACGCATTTCGAGATATGGTGTAATTGCCTATGCCTCATCATTTGATCAGGTGGGTACAATTACTTCTTCTGTCAGTGATGCCGCTATATTGCTGGAAGTTTTAGCCGGAGCGGACGAGTATGACAGTACGGCTTCTAAAAAGGAAGTGCCTGCATATTCTGCAATCGCTGCCACAGGTGCCAAAAAGAAAATTGCAGTTATAAGAGAGACTTTAGAGAGCGAGGCATTAGACCCTGCTATTAAAGATTCGATATTGAATGCTATTGAGCGATTTAAAGCTCAAGGCCATACGGTAGCGTATGTGTCATTCGATTTGCTCGATTATCTGGTTCCTGCATATTATGTGTTAACTACAGCAGAGGCCTCGTCTAACTTATCGCGTTATGATGGGGTGCATTATGGACACCGAAATCTGGAAGCCACCAATTTAAATGAGCTTTATAAAAAATCAAGAGCTGAAGGTTTTGGTGAAGAGGTGAAAAGAAGGATTTTGTTGGGGACCTTTGTTTTGAGTGCGGGATATTATGATGCATACTATCAAAAAGCACAGCAGGTAAGAAGGTTGATAAGAGAGAAAATGGAAGAAATGCTTAAAGATTTCGATATCGTTTTAACTCCTGTAACCCCAACTCCGGCTTTTAAAATAGGGGATAACATTGATGATCCGTTGGTGATGTACATGGCAGATATATTTACAGTATTGGCCTCTTTAACCGGGATTCCGGCGGTAGCAATTCCATTGGGCAATAATACAGATAGTTTGCCGTTAAGTATTCAATTGATGACCAAACATTTTAGGGAGGAAGAGTTACTTTCCTTGTCCCAAACATTTTTAAAAGGAAGTTAAGCTAAGGGGTTCTTTTTGAGTGCCTTGGAAGCAGAATGAAATGCCTATGAAAATAAAAGTACACATTGTATCCTATTGCATCCTAGCATTAATTAGCTTTTCGGCAGCTGCCCAGCAGCATGGTTTAATTTTAAACGACACAACCTCAGTACCTGAGGTTGATGAAACCCCGTTATTTAATAACTATAATTACAATTACAAGAACAGACTGGATTCTATTCAGAAAACCGTTCCGCTTACTTATAATGAATATGTGCAGAAGTACATTGACATTTATACCGGGAGGAAGGATATGATGGGTAGGATGCTGGGGCTGTCTGACTATTATTTCCCCATCTTTGAAAAGGCGCTTAAGAGCCTTAACATACCGGAAGAAATTAAGTATCTCCCAATAATAGAATCTTCTATGAATCCGCATGCTGTTTCCAGAGTGGGTGCTACCGGATTGTGGCAATTTATGTTTGGCACTGCCAGAGAGTACGGGCTAAATATGGATAATTTTGTTGACGACCGGAAGGATCCAATACAGGCAAGTTATGCCGCAGCAACTTATTTTAGAGATGCTTATGAAGAATTGGGAGATTGGTTGCTGGCAATTGCGGCCTATAATTGCGGAATGGGAAATGTAAAGAGGGCGATGGAAAAATCGAATTCCAACGATTTCTGGACACTCAGAAGATTCCTGCCAACCGAAACAAGAAATTATGTGCCTGCATTTATTGCTGCAGTTTACGTAATGAAATGTTCAGATAAGCATCATATTAATTCGCAACGACCATCGTACATAAAAATTACGGATACTATTCAGGTTAATCGCTTTATTGCTATTCCTACCTTAGCTAATGCTTTGAATATGGATGTGGAAGAACTGTGTAAGTTAAACCCTTCTTATAAGAAGAAGATTGTTAACGGGACAGCAGAAGATCCCAAACGTGTGATAGTTCCAAAAGTTAGTCTGGCTAATTTTGCCAGGATTTATGAAGTACTCAATTCAGATCCGGAAGCGAGTATGAAAGTGGTGTTGGCCTCAAATGAAGAGAGACGGCCCGAAAGGAGTGTAAAATCGAAGCCTGTTTACTTTTATCATAAGGTTAGGCGAGGGCAAAACCTGGGAGAAATTGCGAACAAATACCATGTTGAAGTTCAAGATATTAAGGTTTGGAATAAGTTAAGAAGTTTAACTATTGTTCCGGGCCAGAAGCTGAAAGTGTATACCACGACTCCCGAAAATGAGACCTCCGGTCGCCTGAAAAGCTAGCGTTCAGTTTGTTTATTTTCCTGTTCATTTTGTTCATAATTGCATTTAAAC
Organism: Pedobacter ginsengisoli; assembly: GCF_002736205.1. Classification (NCBI taxonomy): domain Bacteria; kingdom Pseudomonadati; phylum Bacteroidota; class Sphingobacteriia; order Sphingobacteriales; family Sphingobacteriaceae; genus Pedobacter; species Pedobacter ginsengisoli. The sequence continues at coordinate 3,971,015 of NZ_CP024091.1, read as the reverse complement.
CTGTATAATATGTAATTTAATTGGCTTTTTTTTATTTTAAGCCCTAATAAAAGAATTGTAACTTTGGCTCTTTACAATTGACAATTTTATGACTAAAATAAACAGGAAGCAGGATGCTTTAGATTACCATTCGCAAGGGCGGCCTGGGAAAATTCAGGTTATCCCAACAAAACCAACAAACTCTCAGAGAGATCTGGCACTGGCCTACTCACCAGGAGTTGCGGAGCCATGCCTAAAAATTGCTGATAATACTGAAGACGTTTATAAATATACTGCTAAAGGAAATTTAGTGGCTGTAATTAGTAATGGTACTGCGGTATTGGGCTTAGGTAATATTGGGCCTGAAGCAGGCAAGCCGGTAATGGAAGGAAAGGGACTTCTTTTTAAAATATTTGCCGATATTGATGTTTTTGATCTGGAACTGGATACTACAAATGTTGATGATTTTGTTAAAATAGTAAAGGCACTGGAGCCTACTTTTGGTGGGGTAAATTTAGAAGATATTAAAGCCCCCGAATGCTTTGAGATAGAGCGTCGTTTAAAGGAAGAGATGACAATTCCTGTAATGCACGATGATCAGCATGGTACTGCTATTATTTCTGCTGCGGCATTGTTAAATGCATGTGAGCTGCAAAAAAAGAAAATGGATAAGATTAAGATTGTAGTGAATGGGGCAGGTGCTGCTGCTATTTCCTGCTCTCGCTTATATGTTTCTTTAGGGGCCAGAAAAGAAAATATTGTGATGTGCGACCGTTCCGGCGTGATCAGAGATACGCGCGAGAATCTTGATGCAATTAAAGCTGAATTTGCGACTTCCAGAAAATTAGATACGCTGGCAGAGGCAATGAAGGATAGTGATGTGTTCATTGGATTGTCATCTGCAAATTGTGTGACGGAAGACATGCTAAAGTCGATGGCAAAAAATCCTATCGTGTTCGCTATGGCCAATCCTGATCCGGAAATTGCTTATGAACTGGCACTTAATTCCCGTAAGGACATCATTATGGCTACCGGCCGTTCTGACTATCCTAACCAGGTAAATAACGTTTTAGGATTTCCATATATTTTTAGAGGAGCGCTTGATGTGAGGGCTACTGCCATAAACGAACCTATGAAGATAGCTGCCGTAAGGGCAATTGCTGAACTGGCTAAAAAGCCGGTACCTGAGGCAGTTAATATGGCTTACAATGAAAGGAACATTAAGTTTGGCAAGGATTATATTATCCCTAAACCAATGGATCTTCGTTTGATGACGAATGTTTCTGCTGCTGTAGCTAAGGCTGCAATTGAATCGGGCGTTGCACGTAAAGTGATAAAAGACTGGGATGCTTATGCAGAGGAACTGAAACATAGATTGGGTGGTGATGATGCAATTATGCGCGCCATTACAAATAAGGCCAAATCGGATCCTAAACGCGTAGTATTTGCCGAAGCGGATAACTATAAGATTTTAAAGGCTGCCCAAATTGTAAAAGACGAGAATATTGCTATTCCTATTTTGCTTGGTAACAAGGAGGTCATTAAGAAGATCATTGAAGATAATGCTTTAGAATTAGAGGGCGTTACCATTATTGACCCTTTTGAAGAGCAGCAGCGCATGGCTAAATATGCGAATTCATTGTATGAGAAACGACAAAGAAGGGGCGTAACTTTAATTGAGGCTACTAAATTTTTGCGAGACAGGAATTATTTCGGGGCTTCGATGGTTGAATTTGGAGAAGCTGATGCAATGATTTCCGGTCTGACAAAAAACTACGTTTCGACCATTAAACCAGCTTTGCAGGTCATTGGTACTGAGGAGGGTGTGAATCGTGTTGCAGGTATGTACATGATGATGACAAAGAAGGGTCCTGTGTTTTTTGGTGATACTACTGTTAATGTTGATCCAACGGCAGAAGAGTTGGTTGATTTGACCTTGTTACTGGAACGTTCGGTAAGTAAATTTAATATACAGCCAAGAGTAGCTTTACTTTCATATTCTAACTTCGGGTCTAACGAAGGTATTGTGCCGGAAAAGGTAAGGAAGGCAGTAAAGATTTTGCACGAAAAATATCCGCAAATTATGGTGGATGGTGAAATGCAAGGAAACTTTGCTATTAATAATGAGATGTTAAAAGATAATTTCCCTTTTAGCAGATTAGTAGGTGGGCCGGCAAATACCCTGGTTTTCCCTAATCTGGAATCTGGTAACATTGCCTATAAATTATTACAGGAGCTTGGAGAAGCTGAAGCTGTTGGCCCGATCTTGCTGGGATTAAAAAAACCGGTACATATTGTGCAGCTGGGCAGTTCAGTAAGAGAAATTGTAAATATGGTAACCATTGCGGTTTTAGATGTACAGGCTAAGGAGCAGGAAGCAAATCCGAAAAAAGGTCTATTAAAAAGAATTTCAAAAAAATAAAATATGTTTGCATATATTGATGGTAAGTTAACCTTTAAATGCCCTGCGTATATTGTAGTGGAAGCCGGGGGTGTTGGCTACCATATTAATATATCTCTAAATACCTACAGTAGCCTTGCTGATACTGAGCGTTGTAAAATCTATACCTGGCTTCACGTTAAGGAGGATGCCCATACACTTTATGGCTTTGCCGATGAAGGTGAAAGAAGATTGTTTCTGCACCTGATTTCGGTATCAGGCATAGGGCCAAATACGGGAAGGATGATGCTTTCGTCTATTACTCCCAATGAAATTCAGGCGGCTATTATTAGCGGAGACCTGCCACTTATACAACGTATAAAAGGAATAGGTGCAAAGTCTGCACAGAGACTTGTTCTTGAACTGCAGGACAAACTAAAGAAAGAAGGAACGGGGTCGTTAATTGCGGCCCCTTTAAACAATACCGTAAAGGAAGAAGCTTTATCAGCTTTAATGATGCTTGGTTTTGCAAAACCTGCCTCAGAAAAAGCAATTGATGGCGCAGTGAAGGTGGGTGGTCAGGATTTATCAGTAGAACAAATGATTAAACTAGCCCTGAAGAATTTATAATTTTTTTTACTCTTGAAAAACAAATTAACGCGAATACTACCGCTCCTCCTGGTAACACTTTTTTGGGGGAAAATGGCTCTCTCTCAAGTTGTTGTTGGGCGGGTTGCCAGTGATACGTCAAAGAATTTATTCGGTTTAAAGGAGAAGCAAAGGTTGGGTATAAGGCCATCATCAAATTCTTTTAAGCCTTTGCCTGATAATGTGAAAAGGGATGTGGAGTATGATGCGGTAAATAAAAGATATATCATAAGACAGCTGATTGGTGACAAGTTGTTGTCTGCACCTCAATACCTTACCATCGATGAGTATCAGCGACTGATCAGCAGTGAAATTAAGCGCGATAACTGGAGGGTGCTTTCAAATGAAGAGATTAATGATGTAAGAAGAACGGGGATTATTCCTAGTTTGAGTATTAACAGCAAGGCTTTCGAGAGAATATTTGGGGGTAATACCATTAATATCCAACCCAGGGGAGAGGCTGAACTGACCTTTTTGGGCAGGATAAATAAAAACGAAAATCCGCTGTTTAATGAACGGCAGCGACTTCAGGGGAATTTTGATTTTAACCAGCGCATCCAGATGGATGTGATTGGTAACATCGGTACCAAGCTGAAGGTAAATATGAACTACAACACCGAGGCTCAATTTGATTTTGAGAATCAGATTAAGCTGGATTATACCGGTGGGGATGATGATATTATAAAGAAAATTGAGGCAGGTAATGTGAGCCTTCCATTGAATACTACCTTAATTAGCGGAACCCAGGCATTGTTTGGGATAAAAACACAATTGCAGTTTGGTAAACTGAATGTGAATACGGTTTTTACCCAGCAAAAATCGCAATCCAGGGAAATACAGATCAATAATGGTGCGCAGCAGAATGAATACAGACTAAGCGCTGATAATTATGAGGCCAATAAACACTATTTCCTTGCCCAGTATTTTAGAGATAACTACAATAAATCGCTTTCAAATCCTCCAACGATTACTACTGGTGTTATCATTACCAAAATAGAGGTATGGGTAACAAATAAAGCAGGTAATACCCAGGATTCAAGAGATGTGCTTGCATTTATGGATTTAGGAGAAAATAAACCTTATAATACGACTCTAGGTGGAGGGACTTCAGTGCTTCCTTCGGGGTTTAAGAATATCCAGTTTCCAAAGCATTCCAATAATTTATTGGATATGTTGCCGGCAGATGCGAGGCAAACCAATTCCAATGCAATTATTTCTTTCTTTCAACAGGCAGGGGGTACAGATAATTATGCAAAGCTTACTTATGCAAGACGGTTGACAGAACGTGAATTTACCTTTCAGCCTAAGCTGGGTTATATTTCCTTAAATAATGCCCTGAACACTGATGAGGTACTAGCTGTTGCTTATCGTTATACTTACAATGGTGTTGAATATCAGGTAGGTGAGTTTACTACTGATGTACCATTTGACCAGGCCAACCCTAAAGTTTTATTTGCAAAATTATTAAAGAATGAAACAACAAAAGTTAACCTGCCTACCTGGGGGTTAATGATGAAAAATATTTATTCTATTGGTGGGTACCAGATCAGTCAGCAGAATTTTAAGCTTGATATATTTAGGATTGATGAGAAGACAGGTATTGAAAGACCTGTAATTACTGAGGGCGAGAAGCTGGATGAATTTAAAAGGCCTTTAAAGGATAAATTATGGATACAGGTTGCAGGTTTGGACCGCTTGAATCAGCAGGATGAATTGAAGCCAGATGGGATTTTTGATTTTCAGACGGAGAACAATCCATTTAATTCAAATGCCAGCTCCAATGCTTCCAACTCATTTGGGAACAGCAATTCGCTGAATAATACCAATAACATTAACAATACAAGTGGAAATACAGCCTATGTGCTTTCCAATACCAAAAATGGCTATATCACTATAGATCCATTAAATGGCCGAATAATTTTTCCGCTGGTTGAGCCTTTTGGGAGGGATTTAGCGAGCCAATTTTTGCCAACGGAACAGGCTTTTATTGATAAATATACTTATACGGCATTATATGATTCTACCAAGGTTGTTGCACAGCAATTGTTTACCAAACAAAACAGGTACATTATAAAGGGAAGCTATCAGTCAGATATTGCGTCGGAGTTTAGCCTGAATGCCATCAATGTGCCTGAGGGATCAGTAAGGGTTTTTGCCGGTACAATCCCTTTGCAGGAAGGTGTTGATTTTACAGTAGACTATCAGGGAGGCAGGGTTAAAATATTAAATACAGGGATCTTAATATCAGGTCAGCCCATTAGGATCTCAACTGAAAATAACGAGCTTTTTGGACTGCAGCAGCGCTCCTTATTTGGTGCCAGGCTGGACTATAAGGTAAATAATAAGCTGAATTTGGGGGGTACAATAATGAACCTTTCCGAAAAGCCATTAACCCCGAAAGTAAATATTGGAGAAGAACCCATTTCAAATACCATTTGGGGCTTTGATGTTAATTACAATTCTCCATCCAGGTTTTTAACCAAGCTGGTTGATAAATTGCCTTTCCTTTCAACAAAAGCCCCTTCGAGCATTACGTTTTCGGGAGAGTTTGCCCAATTGTTACCGGGCCACCCAAATGCCCTGAACTTTGGAGGTAAGAGTGGTGGGGTAAGTTACCTTGACGATTTTGAAGCATCGAGGTCTGTGATAGATCTTAAAAGTGCTGTAGCCTGGCAATTATCAGGTACACCGCAATTATTTCCTGAATCGAACCTGATCAATGACCTTGCTTATGGATATAACAGGGCGCGGATAGCATTTTATAATATTGATCCTACTTTTTATAACAGGAATGCCAGTAACTTACCTTCCAGTGTAAGGAGTAACCGTACAGAATTGTCTAACCATTACGTGCGCGAAATTATAGAGCAAGAGGTTTTTCCTTTTAAGGAGACCAGTACCGGTCAGTCGATCACCTTACCAACTTTAGACGTTGCTTTTTATCCGACCGTAAGAGGGCCATATAATTACGCACCTACCGGATTCAGTTCTAATGGATTGTTAAATAATCCTAAATCAAGATGGGGTGGTTTATTCAGAAGGATTGAAACCAATGACTTTGAAGCACTGAATATTGAGTTTATAGAATTATGGGTTATGGACCCGAATATTTATAAACCGAATTCTGCGGGTGGTGATTTGTATTTTAATATCGGAAATATTTCGGAAGACATTCTTAAGGACGGTCGTAAATCATTAGAAAATGGTTTGCCTGCCAATGGTGATCCGAGTAAATTTGATGAAACAAACTGGGGCAGGGTACCAAAACTGCAACCGGTAGTTCAGGCATTTGATAATGATCCCGATGCCAGAAGAAGCCAGGACGTAGGATTGGATGGATTGTCCAGTACAGATGAGCGTTCAAAATTCGCAGCACTTATTAATCAGATAAAAGGGCAGCTGAATCCTGATGCTGCTGCTGAATTAGAGAATGACCCCTCATCGGACGATTATTCATATTACAGAAGTAATGCACTGGATCAGGAAGGAGCAGGGATTTTAAAGCGCTATCAGCGATACAATGGCACTGAAGGAAACTCTAAAACCCCTCAGCAATCTCAGGAAGATTTTGGTGTAGAAAATTCAGCTTCTACATCTTTACCAGACGGAGAAGACATCAACAGAGATAACAATATGACTCAGTCTGACGAGTATTTTCAGTATAAGGTATCTATGCGCCCCGGCGATTTGATGGTGGGGCAAAACTTTGTTACCGATAAGGTGACCTCGCAGGTTAAGCTGGCTAACGGACAAACTCAGCCTGTTACCTGGTACCAGATCAGAATTCCATTGGCACAGTACCAACAGAAGGTTGGCAATATTCAGGATTTTAAATCTATCCGGTTTATCAGGATGTTCCTGACCAATTATGCCGATACTACTGTATTAAGATTTGGAAAAATCCAATTGATAAGGGGAGAGTGGCGTCAGTATAATGCAAAGAATGATCCTGCACAGGTTATTGTTGATCCGGTGTTACAACCTATCGGGGCAGACAATTCGACAATTGAAGTGGCAACTGTAAACATTGAAGAGAATGGAAAGCGTACACCAATACCTTACGTTGTTCCGCCAGGTATTGAAAGAGAACGTGATTTTAGCAACTACCGCGGTGATACCAGGCAGAATGAGCAATCGCTGGCGGTAACGGTAAAGAATTTAAGAGATGGTTATGGAAGGGCGGCATTTAAAACTGCTATTAATGACTTTAGATCTTATAAGCATCTGGAAATGTACATTCACCTTGAAGCCCTTGGCAGCAATGTGTTAAACAATAATGATTTGAGTGCTTTTTTAAGGATTGGTACCGATAACCAGGATAATTATTACGAGTACGCACAGCCTTTAAGAGTTACTGGTCCGGGAACAAGTGATCCTTATGCAATCTGGCCAGATCAGAATAAATTGGACATTGAACTTGAGATTTTTCAAAAGGCTAAAATAGCAAGAAACAAGGCGATGCTTAACGGTCAGCCATGGCCGGTAAATATTCCTTTTGAATTTATTGAGAACGGAAAAACGATTACCATAAAGGGGCAGCCTGATATGAGTAAGGTTAGGGTTTATATGCTTGGGGTGAAAAACCCGCTCCGAAACCCTGTAAATCCAGGCGAAGATGATGGGCTGGACAAAAATGCCCAGATATGGTTTAATGAATTAAGGCTAACCCAATTTGATGAAAGGGGCGGCTGGGCTGCAACGGCAAGGATGAATGCGCAACTTGCAGATTTTGCGGATGTAAATATTTCAGGAAGTAAATCGACCATAGGATTTGGTTCGTTGGAAAAAAGAGTAAGCGAAAGAAACAGGGCAGACAATGTGTTTTTTGATATCTCCTCGAGTATGGAGCTGGGTAAGTTTTTACCTCAGAAATCGGGTGTGAAAATTCCTATGTTCGTGAGTTATTCAAGTCAGATCAGTACCCCTCAGTATGATCCAAGAACGCCCGATATAGAATTGAAAACAGCACTTGAAGGAGCTACCAGAGCAGAGAAAAAAGAGATTTTAAACTATGCCCAGGATTACACTACCCGCAATAGCATCAGTTTTACCAATGTAAGAAAGGAACGTACAGATCTTGATAAAAAGCCACAGCTTTGGGATGTAGAGAATTTAAATGCTAGCTATGCCTATACTAAATTTGCCCATAGAGATTTTATAAATCAGAATAATATACAGCAAACTTACAGAGCTTCGTTAGCCTATAATTATGCAGGCCAGTCAAAAAGTTATGAGCCTTTTGCGAAGATCATTAAAACCAATACACTGGCATTGTTGAAAGAGCTAAACTTTAGCCTGCTGCCAAATTCAATCAATTTCAGGATTGATCTTGATCGTTATTATTCGGAAAACAGCCTTCGCAACAATGATCCGAATAATGCCATTCCTATAAATACAACTTTTAATAAAAACTTCCTGGTTACAAGGGTATATGGTATTTCCTGGAACTTTACACGTTCCCTTACTTTAGATTTTGATGCGACCAACTACTCCATTATTGATGAGCCGGAAGGCAGAATTAATGGAATGAAAAGGGACACACTGTGGCAGAATTTAAAACGACTGGGCAGAACTACAGACTACTCACATAATTTAAATGTGACCTATAACCTGCCGATAAATAAGATTCCGGGAATGGACTGGTTAAATGTAACCACACGTTATGGAACAAGTTTTAACTGGCAAACAGAACCTTTGTCGACCCTTAGAAACCCACTTATTGATTTGGGTAATACCATTCAGAATTCAAGAATTATCCAGATAAATCCAAATCTGAACCTTGCCAGTCTTTATAATAAATTTGGCTTTGTCAGAAAGGCCGGAACCGGTACTGCCGATAAGCAATCAGGGGCAGGTTTTTTTGTGGGCTTACTTACCGGTGTTAAAAATATTGTAGGTGCCTATACACAGACCAGAGGGATATTTATGCCGGGGTATTTGCCCAAGACCAATTACTTTGGTATTGATGATATAACCGGCGCACCTGGATTGGGATTTGTGTTTGGAAGTCAGCGCGACATACGAAGCATGGCGGTTAATAATGGCTGGCTTACAACAGATACCTTACAATCGCAACTCTATGTAAATACACTAAGAGAGGATTTAAGTTTTACTAGTTTAATAGAGCCAATTCGGGACCTGACCATTACCCTTACTGCAAATAAAAACAGGACATCGAATTTCTCAACAAACTATAGGTATAACACTGATAAACGTGAATTTGAGGATTTGAGTCCATACACAACCGGCGACTATAGCGTTTCATTTATTTCTTTACGCACGGCGTTCTCAGAAAAATCGGGCAGTACGGTTTCTAGTCTGTTCAATCAGTTTATGGCCAACCGACAGGTAATTTCACAGCGTTTGGGTGCGCAAAATCCAAATTCAAGAGGTATTATTAATGGCTATGCAGATGGGTACGATAAGAATGCTCAGGATGTAGTTGTTTCCGCATTTTTAGCGGCCTATTCCGGCCGAAGTGCTTCTTCTGTAAGCCTGAACTCACTGCCAAGTATTCCTTTGCCCAACTGGCGTTTAAATTACCGTGGGTTAACCCGTATTGCTTTCCTTGCAGATCGTTTTAACTCCATAGATGTAAGACATTCGTATCGCTCAGTTTATAGTATAAACAGCTTTAATTCTTTATTAAGGTATCAGGAAAGTAATGGCGCTGTAATTAGTAGGGAAGATGCCAATGGTGGGAATTTCCTGCCTAAGTTCCAATATTCGCAGGTTACCATAGCCGAACAATTTGCACCGCTTATTGGTGTTGATACCAGGTTAAAAAATAACATGACTGCTAATTTTGAGTACGGACGATCGAGATTACTGGGCTTAAGCCTTGCCAACAGTCAGCTGGCCCAATTAACAGAAAACAATATGGTGTTTGGACTTGGATACAGGACAAATAAATTCAGGTTCCCATTTGGATTATTTAAGGGGCTAAAAACCGACAATAACATGGACTTTAAACTGGATATTGCATTAAGGGACAATAAGACTGTAATTTACCGTGCAGATATTACAGAGGCAGAAGTTTCCTCGGGTGCCAAAAATATAACCTTTAGGCCAAGTGTAGATTACGTGCTTAACCAGCGTTTTAATGTGCGTGTATTTTATGATTCTAATGTTACCAAACCATATACTTCGCAAACCTTTAACACTTCTTTCAGTAATTTTGGATTTAGTTTACGGATTACTCTTAATTAAGGATTGTTATAAACACTGATATTAATTACCTTTGAACGCGCGCAACATATTTAATGTGTTGAGCGGTAAAAGATTTACGAAAAAATAAATTTAGAGAAATGAATTTTCCATCAGAATTAAAGTACACTAAAGACCACGAATGGCTTAGAATTGAGGGTAATGAGGCTTACATTGGTATTACTGATTTTGCACAGCGTGAGCTTGGTGATATCGTATATATAGACATTAACACTGTAGGTGATGAAGTGAGCAAAGATGAGGTATTTGGTACTGTTGAAGCGGTTAAAACAGTTTCAGACTTGTTTATGCCAGTAACAGCTACTGTTACCGAAACTAATGCTGCTCTTAATGATAACCCTGAGCTGGTAAATTCTGATCCATATGGACAGGGATGGATGGTTAAAGTATCAGTTTCTGATCTTTCTGAAGTTGATGGTCTGTTAACCGCCGATGCTTACAAGGCACTTGTAGGAGCATAATTGATGAATAAATTCGGGGAATTAAAATATCAGATATGGGCCATTGTCTGGACCGTTGTAATTTTAGTGCTTTGTAATATAAAAATGCCTGATACCAGTGGTTCAGGCTTTTTTTTTGAAGGCTTTGATAAGTTTGTCCATTTAGGTTTTTTTTATGTGCTTACTATCCTTTTATTTTTCGGTAAAATAAGGCACCAGCACAATTACAGCTTTCGCTCTTTAACCATATTTAAGATCATTGTTATTACGGCTGCGCTTGGTGGTGGTATTGAACTGTTGCAATGGAAAGTATTTACTTACCGCTCTGCAGAATGGTGGGATTTTGGTTGCGACATGATTGGTGTTTTAATGGGTGTTTTTAGTTATATTTTGCTGCATAAATCTAATTACAATGAAAAAGCAAATTAATTTACTGGTGCTGTTAATACTGGTAGGATCAATTAGCGGCTGTGGTATTTTTAAACCGGGCTGTAAATGCCCTAGGGTTAGCTATTCCAGCTATCCACAAAAATAACAGCGGGTTCTTTATGACCGTATATAAACATTTGCTTATTTGGATTTATTATAAATTAAGTCTAAATTGCGCTCCAAAATAACACTTATACATAGATGAAACTTTCGCAGTTAAATCCAGGAGAACAGGGTACTATCGTAGCATTTACAGATCTCGAAATGTCTGTAAAATTAATGGAAATGGGATGCTTGCCTGGTGAAACAGTAGAGGTGGAACGTTTTGCGCCCCTTGGTGATCCAATTGCTATTCGCGTTGCGGGATATCAACTTTGTTTGCGCAAAAACGAAGCATCTATTATTATAATTCAATAATAATTTTGGCAAAAGATATTAAAATTGCTTTAGTTGGTAACCCCAACACAGGGAAATCTACACTTTTTAACCTGCTTACAGGATTAAACCAGAAGATTGGGAATTTCCCGGGTATTACTGTTGATAAGAAAGTAGGCTATTGCAAACTAGCCGATAACAAACAGGCCGAAATAATTGATTTACCAGGTACTTACAGCTTATACCCTAAAAGTAAAGATGAAAGTATAGTATTTCAGGTTCTGGCTGATAAAAAGAATTCAAGCTATCCGGATATTGTTGTGCTGGTAGCAGATGCAACAAATCTTCGAAGAAATTTATTACTCTACTCGCAGGTAGCCGATTTAGGTGTTCCAGTGGTTTTGGCACTTAACATGACCGACATGGCCAAAAAAGAAGGTATTGATATCGATATCAATAAGCTTTCTGAAAGGTTAGGGGTTCAGGTTGTAGCAATCTCTGCCCGAAGTAATTCGGGCCTGGCAGAACTTAAGCAAGCCATTAATAACACAACAGCCATTGCTACGCAGGTTGAAGGAACTGACGTACATGTATTGGCACCTGAGGCTATTGCCCTGGTTAAGCAGCATATAAAGACAGACAACAATTATCTGGCTTTGCAGATATTGCACCAGCATCAGCATCTTAACACATTTTCGGCCCAGGATCATGAACTTTTTGAACGGATTATAGCTGAGCATACTTTTGAATCATCCAAGTTACAGGCAGCTGAGACCATTGCCCGCTACAGATATTTAAGCGGTGTTTTAAGCGGTGTAGTAAAGGATACCGGGGCTGCAAAAAAATTCGTTTTTAGTGATAAACTGGATTCAATACTTACCAATAAGTTTTGGGGTTTTCTAATATTTATTGGTATCCTCTTCTTCATTTTCAATTCTATTTTCTCCTGGTCGTCTTATCCAATGGAGTTAATTGAATATGCTTTTGTATGGCTTACTGAATATGGTCATCAACATCTGCCCGACGGGATTTTAACCAATCTTCTTTTAGATGGTGTATTGGCCGGTTTGGGTGGGGTGGTGATTTTTATACCTCAAATAGCAATCTTATTTGCTTTTATATCTATTCTGGAAGATACCGGCTATATGGCCCGTGTTACTTTTATGATGGATAAGATTATGCGAAAGTTTGGCCTAAGCGGTAAATCTGTAGTGCCAATGATTGGAAGTCTGGCCTGTGCGGTTCCATCAATAATGAGTGCCAGAAATATTGAGAGCTGGAAAGACCGGATTATAACCATTATGGTTGCCCCCTTGGTAAGCTGTTCGGCAAGATTACCTGTTTATACCTTGTTGATATCTCTGGTCGTTCCTGAAAAAATGGTTTGGGGGTTTATCAATCTGCAAGGTTTAACTCTTATGGGTATGTACATTATCAGTATTTCGGCGGCTGTATTGGTAGCTTTTGTAATGAAGTTTCTGATAAAGGCCAAAGAGAAATCATATTTCATTATGGAATTGCCTGTTTACAGGATGCCAAGATGGACAAATGTAATTTATACGATGTATGAGAAATCTAAAACCTTTGTTTTTGAAGCAGGTAAAGTGATTATTGCCATCTCAATTATTCTTTGGGTATTGGCAACATACGGGCCATCGGAGCGATTTGCCGAGATTGATAAAAAATACGAGGCTATAGAGGCGCAGAAAGACAGCGTGCAAATTAGTACACTGGAACGGGATAGAGCGGCTGAGAAGCTTGAAAACTCTTATGCCGGAATATTAGGTCATGTGATAGAGCCTGCTATAAAACCTTTGGGCTTTGATTGGAAAATAGGTATTGCCTTAATTACCTCATTCGCTGCAAGGGAAGCTTTTGTTGGTACTATGGCAACTATTTATAGTGTAGATAGTGACGGGGAGGTGGCTACCATCCGCAATAAAATGCGTGGTGCCAAAGATCCGGATACCGGGTTGCCTGTATTTACATTTGCTACGGCGTTTTCATTAATGTTGTTTTATGCCTTTGCCATGCAGTGTATGAGTACAGTAGCTATAGTTTTCAGAGAAACTAAATCGTGGAAGTGGCCGGTTATTCAGATCTTGTATATGACCGGAATGGCATATGTTGCGAGTTTGATAGCTTATCAACTTTTAAAGTAATTTAATTATCTTGCCTTTGTGAAAAAGGAGCATATCTTAGCACAATACATGCCTGCTGCTGCGGCTCCCATTATAGCCCGGTGGATAGATTATTTTCAATGTGAATTTAAGATTTCTAAGAACAGGGCTACAAAACTGGGCGATTACAGACATCCTTTTAAAGGTGCAGGGCATAAGATTTCGGTTAATAATGACCTTAATGCATATGCGTTTCTGGTCACCACTGTTCACGAATTTGCGCATTTACTGACCTGGAATGATCACAAGAATAGAGTGAAGCCCCATGGAGATGAGTGGAAGCGGAATTTTAAACGAATGATGGTGCCTTTTATTGATCAGAATATTTTTCCTCAGGATGTACAGTCTGCAATTATCAGTTATTTAGATAATCCTTCGGCCGCCAGTTGTACTGATTTAAAGCTATCAAGGGCCTTAAAGAAATATGATGCCCTGATCAACGTATCGCGCCTTGAAGAGCTCCCTATAAACACCATATTCAGCATAAAGGATGGAAGACAATTTAAAAAAGGAGAGCGTTTGAGAAAAAGATACCGTTGCGTTTGTCTTGATAACGGAAATATTTATCTTTTTAATCCGTTAGCCGAGGTAACATTGGCGGCTACTGGCACATAAACTGCTTCTTTGTCTTTTACTTCCCATTTTATATTCAGTTTTTCGCCCTTAAAGGCTAGTGGATCTTTTAACAAACTATCCACATAGGCATCCGGAGTTTGTACAGAGATACTTGCAGTATAGCCATTCGGTACTTTACTTTTTAAAAGAATATGGCTTTCTTCCGGTGTAGATATGATGTTATCGAAAACCAGGTCAAATTTATCGGCCCCATTTACCGCATCATTTAAGGATTTTATATCATTACTATATTCTTTTGTCTGACTGGATATTGTTTTCTTTTTGTGCTGGAAGTGCTCACTCTTAAGCGCCGAGAGGCTTGCTGAACTCCGGTATTCTTCTGTAAAGGGAATATTGTTTCTAAGATAAATGCGACGGTCTTCAAAAATATCTGTTCCCTCTTTAGTTACCTTAGCACCTTCATTTAATAGAATCAAACTATCGTTCTTAAAATAGTACTTTTTTATTCTATTGCTTATTCCCTCGTCGTTTTTAAACTCAGAAAACAGTACTGGTTTTCCATTTAAGCTGTACTTTTCTACACGCATAGTCGCCTCTCCAAGCTGATAAACAAGGCTTACGTTCTTTTCATATGTGTTAAGGGTAGCATCAATAGAATCCGCATAAAATAATATTGTAGCTTCGGTCATTGGTGTGCCGATGCGTGCATTAACAAGATCCGCCTGAGGATGCTTTGGCCCCTGATTACAACTAATTATTGCCAGTGATAGCAGGCAAAACAGAGATAATAATTTCATACCATTAATTTAGCTTGTGCTTAATTGACAGGCTATTATCATGCCAAGTTAATCCCGAAATTATGAACTGTCAAAATTCCTGGTGTTGGAATTATGTCGCAGTTGTTAAATACCATTCACACCTGTCTTGCAGCCACTTTCCCTTTATTTGAGATTTTACTACGATCTTATTTTTTCCTTCCTGCAGTGGTATGTTATCCCACACAATAGTATTGAGCTCATTCTTTTCTTTTTTGCCATAACTCTTTCCATTAACCAGTAATTCTGTTTTTTTCCCATTGGAAAAAACCTTTATACTCGTCAGAGATTTGGTGCGCTTGGTGTTCCTGCGCTCTGAAATGTACAGTACTGGCTCAGGGTTCCAGTTTGCTTTATAAAAATAAAAAGCATCCTTTTTTATCTTTCTGTCGTAAGTCAGCAGTCCTTTATCGTTAATCGCATCTTGGTCTCCTTCTGTCCGTATTGATGACCCGAAATCAGCCAGTACCCAAACATATTTTCCCCATATATATGGGCGCTTTTTGAACTCTGCCCAGTGTTTTTCATGAAAGGCAGTCTGCCATTCTTCAGGATGAAATCTTCCTTTCGGAACTGGCTTTTGGAGCTCTTCAGTATGTTTAAAGGGGCTTGCTCCGGCTCCATATTCGCTGACTGATATTGGTTTGTTTGGCAGGGCCCGATGTATTTCATCTGCCCATGTTCCTACCTGCTCAAAAACCCCATCATACCAGCCAAAATATTGGTTCCAGCCCATCAAATCACTTAAGTCTGTAAATGTATCACTACCTAGGTTTGATGCCAATGTTGTTAAGCGGTCTGGGTCCTCTTTTTTTGCAAGTACATTTAATTCGTTGATAAAAGGCTGAGGGTTATCGTAATTTAGTTTTAGCTCATTAAACAGGCCCCAGAAAAATATTGAAGGATGATTATAATTTTGCCTGATCATCTCCCTAAGTGTTTTTCTTATGTTTGCTTCTAGTTTTTCATTTTTTATGTACCCGGTTCCATTATATCCACCGGGGCCAACAAAGGGGATCTCCGTCCACAAAATAAGGCCGGCACTGTCACTTAGGTTATAAAAAAGCTTATTCTGGGGATAATGTGTTAAACGAACCGAAGTTGCTCCGAGTTCTTGAATAAGGCTCATGTCTCTATATTGGTCCTCAATAGTCAGCGCAGATCCCCGACCGGAAACATCCTCATGTCGACCAACACCATATAGATTGAGATATTTTCCATTAAGAAAAAACCCTTTATTTGGTTCAACAAGGAAACTGCGTAATCCCAGGGGTTGAACTATCTTGTCAATGGTCACCTCATCTTGTAGCAGGCTTACCTCTACGGCGTAAAGGTAGGGGGAAGCTTTCCCTTCCCATAAGTGCGGTTTATTTATGTGTAGGTCTTGTTTCAACTCATTTTCTGAATTAATTTTGGTAATTACAGATGATACGGGTTTTTTATCCTTATCATAAATGATAGTTTTGAGCCTTAGGCTCTTTCTATTTAATATTGATAGCTTACTTAAGACTTCGATGTTTGCGGATTGGGCAGATAGATTTTTTTGCTTGATATATATGCCCGGACTACCGTAATCTAAGGGGCTAATGCAATTTTGATTGGTAATAATTAAAGAGACTGGACGATGTATACCTCCATATACATTAAAATCGCCATGTAATGGTATTACATCCTGCCTGTAAGCATTACTTACCTGCACAGTTATAGAATTTTCTCCAGGGGTAATAAAATTCGTTATTTCAGCACAAAATGCAGTATAGCCTCCCTGATGATCAGTTACAAACTTATTATTTATCAATAAGGTTGCTACACTGTTCGTTCCCTCAAAATAAAGGAAAAGGCGTTTTCCTTTCCAGTTGTCTGCAACATTAAGCTTATTTTCATAAACTGCTGAAGTTCTTTTATAATCCGCCACACCATTTAAAACCTCGGCAGCATTCCAGGTATGTGGTAAATTAACCAAATCTTTTTTAATATTTGTTTCGAAGTTATAGGCGAAATAGAATTGCCAGCCATTGTTCAATGGTATGATAATTCTGTTTGTTTCTCTGGCATGAGTCAAAGCAGCTTCTGCAGGTGGAGCATTCAATAAAAAAAGGATAAGTAAAACAATAGTATTTCTGTTGCGCATATTGTATTTGTCGTGAGTATTAATATTTGACCAAACTTCCAGAAGCTTGCCAGATTGATGAATTGAGGGGGTAAAATGACTAGTGCATTTTTACTTTTAGCTTTTTAAGAAGATTCCAGGGATATTGTTTGGTGTCTTTATTGGTTAAAGATGTTTTGCTTTCAGTTACATTTAACAGTTTATTTTTTCCGGTGATGTTTCCATCAAAGCAGTTGCCCTTCCAGGTAATCGCTACATATTGCTTGTCTGATTTAGTGAAAATGCCTGCGACATTGCCCCCGTAATGAAAAATGTTATTTTCGAAAATTACATTCTTTGGAACGCCATGTTCAATATCAATAAGTTCCATGTTTACCATATCTTTCGAGTCATTATAGAATAGATTCCCTGAAACAAGTGTGCTGTCAGTTACCAGAGCAAAGTTGAAAAGACGTTTTCTGTTATGACCATCATTAATGCTTAGGTTATTTCTAATTATACTGTTTTTTGTCATGCTGCTTTTAGCATTTATCGCATCTGAGATGACCAGCATAAAACCGCCTTCATTATCATGACTATAGTTGTTTTGGATGATGGTATTGTTACAATTACCATCAATATCAAACGACTGCCCGTCATTAGACCAATCTTGATTTTTTGTAAATGCAACCTCGTTGAATTGAATAAGGGTATTGTCACTGCTATGTGGCCATATCCCAACTGCATTGTCTCTAGCACGGGTTCTGATATGGAATAATTTGTTGTGCTCAATTACTGAGCCATCAAATCCTTTTATAACAATTCCATCACCTCCTATATCTTTAAGCGAACAGTTTCTTATGATGAGGTTCTTGTTTGGAAACCAATTATCGCGAAAGGCGAAAGTTCCATTTCCCCTGATTCCATTCCGATCTACCCGTACGACTTTACAATATTCAATCTGCAGATTTTCTATGTTACTTTGCTTTGGCCCCTGGCAGTCCCAAAATATTCCATGACCTTCTTTGCTCCCTTTTTTATTGTCACCATTAATATCATGTATATATAAATTTGTTAATTTGATATTAGATATGGTACCTATATCTTCTGCCATTACCCTTACACCAGTAGGACCGGTCTTTTGCTCTCTTACAGTAGAATCTGTGTTTGACAGGTCGAGGTCCTGAACAATGATGTTACTCAGGTTCTTTAGCAAAATTACGTCCCGGAATTTGCCTGCCGCAGCAATTGCAGGCATCGGTCCTTTGTCGTAGGTACCAATAGTAATAGGCGACAATTGAGAGCCTGAGCCCTGAGGAACCAACTGGCCTTCCCATTTACCTCCTCGTTTAAAAAGGATTTGATCACCAGGTTTAAAACTTGCCTTGTTAACCCGTTCGAGGCTTTTCCAAGCCTGTTTTTCTGTAGATCCAGATTGGGAGTCGTCGCCATTTTTATGATCTACATAATAGGTTACAGGCTTTGTCAAATTTTTGGCCTGCAAATTATAGATTGCAAATGCTGTAATTAATATTAGCATCAAACAATGGGTTAAATGTTCTCTTTTCATATCTATTAAAAGGTTAAAAGGCAGGTGTCAAACTATACACGTAAAAACACATCTGCTACAGTTAATTAACCGCAGCAGATGTACTCTAATTAATTTGCCCACCCGGGATTTTGTTTCAGATTGCTATTCATCTCAATTTCTACCTGAGGAATCGGCCAATTATATAGCTGGTCACCCATATAATCATAACTGCTTACATTGGCACCCCAAACTTGTTTTACTCCATTTCCGCTCTTGAAACTTTTTTCTTTCAGTGTCATCCAGCGAAGTTCATCAAAGTAATTGATACCTTCATTTGGAAATTCTATTCTTCGTTCGTTTCTGATTCGTTCCCTCATTGTTATTTGGTCTGCAACATAAGCAGGAGCTGTCGGATCAAAAGACTGAAGCGGTGCTACTCCGCCTCTTGCCCTAACAAGATTTACCAAATTTACAGCTTCCTGATTGAATCCCTGTTCATTGATTGCCTCGGCCCACATAAGCAGTACATCGGCATAGCGAATAATTGGAAAATCAATCGGACCATAATTTCTATCAATAATCTCTGAGTTTCCTTCATAAACGAATTTTCTGTATAGGTAATAGAAAAGACTTTGTGTATCAGAGCGCAGATCTGCGGTAGTTAAGGCATCCGATCTGTAAGGCCAACGCGAGGTAACTGCAGAATTTGTTGCACCATTTACACCATTATAGATGGAATATGGAGTGATAACATTTGCCGCCAAACGTCCGTCTCTATTGGCATATGCAGCTTTAATCCTTTCCTCATTTCCTTGTGGCAGGTATAAGCTCATTTCTGCTCCTCTGGCTGTTGCGGCAGTAATTTCCGCTGCTGAGAGATTGTTTCTCAAAAAGAATACTTCGCGTTTGGCGGGGCTCATTGCTGAATAACCCGGAATCACCTGTTCCCAATTAAATAAAGTACCGTCGGCATTATCATAGAGGTCAACCAGATTAGGAGAAACTAAATAAGTGTTCCAGCAAGAACCGAATGATGAGCGGGTACCGCAATACCATTGTGTTGATGATCCAAATCCTGCAAGACTAATGTTTTGGATGGTAAAGATCATTTCATCGCTTTGTTCATTCGCCTCTTTAAATAAAGATTTATAGTCACTAAACAGGGTATAACCGGCTTCTTTTACCTTGCTGAAATCGGCTGAGGCAAGGATCCATTTTTTTTGATATAGATAAGCTTTTCCTCTTAGAGCATATGCGGCACCCTTGGTGATATGGCCAAAATTAGCATTCCCCTTTGTATATTTCTGAGGTAGATTTGGCTCTGCAATGCAATCATTCAGGTCAGCGATGATTTGGTTCCAGACTTCCTCCTCTGTTGAGCGTCCTTTGGTAGCCTCAGTATCGGTAAAAGGCTCCAAATAAATAGGTACACCTTTCCATAGCTGGTTTAAACGGAAGTAAAAATATGCCCTTAGAAACTTGCATTCAGCTATATATCGTGCTTTTTTCTCGTTTGCTGAAGGGGAGGTTGGTAGGTTCTTTATAGCGTCGTTCGCCCGTTGGATACCCTCATATAAGCCCCGCCAATTGCCGCTAAACAAACCGTTTCCTGGAGTAATTGTACCTGCCATTAAGGATTGAACATCACGGGTTTGTCCAGTATAACTGTATTGATCCATTTGATAAAGGTCGCGGCCTGCTACGGTAGAAGAATTGAGTGCAGCGTAAACTCCTGTAACACCAAGATCTGTTAAGTTATCAGTTGTCCACATATTTGAGGAGGCAATTGAACCATAAGGTTCTGTATCCAGCAGATCTTTTTTACATCCTGTAAGTACTGCTATGACTATTAAAATATTAAATATTTTCTTCATGATTATCTTATTAAAATGTAATGTTTAAGCCAAGAGAGTATTGTCTCATGGTAGGATAGTTGACACCAGCACCGATTTCAGGATCTAGTCCAGGGTAATTTGTTATGGTGAACAGATTTTCTCCTGATAAGTATAACCGCGCTCTACTGATGGCGGCTTTTTTAGTTAACTTTTCTGGGA
The DNA here is from genome assembly GCF_002736205.1 of Pedobacter ginsengisoli. Lineage (NCBI taxonomy): Bacteria > Pseudomonadati > Bacteroidota > Sphingobacteriia > Sphingobacteriales > Sphingobacteriaceae > Pedobacter > Pedobacter ginsengisoli. Next base: position 3,950,292 of record NZ_CP024091.1, on the reverse strand, counting down.
GTGTGTAACCAAGTTGCAAGTTTTTAAGTTTTACATACGATGCGTTGTATAGATAGAACCTACTATCTAATCCATTTTGGGCATCACTAGTGTTTTTTAACCGTGGATTTGTAGCAGTAATGTTGTTACTTGGATCATTAGGATTAGCTTCATTGTAATAATAATGATCATTAGCAATTAAAGTGCTTACCGCATTACCTAATGATACGATTGAGTTGTTGTATCCTATTGCATTCCAGTAATACTTCATACCTGCACTACCCGACCAAAGCATGAAAATATCAATGCCTTTCCAGGAAGCTGATGCCTGAAGGCCAAAATTATACTTTGGTGTAGAAGATGCACCGGTGAATTGCTTGTCAAACGTATTTCCATAACTACCATCGCCATTATTATCCGCATAGATAAAATCGCCGTAGTATATTCGGCTTTTACTTATCGTGTTTCCAGGAAGGAACTTATATCCTGCGGAGAGCATTGCATTTGCCCAATCCATATCGGCAGGTGTTCTAATCATTCCATCTTTGGGGCCACCGTTGATATTAACTGAGCCATCTGCATTTTTATAACTACCATCACCCTTATATAGACTATATAGATAATATTCATTGATTTTATGCCCTTCTAAAATACGCTCTGTACCTCCGCTGGATACACTGCCAAGATTGGTGGAATAAATCATATTTCCTTGTGTGTCAGTTGAATATGATTCCTGGAATTGTCCTTTGTATTTGGTTACCCTATTGTAATTGTAGGCAAAGTTACCGGATGCAGAATACTTAACATTTCCAGCGCTTCCCTGGTAACCCAGCGTTACCTCAATACCCTGATTAAGTACTGCAGCGATGTTTCTGGTAGGTGCACTGGCTGTCCCGGCAGTAATTGGGATGGGTGGGGTAAAAAGTATATCAGTTGTTTTTTTATTGTACCAATCCAACTCAAAATTCATTGCCCCTTTAAATAAAGTTCCATCAAGGCCAATATTTGTAACTGTAGTGGTTTCCCATTTCAAATCCTTGTTGGCAATTTTATTTTGGGCTAAGCCGGTAGCCGCAACATTATTAAAAGAATAATTCTGTTTGCTGTAAGTGGCCTGATAGTCGTATTCTCCAGATGCATTATTTCCGGTTTGTCCCCACGAAGCGCGAAGCTTTAGATTACCAATGTAGTCATTTAGCCCTTTTATAAAATTTTCTTCTGAAATTCTCCATCCCGCCGAGAAGGCTGGAAAGAATCCCCATCTGGTTGCTGAGGCAAAACGCGAAGAGCCATCATACCTAACTACTGCCTCCAGGAGATAGCGCTGCTTGAAAGCATAGTTTGCACGACCAAACCAAGATCTCATAGATCTGTCATACTCCTGACCACCAATGCTGCTCATGGTTGTAGCTGACCCAAGAGTGGTAATGTCTGCATCAATCAGACCTAACTTGCTTGCATTAAAATCATAGTAGTTATAATAATTTTGATTATAGCCTACAAGTGCCCCAATCTCATGATTCGGACCGATAGTTGTATTGTAACGTAATACGTTATCTACAGTGAGCGTATAGTTTTTATCAAATGAATAATTTGTGCTCAGCTGACCTGGCTGTGCAGCCGGACTTTTCAGCTCATTTGTAGCAAAGTTCCATCTTTCATTAGGTATACTATGAGAATTATTTTCACCAAAGCGTGCCTGATAGTTAAACCTGGATTCTAGTTTTAGCCCTTTGACTAGGTCCAGGTTTGCATACAAAGTTGTATTAATTCTTGATTCCCTGTCACTCCCCCCGTACTGTTTAAATAGGTAAGGATATTGTTGGCTGTAGCTGATTCTTCCGGAGCCTGAGGGAAACCATACTTTCCATCAAGAACTGGATAGACACCAGGCGTGGTTTGACGCAGAAAGTTAAATGCATTTGCTGTATTTGCCATTCCTGCAGTTTGCATGGAAGCAAAAGTTTGTGTTCCAACCGTTAAGAATTTAGTTACTTTGGCCTCAACGTTTGCTCTGAACTGATATCTGTTAAGCTCAGTGTTCTTCATGGTTCCTGGATTTCCAAGGTAGCCTGCGGATAACAGGAAGCTGATGTTCTCTGCTCCGCCATTTAAAGAAACATTATGGTTCTGAAGCACCTTATTTTGAAAAATTACATCACCCCAGTTCGTGTTTGGATAGGCTATATTATTGGGTACACCGAGACTATTCACTCCCGTTGGATTTTGATTAGCATCAGTCCAGGTATCAATAGTTGCCTGGGTATATATATTGTTTTGACCTAGATTTCGGTAACCTTCATTTACAAGGTTCATGTGCGTAACATAATCCGACACAAATGTTGGCAGATTGCTTGGTTGTGTTTGGGAAAGGATTCCACTATAGGTCACCACAGTCTTCTTCTTCGACCCTTTTTTAGTGGTAATTAGTATAACCCCATTTGCAGCAAGAGAACCATATATTGAGGCTGAAGCTGCATCTTTTAACACAGAAATGCTCTCGATATCTTCAGGGTTTACGGCATCCATGACACCCTGTATTCCATCTATTATTACCAGTGCGTTGTTACTATTTAGCGTTCCTGTGCCCCTGATACGTATAGTTGCGCCATCAGATCCAGGCCGGCCTGATGATTGTCGAACGAATACACCGGGGGCCAATCCAGCTAAGGCAGACGACACGTTTGTAATTGGTCGATTTTCAAGTGATTTTGATTCAATTGTGGCAACAGAACCGGTAAGGTTTACTTTCTTCTGCATTCCATAACCAACTACTACAACTTCATCCAGGCCTGTTGTAGATGACAGCAAAGTAATATTGATGGTTGTTTTATCGCCTACTTTAATGGTTTGCGTATCGAATCCTATATACGAGAACTCTAGCTCGTCTGCTGTGGTTGCAGCAATCTGGTAGCGTCCTTCTGCATCGGTTTGAGTCACATTTTTAGAATTCTTTATAACTACTGTAATACCCGGCATAGGTATTTGTTGCGCATCAGTAACAATTCCTGTTACGGTTCTACTTTGACCTTTGGTAACAAGTGGTAGAAAGAAGATAATGAAAATACCCAGTAACAGTACTGGACATTTTAAATCAAACCCCCTAAAGTTTGAGTCAAGTTTTTTCATACAATGTTGATTTAGTTGTTTGGTTATTTTGTTTATTTGTAGCCTAATAGTAATGTTAGACCAGAGGTAAAGTTGAAGGGATTCAAAGGATATCCGGGGGGAGGATTCTGTTTATTTGGGGTGAAAATCTATTTTTGATACTGGAATAATGAAACAAACCATCTTACTGCTGTCATTTATACTGGTACAACTATGCTGTAAAGGACAAGAGCTTGTTTTTAGTCACCTCATGGCTGAGGATGGATTATCTCAGAATTCAATATTCGCGATCACACAGGATAGCAGAGGCTTTATGTGGTATGGGTCTAGGTTTGGCCTCAACAGATATGATGGTATACATTTTCGACTGTACAAAAGTTTTGAGGCTGATACCACGACACTTACTGATGATTATATCACCACACTGCATACCGATAGTAAAGGTATATTATGGGTAGGCACGGCTAATGGACTTAATAAATTTGCTCCCCGGAAAAATTCTTTTGAAAGGATATATCTCTTACCGCCAAGAACGAAACCAGAACCGAATTTCATCAGGTGTATTTATGAGGATAAGAAAAAACGGTTATGGGTCGGGACAAGCAATGGGCTTTATTTGTCGGTAACCGGAAGTGCCAGCAGATTTATTTATGCTGAGCACCTTGGCCTGCAAAAGCAAATTGCCAGGGGTGAAATTCTGAGTTTACAAGAAGATGCAGAAGGGTTTTTATGGATTGGCACTAATGCCGGCTTGATTAAAGTATGGTTTGATCAGCAGATTTCAGTGGTTAATACTTTTGTTAACAGTAAAGACCCGGGAAGTATAAGTGACAATTCAATTACCGGGATTATTGAAGACCAGAATAGGGATTTATGGATTGCTACAGAAAACGGAGGACTTAATTTGCTTCGTAAAAATGCAACTTCCTTTACTCGGTTTGTTCATGATCGGAAAAACAGTAACAGCTTGGTCCATAATGCTATAAGAAAGATGATTAAGGATAAATCTGGTAGGCTATGGATTGGAACCCAGGAAGGAATTAGTATTCTTGATCCGGACACTAAAGAATTTAAAACCGTTCAGCATAGTAAGTCAAATAGGCGAAGCCTTAATCAGAATTCTACCTACAGCTTGTATCAGGATTACAATGGCTCAATCTGGATAGGTACCTATTACGGCGGGGTGAATGTCAATTATGCTTCCTCAACGAATTTCAAAAGCTGGCAGCACAATGAACAACTGCCTGGCCTTAATCATAATGTTGTTAGTTCTATCCTTGAGGACAACCAGGATAATTTATGGATGGCAACTGAAGGAGGAGGTTTGAATTATTTTAATCGGGCAACTAAAAAATTTGGAGCTTACCTTTATGAGCCCAATAACCCCCGCAGTTTAGGATCAAATTTGGTAAAAGTAATTTATAAGGGCAGGAATCAGAATCTTTGGGTTGGGACACATGGTGGGGGCCTGAATTTATTCAACCCTTCACAAAATAATTTCCGGAGGTTTTCAATAAATAAAAGTGACATTAACAAAACCAGATCTGAAATTGTTGCGATATTTGAGGACAGTGATAACGTGCTGTGGGTGGGGAGCCAAACTGGACTCAGGCTGTTTAATCAGGATAATAATGAACTAAAAATTAATCACAGTTCAGACAAGCTTAGGCTTTTCGGCAATAAAAACATCAAAGTACTCTTTAAGGATTCCAGAGGGGAGATCTGGATTGCCACAACAACAGGACTATTTCTTTACTCAAAAAAATCCAATACGCTATTGTCATTCAAGCTTCCGAAAGGGAGCAATAGTGTAAGTACCAATTCGAACTATATTAATTGCATACAAGAAGATGCTAAGGGCAATATATGGGTCGGCCTTTATTATGGTGGACTAGCTAGATATGATGCTGGTCGGAAGTTCTTTACGGTAACCTATACCACCAAAGACGGGCTTTCCAATAACAATGTAGTGGGCATACTGGAAGATGCGAAACATAAATTATGGATCAGCACTTCCAATGGTTTATCAAAATTTGATCCCGAAACTAAAATATTTCAGACTTATTCAACCAGCGACGGAATGGCCGGGGATGAATTTAATTATAATTCATTCTTTAAAAGCAGAAATGGGGAGCTGTTTTTTGGTGGCTATAATGGTGTTACTCACTTTTTCCCTAATGAGATAAAAAAAAATGAGTTTCGTGCGCCTATTGTATTTACTAGATTGACACTGTTTAATATCCCTGTTGCTATTGGCGCATTTAATGGGTTATTAAAAGAAGACATTAGTTATACTGATCATCTTCAGTTTAAGCACAATCAAAATATTTTTACAATTGAGTTTGCCCTTCTTAATTACATCAAATCAAACAAAAACAAATATGCTTATAAATTAGAGGGTGTAAATAGTCAATGGGTTGAGACAAACATTCCGTTGGCTACTTATACTAATTTGCCTTCCGGAACTTATAAGCTTCTGGTTAAAGGAGCAAATAATGATGGTGTGTGGAGCTCCCCTGGCAGTATAAATATAGCTATACTCCCTCCATTCTGGAAACAATGGTGGGCATTTTGCATTTATGCAGTTTTGCTTAGTATAATCTTGTTTTTTATTACCCGGTATTTTTATCTAAAACAATTGCTTACCAAAGACGAAGAATTGCATCAGATAAAGCTCAATTTTTTTATGAATGTATCCCATGAAATCCGCACTCACCTTACATTGATTATGGCCCCAATCGAAAAAATTCTTGAGGGAACACAACACAATATAGTTATTAACAAACAGCTGAATACGGTAAAAAACAATGCTGATCGATTGCTTAGGCTAGTAAGTGAATTAATGGATTTCAGAAAGGCGGAAACTAAGAATCTAAAGTTGAAAGTTGCAAGTTCTGATTTTATCCCTTTCATCAGAGGAATCTATTCTTCTTTCGAGGAGCTTTCGATTAAAAGAAATATTGCCTTCAATTTAGTCTTGCCTATAGAAGAAATAATAGTTTCTTTTGATAAAGAACAATTGGAAAAAGTTTTTTTTAACCTCATATCCAATGCTTTTAAGTTTACGCCTAAAGGTGGCAGCATAACGGTGAGGGTTAATATCCAGAATGACCAGGTATTTGTCGACATAGAAGATACTGGGCCGGGAATTGCCCCTGAATATTTGGGGCGGCTCTTCACTAACTTTTTTCAGGTAGAGGATCATCATATACAAAATACGGGTTATGGTATAGGACTTGCACTGGCAAAAAATATTGTAGAACTACATAAAGGGCGTATTGAGGTCTCCAGTAGGGTGATGACGGATAACCAACAGGGATACACCAACTTTACGGTCACGCTTCAAAAAGAAAATCAGCATTTACAAAATGCAAGTTATCTAAAGGATATATCATCTTTTAATACAGAAACCGAGGTACAAAAGGCCCCGGCTCAAAAAATGGATTCTGTTGATTCAAGTGAGAGAATTGGAGTAAAGCATAACAGAACCATTTTAATTGCTGAAGATCATCCCGAACTGCAGGAAATGATTAAAGAAACGCTGGAAACAGACTATCACGTAATTATTAGTAAAGATGGATTAGAAGGCTGGAACAGAGCAACTGAAGAGATTCCCGACCTTATTATTAGTGATGTAATGATGCCAAAGATGGATGGCTTTACCCTTTGTAATCATCTAAAAACAGATGAACGGACCAGCCATATCCCGGTGATACTGTTAACTGCCAAAAGTTCGGAAACCGATCAGATAAGTGGGTTAACTAATGGCGCTGATATTTATTTAACAAAACCGTTTAGCAGTAAAATCCTTCAGCTCCATGTGAACAATCTTCTCCAGGCACGGGAGACAATGAGGAGCAAATTCAGTAAATTACTCTTACTAGAACCTAGTCAGGCTGTTGTAAACCCTTTAGATAAGGAGTTTCTATCTAAACTGATCACTATAGTTGAGGATCATATGGATGATGAAAATTTAGGTGTAGATCTGTTATCTCAAAAAATAGGTATGAGCCAATCTGTATTATATAAAAAACTCAAAGCACTGACAGATATGTCAGTTAATGATTTTTCTAAGTCCATCCGCTTGAAAAGAGCCGCGCAATTACTAAAACAAAAGCAGTATACTGTATATGAAATTGGATATATGGTTGGCTTTACAGATCGTAAATATTTTAGTAGGGAATTTAAGAAACAATTTGGCAAAACCCCAAGTGAATATATTTAAAATAAGATTTGTGTAATAAAAGAAATCAATCTAGTAAGCCAACAAATGCTTAACAGTATCTGCCAGGTTACTTTTTGCAAGGAAGCTATCTTCAAGCGTTTTACTCATAGGTATAGCGGTGTCGGCACTTGCACATCGCATAACCGGGGCGTCAAGATATTTAAAGCAATGTTCAGAAATCCATGCGGCCAACTCAGCGCCAAATCCGCAGGTTAAGGTATCTTCATGTAAAATCAAAGCCCTGCCGGTGGTTTTAACAGCTGTGGCAACAGTTTCTTTGTCCCACGGCTGCAAACTTCGTAAATCTATCAGAGTGGCTGAAATGTCAGGATTTAAATCAAGATAAGAAAGCGCCCAGTGAACACCTAATCCGTAAGTTATGATGGTTAGCTGTGTTCCATTTTTTAAAATGCTGGCTTTTCCGATTTCTATATTATAATATCCCGATGGTACGTTTCCATTCAAACTTCTGTAAAGGTATTTATGTTCAAAATACATTACCGGATTGGGATCATCAATTGCTGCCAGCAGCAATCCTTTCGCATCATAGGGAAAGGCCGGATAAACCACTTTTAGCCCGGGTGTTTTGGTAAACCAGGCTTCATTGCTTTGGGAGTGGAAAGGACCTGCACCGGTTCCCGCTCCTGTGGGCATGCGGACTACCACATCGGCTTTTTCTGCCCACCTGTAGTGGGTTTTTGCCAGGTTATTCACGATTTGATTAAAACCACAGGTAACAAAATCTGCAAACTGCATCTCTACAACTGCTTTATATCCGTTTATTGAAAGGCCCAGGCCGGTACCCACAATAGCCGATTCGCAGATGGGTGTATTTCTGACTCTTGCTTTGCCAAATTCATTTACAAAACCATCGGTAATTTTAAATGCACCACCGTATTCAGCGATATCCTGACCCATTAAAACAAGATTTTTATATTTTGTCATACCGGTTTTCAAGGCATCTGTAATTGCATCTAAATAGCGCATTTCACTAACAGAGTCAGTTGGTTCAACAGCTTCAAACTGGTATGGCGAATACATATCATTAAGCTCTGTTTGTATATCGGCAACAGGTTCCGGGTCCTGAAATGCCATTTCTACTTCTGTTTCAATCTCTGCTTTAAATGAGGTTCTTATTTCCTGAACAAGGGTTTCAGTAATAACATGTTGTTCAAGTAGGTACTGTTCAAAGTTTTTTAGCGGATCTTTCGCAGCCCATTCATCAAATAGTTCCTGAGGAACGTATTTGGTGCCCGATGCTTCCTCATGACCTCTCATTCTAAATGTAAGGCATTCAATAAGAATCGGTCTTGGATTTTTACGGATAGCGTCGGCTACTGAATTTATGGTGTCGTAAACCTCAAGAATATTATTTCCATCTATTTGCATTCCTTCTATTCCATATCCTACAGCCTTATCTGCCAGATTTTTGCATTTAAATTGCTCATTAATAGGAGTAGAAAGCCCGTAGCCGTTGTTCTCTATAAGGAAAATGACAGGTAAATTCCATACCGCTGCAACATTTAAGGCTTCATGAAAATCACCTTCGCTTGTTGCCCCTTCACCTGTAAATACCAGCGTGGCCTTTTCTTTTTGTTCAATTAAGTCTGCCAGTGCAATCCCATCGGCCAATGCCATTTGAGGGCCAAGATGAGATATCATTCCAATAATTTTGTAGTCCTGAGTTCCAAAATGAAATGAACGGTCTCTGCCTTTTGTAAAGCCTGTAACTTTGCCCTGCCACTGTGCCATCAGCTTTCGCAAAGGGATATCGCGGGTGGTAAATACACCAAGGTTCCGGTGCATGGGAAGAATGTATTCCTGAGCTTGCATTGCCATGGTACTGCCTACAGCAATTGCTTCCTGGCCGATTCCTGAAAACCATTTGCCTATACGACCCTGACGAAGCAGTATTAACATTTTCTCTTCGACCATTCTTGGATAAAGTAAACGCTTATAAAAGTTTAATAATGCGCTGTCACTTTTGTCTTTTCGGTCGAAGGTCATGCTTATAAGTTTTTAGATTCCTTATTTTTTTCTTCCCATTGCTTTGCAAAAGATTTTGGAGATATTACCGGCATAGAGCGATACTTACCCCATATTTTTCTGAATAGATTTTTGAGGAAAAAGTTTTTGATTTTTCCACTGAGGAAATCCATTCTGGATCTTTTTAACATTCCTACCTTCCAGATTTTCCAGCCTACCTCTTCCACTTTAGTGTTGTCGTGGTTTGCAGCGGCATCCCTTCTGTTAAGCAACAGCATTTTATGGATATCTATTTTAGCGGGGCATACTTCAGAGCATTTTCCACAAAGGCTTGATGCATAGCTTAAGTGCTTAAAGTCTTTCATCCCCCTAAGATGTGGGGTAATAATAGAACCTATCGGGCCACTGTAAGTGGTGTTATAAGTATGGCCACCAATATTTTTGTAAACCGGGCAGGCATTTAGGCAGGCACCACAGCGGATGCAATACAAACCCTGGCGCTGCTCTTTTTGAGCAAGTAAATTGGTACGTCCGTTATCCAGTAGTATTACATACATTTCCTCCGGGCCATCGGTTTCTTCACCTCGTTTGGGGCCACTTAGAATGGTATTGTAAACGGTTAGATTTTGTCCTGTTCCATGACTGGCCAAAAGTGGCCAGAAAAGGTCTAGATCGGCCATCGAAGGAATAATCTTTTCAATGCCAACAATGGCAATATGAATTTTCGGAAAAGTTGTACATAGCCTGGCATTACCTTCATTTTCAGTTAACGCAATGCTCCCGGTATCGGCTATTAAAAAATTCCCGCCACTAATTCCAATATCGGCTTTCAGGTATTTATCCCTTAAAAGTTCACGCGCTTTTTGGGTAAGCTGTTGTGGTGTATAATCTAGAGGAGTACCAAACTTTTCATGAAACAATTTTGCAATGTCCTCTTTATTTAAGTGCATTGCAGGTGTTACAATATGGTAGGGGGGCTGCCCCAGTAATTGAACTATATATTCGCCAAGGTCACTTTCCAGCGATTCTATTTCATTCTTTTCCAGGAATTCATTTAAATGAATTTCCTCGGTGGTCATTGATTTCGATTTTATAACCGTTTTGCCACCATTTCTTTTAATGATATTCAGAATTTCTTTTTGAGCCTCATTAGTATCATTTGCCCAGATCACTTTGCCACCTCTGCGCTGAAAATTGGATTCAAACTCAGGCAAGAACTTATCCAGGTTCTCCATAACACGCCACTTAATTACGTGCGCTTTTCTTTTGGAGTTTTCTAAATTTTCAAATTTGGATAATCCACGTTCAACGGCAACATTATACTTGCCAATGTTATGGTTTATAGTGTTGCGATGTCCTAAATCGAAGGCTTTTTCATCCGCCTTCTCCAAAAAATCCTCTGATATACCCATCCTTGTCGCCTGTTTTTTTTACCAATTCAATTCACCCAATATTACATCTTTGGGGTACCGTCGTCGTTTTTATCAACCACAGGGCGTTTTAGCCCATTTGCAAGCTCCCATGCCGTAAAATAAACCAATTTGGCCCTTTTGGCAAGCATAGGAAAATCTATTTTACTCACCTCATCTCCTGGCATATGGTAATCGTCATGTACACCGTTAAAATAAAATATTACCGGAATGCCATGTTTGGCAAAGTTGTAATGGTCAGAACGATAATAGAACTGATTAGGATCTGTACGGTTATTGTACTTTTCATCAAGGTTAATGTTGACGTAAGTTTTATTAGCTTTTTTACCAATCCTATCCAGATCTGAGCTTAACATATCTGATCCAATGATGTAAACGAAGTTATTATCACTTTCGTGTGCCTTGTCTCCGCGGCCAATCATATCTATGTTTAGGTTTGTTATTGTATTTTCCAATGGGAAAACCGGATTTTCAGAATACCATTCCGATCCAAGTAATCCCTTTTCTTCACCTGTAACAGTCATAAACAAGATGCTCCTTTTAGGTCCCTTGCCTGCTTTTTTTGCTTTTGCAAAGGCCTCCGCTATTAAGAGTACACCTGTAGTACCAGAGCCATCATCATCAGCGCCGTTATTAATTTTGTCGTCGCCCTTAGCATCAGGTGTTATCCCTATATGATCATAATGGCCTGTTATTACTAAAACTTCACGTTTTAATTTAGGGTCAGAACCTTCCAGGAAACCTAAAACATTCTCTGCTCTAACTTTATTTTCTACTTTGGTGGCACTGGCACAAACACTGATTTTTATTTCCTGCGAGGATGGCTTTCCACTATCGGCAATTTTCTTTTTAAGCGTTTCTATACTTGTGCTTGCTCCGGCAAGAATTTTATTGGCAAGTGCTGTTCCTATAGAAATAACCGGCATAGGTTGAGCAACCTCCATACGATCCGTAGTTTCCTTATTCTTCAATACCATTTCTTCCGATTGCAGATAGCCCCTTACATTATCAGGCATATTGTCTACAAGTGGATCAATAAGCAGAACCGCCTGGGCATTTTGTTCAGCAAGGTATTTAAGTTTCGCGTTTAAAGCACTTGAATTTCTTAATGATGCCGTGGCAGGGGCGGTAGAACCAGGTTCGCCCGACTTAAAAATCATCACTACCTTACCGGTGAGTGTTTGATCAACAAAGTCATTATATCCATCTTTGGTTAAACCATATCCGGCAAAAAGGATGCTATTTGCATTAAAAGCAAAACCCTTGGCCGAAACTGTTTTAGGCATAATGAAAAAATCATTCAAAGCCTCTGCAGGCTGGCCATCAACCGTTACTATTTGCGAAAGGCCATAGGATACAAGATTAATCGGCTGAAAATAATCACCGGCTACGGGCCCTTTTAAGCCAATGCTTTTAAAATGATTCTTAATATATTCTGCCGCCATCCAGCCGCCTTTTTTCCCTGTTTCCCTACCTTCATATTCATCAGATGCTAATACAGACAAATGTTTGTAAGCATTATCTTTATTAATGGTTTGACTGAATTTTATGGCGTCCCTATTCTGTGCAACAGCGGTACAACCAATAAGTAGTAAAAAACTTGAGTATAAAAGTTGCTTTTTCATGCTGGCCAGATTAAATTTTTTAGGTCTTTTTATTTTGATTGATCTTTAGCAGGATATTTTTCCAACTCTTCCTTCATGTCGACCTCCTTCAAAAGGAGTATTAATGAAGGTAGTTGCCATTTCCTTTGCAAGATCTTCTGAAACAAATCTGGCAGGGATACACAAAACATTCGCATTGTTATGTTGTCTGGCAAGGGCGGCAAGTTCATTAAGCCAGCAAATTGCTGCCCTTATTTGCTGATGCTTATTTGCCGTAATGGCAACTCCGTTTGCACTTCCGCATACCAAAATGCCGAAAGCATATTCACCGCTTTCAACTGCCGAAGCTACCGGGTGTGCAAAATCAGGATAGTCAACAGATTGGGTTGAATAAGTTCCAAAATCTTTAACCTCATAATCAGTAAGGTATGATTTTAATAATTCTTTGTATTCAAAACCTGCGTGATCAGCACCAATTGCAATTTTTATTTTATCTGTTGACATTTTAAACGTTGTTATTAAATTAAAATATTTTTTAAAGCCTATTTTACCTTGGCTACACCATAAATATCCTTGTTCCTTTTCTTCTCTATGCTTGCCGATATAAAGATACTCAATTCATAAAGTAAGAATAAGGGAAGGGCAACAATAAGCATCGTATACGGATCAGCAGTAGGGGTAACTACGGCAGCAATTATTAAAATAAGTACTGTTGAGTATCTTCTGCTGGCACGCATAAATGCAGGGGTCATGATGCCTAATTTCGATAAGATAAAGATGATAACCGGTAACTGAAATATCACTCCCGAACCTAAAGTTAAGGTCATTACAGATGAAAGGTAAGAATCAATTGTAAAGGTGTTTTGAATCTCAGGACTTACAGTGAAGTTGGTAAGGAAGTTAATAGAAAGCGGACAAATGATATAATATCCAAACATTATACCCAGGAAAAACAGAAAGGAAGCAAAAGCAACAAAGCCACTTGCAGATTTTCTTTCGTTTTCGTGTAGTGCAGGTTTAACAAATAACCAAAGCTCAAACAACAAGTAGGGGATACCCAATATAATTCCTACCATAACACATGAGTTCAACTGAAGTGTGAACTGTCCGGCCATCTCAGTATTGATGATTTTTGCATCAATTTTTGTGATACAAAACTCAGGACCGATAGACGGGAAGCGTTCTACCAGTTTACACATCATACGATAGGTCCAGAAGGTGGGGTTTTTGGGCCCCATAATGATCGTATTAAAAATAAAATCTGTATAGTAAAATGCTCCAATGGTTAGAACCAGTACAACACCCAAAGCACGCAATAAATGCTTTCTAAGTACGTCAATGTGGTCAAAGAAAGACATTTCCGCTTCTAATGTTTTCCCTTTTTCTTTTATAGCACCAATCAGGTCCCTTTTTTTAGTATCACTCATGTACGTTATTTGTAAAACAAAAATACCATTCTATTTTATTCAGAATGGTATTTACGCTTTAAATCTTATAAATAGTTTTTTCTATTCTGAAAATTCGAAGGTTTCCATAAACTTCGTGGTAAAATTACCAGCCCTAAAGTTAGGATCTTTCATCAATTTTAAATGAAAAGGTATCGTAGTTTTTACACCCTCAATAACAAATTCACTTAAAGCACGCTCCATAGTACTAATTGCTTCTTCACGTGTTTGTGCCACGCAGATCAATTTAGCAATCATAGAGTCGTAGTTAGGCGGAATCTGATATCCGGCATAAACATGTGTATCAACTCTTACACCATGGCCACCTGGTGAATGGAAGTTAGTTATTTTACCCGGACTAGGTCTGAAATTGTTAAAAGGGTCTTCAGCATTGATCCTGCATTCAATTGCATGCATATCAGGCATATAGTTTTTACCTGAAATAGGAACGCCTGAAGCCACTTTAATTTGTTCTTTGATCAAATCGTAGTTAATTACTTCTTCAGTAACCGGATGCTCAACCTGAATACGGGTATTCATTTCCATGAAATAGAAATTGCGGTGTTTATCAACCAGGAATTCTATGGTACCCGCACCTTCGTATTGTACCGCAATTGCACCTTTAATTGCAGCTTCACCCATTTTCTCTCTTAACTCAGGAGTCATGAAAGGAGAAGGGGCTTCTTCTACAAGTTTCTGATGGCGACGTTGAATTGAACAATCACGCTCAGATAAGTGACAAGCCTTGCCATACTGATCACCAATAATCTGGATCTCGATGTGACGAGGGTCTTCAATGTATTTTTCTAAATATAATCCGTCGTTACCAAAAGCAGCACCCGATTCTTGTCTGGCACTATCCCATGCGTTCTCAAAATCTTCATCTTTCCATACCACACGCATACCACGGCCACCACCACCGGCAGTAGCTTTTAAGATAACCGGATAACCCATCCCGTTAGCTAATTTTATTCCTTCTTTAACACTTTCCAGTAATCCTTCAGATCCTGGAATAGTAGGCACACCTGCTTGCTTCATAGTTTCTTTGGCCGAAGCTTTGTCGCCCATAGAATTGATTTGCTCAGGTGTTGCACCAATAAATTTAATCCCGTAATCACGGCAAACAGAAGAGAATTTAGCATTCTCTGATAGAAATCCATAACCTGGGTGAATTGCATCTGCATTTGTTAATTCAGCAGCAGATATAATATTAGGAATGCTCAGGTAAGAATCTTTACTTGGTGGCGGCCCTATACAAACAGCCTCATCAGCAAAGCGCACATGTAAGCTTTCTCTGTCGGCAGTAGAATATACAGCAACCGTTTTAATGCCCATTTCTTTACAGGTGCGAATAATTCGCAAGGCGATCTCACCCCTGTTGGCAATTAATATTTTCTTAAACATATATTTTTCCTTTTCGTCATCCTGAATAATCAGGAGTAGTATTTATTGATTTTTTGTTTTCAAGAATGCTACGCGCACCATTTCAGCATTTATTTAACACTGAAATTTAGCATGACGGATTAAATTGGTTCTACTAAAAACAATGGCTGATCGTATTCAACTGGTGATGCATTATCAACAAGTACTTTTACGATTCTTCCAGAAACTTCACTTTCTATTTCATTGAACAATTTCATTGCCTCAATAATGCAGATAACTTTACCTGTAGAAACCTCGTCGCCAACATTTACAAATGATGGTTTATCAGGACTTGATGAGCGATAGAATGTCCCGATCATTGGAGATTTAATAGTAATGTATTTCGAAGTATCTTCAGCTGCAGGTGCTGCTTTGGTTTCTGTAGCTGACACCGGTTGTGGAGCCGCAGCTGCAGGGATTGCAGATGTAACAACAGGAGCTGGAACAGTAGCATGAACAACTGTTGGGGTCTGATTTGTTTTAATAGTGATCTTGAAGTCTTTTTGCTCAATTGCGACTTCATTTACGCCCGAACGAGAAACAAATTTAATAAGTTCCTGAATTTGTTTGATATCCATTTTTTGGTGTTATTTTAAGAAAACAATGTGTTTTTAGATTAACTAAGTTATGATTAATTATATTAAAATCATCATGAGTTTGCATTCAATAAATCAATAAATGCTGCTCTTAATGAGTTAACAGTCTTTAAGTTGTAATCTGATTAATAATTTAATAAGCCCATTTTAAATAAACCGACCCCCATGTAAAACCACCGCCAAAGGCTGCAAGTATAATGTTGTCGCCCTTTTTCAACTGGCTTTCCCATTCCCATAAACATAGCGGAATAGTACCGTTGGTGGTATTGCCATAACGTTGGATATTGATCATTACCTTTTCAGAACCAACACCCATTCTTGAAGCCGTAGCATCAATAATGCGTTTGTTTGCCTGATGAGGAACCAGCCATTTTACATCTTCAGAGGTAAGGTTATTACGGTCCATAATTTCAGCAGCAACATCTGCCATATTGGTTACCGCAAACTTGAATACTGCCTGACCTTCCTGATAAACGAAATGCTCTTTGTTGTCAACTGTTTCATGAGATGCAGGTCTTGCAGATCCGCCAGCTTTCTGGTGCAGGAACTGTCTGCCTGAGCCATCACTTCTAAGGATTGAGTCCATTACGCCAAAACCTTCTTCATTTGGTTCCAAAAGTACTGCGCCACAACCATCCCCAAAAATAATACAGGTGGTACGGTCCTCATAGTTAATTATCGACGACATTTTATCGCCTCCAACTACCAGTACTTTTTTGTGTTTGCCCGATTCTATAAACTGGGCTCCGGTCGAAACACCGTAAATAAAGCCTGAGCAAGCAGCCTGAAGGTCATAACCCCACGCATTTTTTGCGCCGATTTTGTCGGCCAGTATATTAGCTGATGCAGGGAAAGGCAAATCAGGAGTGGTAGTGCAGAAGATGATCAGTTCAATCTCTTCAGCAGTTATTCCACGTTTTTTAAGCAAGCCATTAACGGCATGTACTGCCATATCAGAAGTGCCTAAACCTTCTCCTTTTAGTATTCTGCGCTCTTTTATGCCTGTTCTGGATGTAATCCATTCATCCGTAGTGTCTACAATCGATTCTAGCTCTTTGTTTGTAAGCACGTATTCTGGAACGTAGCCATTAACAGCCGTAATCGCAGCATGAATTTTACTCATTTTTTGATATTAATTATTAAAAGCGGCTTGTATTTTGCCTACCAAGCCTGTAGTAATCATGTCTCTTGACTGTAATATCATATTTTTTACTGCCGTCGGACTAGAAATTCCGTGTCCAATAACAACCGGAGCATTTACTCCAAGAACAGGGCTTCCGCCGTAGTTCTCGTAATTAAAGCGGTCAAAAAATTCATCTTTTAAACCTCTTTTTAAAGTTAGTACATAGAATGACTCTGCAAGTTTAAGCATTACATTTCCTGTAAAGCCATCACAAACAATAACATCGGCTTTATCGTTAAATAAATCCCTGCCTTCTACATTACCTATAAAGTTAAACAGATTGGTGTCTTTCATCAAGGGAAAAGTTGCCAGACTTAGCATATTTCCTTTTTCGTCTTCCTCACCAATGTTCATCAGTGCTACTTTAGGGTTACCTATACCCATTACATTTTCGGCGTATAAGCTTCCAAGTACACCAAATTGTAATAAAATATCAGGCTTGCAATCTGCGTTCGCACCTACGTCTACCATTAAACCTACTCCACCGCTAAGCTTGGGTAAAAAAGTTGAAAGGCATGGCCTGATGATTCCGGGAATAGTTTTTACACTAAAAACGGCACCAACAAGCATAGCCCCAGAATTACCGGCGCTTGCAAATGAATCAAGTTTACCTTCTTTAAGTAAATTGAAACCTATAGAAATACTGGAGTTGGGCTTCTGAACGATAGCCTTTGTGGGATGTTCACCCATACCTATTACCTCCTCAGTATGAACATATTCAAAGAGATCCGGATCAAATCCGTTTTCGGAGAGTAAAGGTTTTATCTGCTTCGTATCTCCAATAAGAACTATTTGCTCATCTGGAGATAACAATGGATGGGCAGCTATTGCTCCTAAAACATTTGCTTTAGGAGCATAGTCTCCGCCCATTATATCGAGACCTATTTTCATAGTAAAAAATCAGTTTGTGTATAAGGTAAAATCACCCTTGTTTCCAGTCTCTAAGTTAAACTTTCAAAGACTTAAAACACAAACTATTTTTCAGAAAATTAACCTATTGATGTGTTTTCAATAACCAATTTGCCGTTGTAGTACAAGTTGCCATCAACGTTGTAAGCGCGGTGAGGTGTGTGAATTGCACCTGTTGTTTGACAAGTAGCTAAAGAAGGGGCTTCTGCTTTATAATGAGTTCTTCTTTTATCTCTTCTGCTTTTAGAAACCTTGCGTTTTGGATGTGCCATTGCTGATTTATTTAATTATTATTTTAATTTTTTTAATGCTGCCCAACGCGGGTCATCATTTTGTTGTTCTTCTTCTTTTTGTGTTCCTACAGAAAGACTTTCCAGTCTTGCTATCATTTCCTGGTCGCATAGCTGGCCATTGCCATCCTGCTCACAGATTTTTATATAAGGTACAGATACTGTGATGAATTCATAAATAAGCTCTGATACATCGATCTCACTTTCTTTTTTACTTAGGGTAATAATCTCCAGATCATCACTATCCAATTCATCTTCAGCAAACTTTACAATCTGCCTTTCCTGTATACTTATTGGTGCCTCAAAATCGGCTAAGCATTTGTCGCAGTCTAAAATTATAATTCCCTCTATGTGGAACTGTAAAATCAGCATTGTCTCCTGCTTATCTAATTCAACGCTTGCTTTTAAAGCTCCTTTTTTTACTAAAGAGTATTCAAAAGCATCAAAAAAGCTGTTATCAATCTCAAAATCAAACTGATGTTTGCCAATTTTTAAACCGGTAAATGGGATTGAAAATTGTTTTAATGGTTTCAATTGTAACAAAATTTTAGCCCGCAAATGTAAGAATTAATTTGACATTTCGAAAATGTTATTGAAAAATAAATACTCTTAATTTGCGTCATCTTTCATATCTGCAGCGGTTTCTATAATTTTTCCACCACTGCGCAGTTGATTTTTTAATAATTCTTCCTGCTCCCTGCGGTTTTTCACAATGTGAACAGCTGCAAAAACGGCTTCTATAAACGAAGTCGGATCGGCAACATTCTTTCCTGCAATATCATACCCGGTTCCATGATCCGGTGATGTACGTACAACCTTTAGTCCGGCGCTGTAATTAACCCCCGTACTAAAAGCGATAGTTTTAAAAGGAATTAAGCCCTGGTCATGGTACATGGCCAGCACCGCATCAAACTGTTTATAACCTCCGCTGCCAAAAAAGCCATCGGCAGGATAAGGGCCAAAGCAAATTACCCCTTTATCAAAAGCTTCCTGAATTGCAGGCGTAATGATATCGGCCTCTTCTTTTCCTAGTAAACCATTATCACCGGCATGAGGGTTAAGACCTAAAACAGCAATTTTTGGTTTTTCTATCCAAAAATCTTTTTTCAGACTTTCATTCATCATGACCAGTTTCTTTACAATTTTGTCTTTGGTAATACTTGCCGATACCGCGGTAATGGGAATATGTCCTGTTACTACTCCAACACGAATGTCCTCGCTTATTAAAAACATCAGCACATCATCGCCACCGCTGCGTTGTTGCAGGTACTCCGTGTGTCCGGGGAAATTAAAAGTATCAGATTGGATATTGTGTTTGTTTATCGGAGCAGTTACCAGCGCATCAATATTGCCGTTAACCAGGTCGTCGGTTGCCTTTTCTAATGATAAAAGTGCATACCTTCCCCCAGTTTCGTTTGAAACCCCAAGGTCTATTTTTACATCCTCTTCCCAGCAATTAATCAGGTTTGCTTTTTTCGGATTTGCCGCATCAGCAGTGTTAATCACATTAAAAACGAGATCATTCATCCCTAATGCTTTGCGGTGATAAGAAGCAACTTTAGTATGGCCGTAAACAATTGGCGTGCAATAGTCTAAAATGCGGTTTTCAGATAAGGTTTTAAGGATAACCTCTAATCCTATGCCATTTATATCGCCTATACTTATGCCGATTTTAATTTTATTGCTCATATCCAAATAAAAAATTTGGTGCAAATTACAGAATTTCACCTTAATGTTAGTCCGATACTGGTAAAACTTTGCTTATTTTGCAGTTTTTAATAGATCAGGATATGAGTTTGGTAAAGGCAAAAAAACATTTAGGGCAACATTTTTTAACGGATAAAAACATTGCGGCAAAAATAGTAAACGGCCTTATTCATACAGATAAGTATAAGCAGGTACTAGAGGTTGGTCCCGGTATGGGAATCTTATCAGATATCTTACTGGAACGAACAGACCTCGAAACTTTTCTTATTGATATAGATGTTGAATCGTATCATTTTCTGAAAGAAAAATATCCTCAACTAGGCAACAGGCTTATTAATGGCGATTTTCTGGCATTAAATCTTTCTGATATTTTTCCAGCCAAATATGCCATCATCGGAAACTTTCCTTATAATATTTCGTCCCAGATCTTGTTCAAGGTCCTCGAAAACAGGGCCAATGTGGTTGAAATGGTAGGGATGTTCCAAAAAGAAGTTGCAGAGCGATGCGCCTCTAAAGCAGGAACAAAAGACTACGGTATATTAAGTGTACTGATTCAGGCTTACTACGATATTGAATACCTGTTTACCGTTAAGCCGGGTACGTTTAATCCTCCGCCTAAGGTAAATTCAGGGGTAATCAGATTGAGCCGTAATAATGTAGAAACACTACCTTGCGATGAGAAGCTTTTTTGGCGTACCGTAAAAGCGGGTTTTAATCAAAGAAGAAAAACTTTGCGCAATGCCTTATCAGGCGTTGTCTCTAAAGATAAAATGGACAATCATATATTTTTTGATAAACGTGCAGAGCAGCTAACCGTTGCCGATTTTATTGCCCTTACCCAGCATTTATCGCATTTATCTCAATAGTAGTAAATAGAATCCCAAAAATGACCAAAGGAAAAATATTAATAGTTGACGATTTGCATCCGGCATTTAAAGAAAGTGCCATTGCAATGGGATATGAAGTAAACGATCAGCCACTTATCACCAGGGCCGAAACGCTTGAGGTAATTGCCGATTATGATGGAATAGCTGTCCGCACAAAGTTTTTAATTGATAAAGAACTTTTAAGTGCCGCCACTAAGTTAAAGTTTGTTGCAAGGGCAGGAGCTGGTTTGGATAACATAGATGAAGCCTTTGCAAAAGAAAAAAATATTGAACTGCTAAATGCACCCGAAGGGAATATGGATGCTGTAGGCGAGCATGCCACTGGTTTGCTGCTTGCACTTATGAATAACTTTCGCAGGGCAGATATAGAAGTAAGAAATGGTGTTTGGGATAGAGAGGGTAGTCGTGGCTTTGAGCTTAAAGGTAAAACCGTAGGGATTATCGGTTATGGCTTTATGGGTAAAAGCTTTGCTAAAAAACTGGCAGGTTTTGAAGTTAATGTTATGGCATACGATAAGTATAAAACAGGCTTTAGCGATGCCTACGCTAAAGAAGTAAGCATGGAAGAGATTGTAAAACAAAGCGATGTGCTGAGCTTACATATCCCGCTTACGGCAGAAACCAGGCAAATGGTAGATGATGAGTATCTGCTTCATTTCCGTAAACCTATCTTTTTTATAAATACCGCAAGGGGCGAGGTGGTAAACACCAAAGCAGTTTTAAATGCAATAGCAGCAAATAAAATATTGGGTGCCGGGCTAGATGTACTGGAAGTTGAGAAATTCCCGGCATTGGGAACACAAAACTGGTATCAGGAACTGGCTAACTCCGATAAAGTGATCCTGACACCACATGTTGGGGGCTGGACTTTCGATTCGTACAGAAAAATTTCAGAAGTTCTTGCCGAAAAATTAAGCCGCTTATAATTTCTTTACCCAAATATTGTCGGTTGGCTGTGCATCCATAAAAATACCACCGTCTAAAGTAACAGATTGTATGGGGGCATTGGCCCTGACTTCAAAAAATGTCTCCATACGATTGTTTTTCCAGGTTTCCGGGGTTTTATGGATCCGCTGCTCCTTGCCGTCATTATAAATCACCTTTAAATCAAAAGGAACAGCAAATCCGCCTTTATTTTTTACCGAAATTGTGTAATTGTTTCCTTTTATAACTACCTTTTCAATAGCTAGGTCAATATAGTTATTGCTAAAAAACCAATTGTTCCAAAACCAGTTCAAGTTCTGTTTTGTGGCATTATTAAAAGAATAAAAGAAATCCCAGGGAATTGGGTGCTTGCCATTCCAGTTATCCATATAACTGTGCAGTGCTTTGCCAAAAACCTCATCGCCAAGCATATCTTTAAGCGCAAGGTATGCTAATGAAGGCTTGCCATATGCGTTATTTCCGTATCCGGCATCTGATACCTGGGTAGACATGGAAACAATCGGCTGGTCCTGCTCTGTTGATGGGTCAGATATCCAGCGTTTAACCCTGAACTTCTTATAGTTTTCGGCCGCTTTTTCTTTACCCAGCTGTTGTTGTCCAATCAAATACTCTAAAGTTGTGGCCCAGCCCTCATCCATAAATGCGTAACGGGTTTCATTGGTGCCCATATAAAAAGGGAAATAAGTATGGGCAATTTCATGGTTAAGTACAAATTGTGAAAACTCCAGATCCGGAGTGCTCGAATCATTAACCATCATTGGGTATTCCATATCGGCAAAGCCCTGAAAAGCGGTCATTTTTGAAAAAGGATAAGGAACACCAGGCCAGTTGTTCGAAAACCAATCCAATGCAATTCTTCCCCATTCCACTGCATGCGAAAAATCATTGGCCACTTTACTATATGCCGCCTGTACACTTGCCCTTCTGTTGGTTTTCTTGTCAACCACAACACTTGCGGCATCCCACACATAGCTGCTGCTTAGAGAGAAGGTAACATCCGTTATATTTTTCGCTTCAAATTTCCAGATATTGCCATCAACAGGCTTTGTCACTCCGCCTTTTTGCATTTCAGCGGCGGTGGCAATATGTATTACCTCATCAGAAGTATAAGATTTTTTTAGTCTCGAAGCATATTCCGGTTCCAGAACCTCGTCAGGGTTTAGCAAATCTCCGGTTGCCCAAACCACATAATTCTTTGGTGCTTTAACAGCAAGCTTATAGTCGTTAAAATCATTATAAAATTCAGTCCTGTCGCTATGCGGAATCATATCCCATCCATTATAATCATCGTAAACTGATATTCTTGGGTATGCATAAGCTACAAAAAGAGAAGTCTCATCAATTTGCCCTTCGCGCCCGCTTTGTTTTGATAACGGGTAATTCCATTCAATAACAAACGTTGCCGATTGGCCTGCAGGCAATGCTTTTTTAAGTGTAACAGCTGCAACTGTGCCCCAATTGGCACTGTTTACATCATACTTTTCGCCATTTACTGTAAATGAGGTGATTTTTAAGCCGCTTGATAAAAAATCGGCGCCAACATAACCCGCTCTTGGCGCTTCCGGTTTATGAATGTTGTTTACAAATCTTATTGCTGCTGTTTTTAGCGTGTCGGGGCTATTATTGGTGTAAATAATTGTTTCTTTTCCACTTACAGTCTTAGTTTTTTCGTCTACCGATACCTGAATGTCGTACTTTCCGCGGTTTTGCCAGTAATTCTTTCCTGGTTTGCCATCGTATGAGCGTGTTTCATTATCATATGCATTTTTTATATTTCGTGGCATATATAATTCCTGGGCACTAGCTGTAAATGAAGTGATTAAGAATAGGAGTAATGCTTTTAACGTGTTCATTCTATAACTGTTAACTTATTGGAAATATAAAAGTAGCCTTATTTTCTTCATAACTGCATCATTTTAGATCAATAATTTGTTTTTGTGGTATTACCCCATTATCTTCGTTTTAATTGAAGCAAGACTATGTAGGTTAAAACCCCATGTAGTCTTGTTTGTTTTTTAGAGTAATTAACAAAATAAACGAGCTATGACAGAGGTAACATATTATACCCAAGATGGTTTAGAGAAACTAAAGGAAGAGGTGCACTATTTAAAAACTACCGGAAGGCAGTTAATATCTAAGGCGATAGCAGAAGCCAGAGATAAAGGAGACCTTTCTGAGAACGCGGAATACGATGCAGCAAAGGAAGCCCAAGGTTTACATGAAGCCAAGATAGCGAAGCTTGAAACAACACTTTCAACAGCAAGGCTAATTGACGAGTCGAAACTGGATACTTCTAAAGTACTGGCATTATCAATCGTAAAGATCAAGAATGTTAAAAATGGAGCCACAATGAGTTATCAATTGGTAGCTGAATCGGAGGCCGATTTAAAAACAGGAAAGATTTCAGTAAAATCTCCTATTGCCCAGGGGTTATTGGGTAAATCTGTTGGCGATAAAACTGAAATTCAGGTGCCTGCAGGTAAAATAGAATTCGAAATATTGGAAATCACCAGATAAAACCCAAAAGCATGTCAAGCATATTTTCAAAAATTGTTGATCGCGAGATTCCGGCACATATAGTTGCCGAGACCAGCGAATTCCTTGCCTTTTTAGATGTGAGTCCATTGGTAATGGGCCATGTGCTGGTAATCCCTAAAAAGGAAATTGACTACATCTTTGATATGGATGACGAAAGTTATTTCGGGCTAACTTTATTTGCCAAAATAGTGGCGAATGGTTTAAAAGAAGCTTTCCCTTGTAAAAAAGTAGGTGTAGCAGTTATCGGACTTGAAGTACCTCATGTACATATTCACCTGATCCCGATGAATGCCGTAAACGATATGAATTTTAGTAAAGAAAAACTAAAACCTACAAATGAGGAATTAGCAGAAGCTGCGGCTAAAATTAAAGCAGCACTAACCCTCGATTAAAAACATTTTTTTTAAATACCTGAAAGGCAGTGCTTAAAAGTGCTGCTTTTTTTGTTAAGTATTATCCTGTTATTTTAACTTCTCATTGTTTTTATGCCTTTCCGCATCGCGGATATTCTTTTTAACCAGGTTCTTTTCAAGAGCGGCGGTCAGGTCAATTCCGGTTTGGTTGGCCAGACATATCAAAACAAAAAGCACATCTGCCATTTCATCACCCAGATCAACGGCTTCATCACTCTTCTTAAATGATTGCTCGCCGTATTTTCTCGACATGATCCTTGCAACCTCACCAACTTCTTCCATTAAGATAGCGGTATTGGTTAATTCATTAAAATATCTGATTCCTGTAGTATTAATCCATTGGTCTACAGTTTTCTGTGCTTCTTCTATTGTCATTTTAATCTTCTTTCATTTCTGCCCTTAAACGGGCATTAATATCAATTTTAGCATTTTCTAATAAATAAACTGATGTCCCATATTCGCGGGCCATTTTATTTTCGACAGTGCCAATTTTTATTACCCGTTCAAATATAGGTCTTTCCACTTTTCTATCAGGGTCATCATCCTCAATACTGTTAACAAGAATAACGTTTTTAATTTGTTTGTCCAGATTAACCCAGGTAATGTAATCTGCACTGAATGAAACAGCATGGATATTTTTAAAAGCCGAATAATGATTTATGGCACCGGCTTCTCCATAATTATCACAAAGAATAATCAGGCTTTCTTTCTCCGGAATCTTTTTATAGACCTCATCAACAATCTTTGCCAGCTCTCTCCAGCCAAGCATATCTGCAAAGTCCTGAGGTAAATGATGGTTTTTCCCGTCTTCCCATTTCAAAGCCCCCACCATTTCAAATTTCTTCTTTTTAAGGGTAATTTCTCCCGGTGTTAATATGGGATAAGTCAGCCGGATGGTAAGAAAAAACATGATCAAAGCAGTACATAAGGCAACGGTCTTAAGATGCCTTTGCCATCCAAGTTTAAGTGCCGTACCCAAATAAACTGATCCATAGGCTAACAAAACCGGATATAGCCCCGCTGCGTAATACGCCTTTGCCCTAAACCAGGTAAATAAGATAATAGCGGTTAGGTAACTTAAGCCTATCCATCTAAAATCTTTAAAGGGCTTGTAAATAAAAAATGCAATTGCAGCAGCAAAGAGAATCCAGAGGTCGCCAATGTAATACAGCAATTGATCTTTAAGGAAATCTATGCGGTTTATCTTGTCCAGCTGGGTTGCTGCAAGTTCCTTCATATGCCTAACCACAGGAAAATGATTTTGATATTGCCATATTAGGTTTGGCAAAACAAGTAGTAAACCTATGCAAGCAGCAATGTATAAGTGCTTCGTTTTAAATATATACCGTTGTGGTGATGCCAAAAATCCAACCAATAAACCTATAATCAGAAATCCGATACTGTATTTGTTTAAAAATCCTACTGCAATGGCCAATATTGCATAGTAAATAAACCTGGGTTTGCTGGTAGATATGTATTTTACAAAGTAATAGTAGGTGGCTGTCCAGCTTAGAATATCAAAAGCATTGGGTTGAAACAGCATGTCTAAACGTGCAATGGCACATGCAAACAAAGCCACCATGCATAATACTTTAGCAAACAGATTACCTTTTAGCTCTTTTACAATAAACCACGAATATACCAATGTGCCAGCACCAAAACAGGCAGTAACCAGTCGTATGATGAAGACACTGCCTCCAAGTACTTTTATAATCCAGGCGAAAATGGAAGTAGCAGGAGGTACAGATTGAAAGCCCCATGCCAGATGATTTGCCTGGTCCAGATGTAAAAATTCATCCCGGTGTAATTCATATGCCGGATTAATCAGGAAACAATGTAAAAAAAGCTTCAATACAACAAAGGATACTAAAACAATTGTTTCAGTTCGGGGTTTTTCAAGTGGCATACCAGGCAGTTTAGATAATATCAATTTACGGTGAATAAACTTACCTAAAATTCAGTAAAGCTGTTATTCTTTGTTTTTGGTATCGATACTTATGGTAACCGGACCATCATTTACGAGGCTGATCTTCATATCGGCACCGAATATTCCGGTTTGAATTTCTTTATTCAGTAAAGAAGACAATTGTTTGATCATAGACTCATACAATGGAATGGCCTTATCGGGCCTTGCCGCTCTGGTAAAGCCAGGCCGGTTGCCCTTTTTAGTAGAGGCAAATAATGTAAATTGACTGATCAGTAGAATGTTTCCATCAATATCCATAAGCCCCTTATTCATCAGCCCGTTTTCATCGCCAAAAACCCGCATATTTACTATTTTTTGCGACAGCCAATCCAGGTCTTCCCCGGTGTCAGCATCTTCAATGCCCAGCAAAACCAGAAAGCCATTAGTAATAGCACCTGTTACTTCGCCATCTACTTTGCAGCTGGCTTCAGTAACCCTTTGAATAATAGCTCTCATATTGCCTAAGCCCTTGTTTCGTTACCATTATAAATACTAAGGTAGCTTTCGTACCTGCTTAGTTCTATTTCGCCATTTTCTACCGCTTTTATAACCGCGCAGCCGGGTTCATTAACATGTCGGCAGTTGTTAAACTTACATTCATGCATCAAATCCCTCATCTCTCTGAAATAATGACCAAGCTCTTCAGGCCTGATGTCGAATATCCCTAGTTCCCTTATACCCGGAGTATCTATCAAGTAGCCTCCGAACGGCAAAGTATGCATTTCTGCAAAGGTTGTAGTATGCTGACCTTTGTCGCTGGCCTCTGAGATTTCACCTGTTTTAATACTTCTTCCGGGTAACAGTGCATTAATAAGACTTGATTTTCCAACACCCGAATGGCCGGAAAACAAGGTAGTTTTATCTTTAAGTAAGCTTTCTATCTGAGAGATATTGGTTCCCTCTATGGCCGATACTGTATAGCAGGGATAACCGATGTTTTCATAAATGGCTGCATACTCAGCTAAAATAGCCAGGCCATCCTCATTAAAAAGGTCTAGCTTATTAAAAATCAGAACTGCAGGAATAGAGTATGCTTCGGCAGTTGCCAAAAAGCGATCAATAAAGCCTAACGAAGTACGGGGAGAGGCAAGTGTAACCACCAAAAAAGCCTGATCCATATTGGCTGCAATAATTTGCGCCTGCTTGGATAAATTGATCGATTTGCGGATAATATAATTTTTCCGGTCATGCAGTTTATTGATGATTCCATTGTCGGAGTTTGGCTCAAGCTCAAACTCTACATGATCTCCAACCGCAATGGGATTTGTGGTTTGAATACCCTGAATTCTAAACTTGCCCTTAATCCGGCAGTCGTAGTCGATGCCATCTTCTGCATGAACCTGATACCAGCTTCCTGTTGATTTAATTACTAATCCTCGCATATAAAGCTGTAAAGGTAATAATTGTTTTAAGTACTCAATACTATCTACTAAGTACTACCTTACACTAAAATATTTTTATAATCATTTGCTAATTAGAAAAATATAACTTTACTTTACACCGTAGCACACTAAGTGTAAAAAATACAATGTATATGAACTCAACAATTACAACCACTACCACCACCACCGGGATTTCTCGGAGGGAAGGTAAGCTAATGGTGTAACTGAAAAAATAAAAAACCACGAAAAGCGCCTTCCTCTAAACCGGGAAGGCGCTTTTTTTTTAACCAACAACTATGAATATTTTAAAATTTGGAGGCACATCAGTCGGTTCTGTCGAAAGCATAAGCGCTTTGATAGAGATACTTAAGCCACTGCAGGGAGAGGAGAACCCTATAGTAGTTTTATCAGCAATGGGCGGTGTTACCAACGCATTACTCGACATGGCAGAAAATGCCCGGAACCTGAGAGACTATAGCGATGCACTGAAACTTGTTGAGGAGAAACACTTCAAAGTAATCAGAACTTTATTACCAGCCAGTGCACAAAACCCTGTACTTACTAAGCTTAAAATTTATTTTAACGAGCTTGAAGATATTTTACAATCCGTATATAACCTTCGTGAGCTTAGTGCTCAAACCAAAGATCTGATTCTTAGTTACGGAGAGCGCTGCTCTACAGTAATGATCAGCCATATTGCTAAAAGACAATTCCCAAATGCAGTGTATGTTGATGGGGCTGAGCTGATTAAAACAGATAGTAATTTTGGACAAGCTAAGGTAAATACTTACATGACCGAAATGCTCATTAACGACTTTTATGAGGCCAACCAAAACAACCTCCTGTTTGTTACCGGTTTCATATCCAGCAATGATGAAGGGCGTGTAACTACACTTGGCCGCGGCGGCAGCGATTATACCGCCGCAATATGGGGTGCCGCATTAAACGCATCAGAAATACAGATATGGACAGATGTTGACGGGATGTTAACAGCCGATCCGAGAATTGTTAAAAAGGCTTTTTCATTGCCTGAACTGAGTTATACTGAAGCAATGGAGCTTTCTTATTTCGGTGCCAAGGTGATCTATCCTCCAACCATGATTCCGGCATTTTTAAAGAAAATCCCGATTGTAATTAAAAATACATTCAATACAGACTTTGCAGGAACCTATATTAAGCATGGCATAAGTCCTTCAAATCTTCCGATAAAAGGGATTTCGTCAATTGATGAAATCAGCGTTTTAAACCTTTCAGGAAGCGGAATGGTAGGCAAGGCAGGCTTTAGCGGCAGGCTTTTCTCTATGCTTTCGCGCGAGCAGGTTAACGTTGTACTTATTACGCAGTCGTCATCAGAGCACAGCATTACCTTTGCGGTAAAACCGGCCGATTCTTTAAAGGCATTGTCATTAATCAATAAAGAATTTGAATTGGAACTGCAGGCGCGTAAGCTGGAATATCCGGAAGTAGAAAACGGACTTTCTGTGGTAGCTATAGTAGGCGAGAACATGAAGCGCACACCGGGCATGTCGGGCAAACTGTTTGGCGCCTTAGGTCGTAACGGTGTAAATGTTAGGGCCATTGCACAAGGTTCTTCAGAATATAACATCTCGGTAATTATCTCAAAAACCGACTTGTCTAAAGCTGTAAATGCCATACACGATGCATTTTATTCAAATCTTAAAAAGACCCTGCATATATTTTGTCTGGGTACCGGAAATATAGGTAAAACCTTGTTTAAGCAACTTCAGGATCAGATGCCTTTCCTTGCAGAGAATAACGACCTGCAGGTTAAAGTAATGGGTGTAAGCAATACCCGTAAAATGTACCTTGACCCAAGAGGTATTGATCTTAATACCTGGGAACAAGACCTGAACAATCAGGACACTAAAGCAAGTCTGCCTGATTTTATCAGAAGGATGAAAGCAATGAACCTGCCGAACTGCGTATTTGTAGACAATACTGCAAGCCATAACCCTGTTGAGTTTTATCTGGATATATTGCAATCGAGCATCTCTGTAGTTACCTGCAACAAAATAGGAAACTCTGCAGATTACGAGCAGTATGCGGCCTTTAAACAGGCAGCAAGAACTTATGGTGTCGACTTTTTCTATGAAACCAATGTAGGAGCCGGCCTGCCAATCATTCGCACACTTAAGGACCTGATGTTAAGCGGTGATAAGGTTGCTTCTATTGAAGCGATCCTTTCAGGTACCATCTCTTACATCTTTAACAACTATAAGGACGGAGTACTTTTCCATGAGGTTGTAAAAGAAGCGCAGGAAAAAGGCTTTACAGAACCCGACCCGAGAGATGACCTTAATGGCAAAGATTTTATGCGCAAAATGCTTATTCTGGCTCGTGATGCCGGATATGCTTTAGAAGAAAAAGATATAGAACTGGAAAATATGTTACCTGCATCGTGCATGGCTGCAGAGAGTGTGGCCGACTTTTACAAAGAATTAAAAAACAACTCAGCACACTTCGAAAACCTGAAAAACCAGGCTACTCAAAATAATAAGGTATTAAGGTATATTGGTAAAATGGAAGGTGGTAAAGTTTCCATCAACCTGCAAATGGTAGATGAGAACCACCCGTTCTTTACCCTTTCAGGTAGTGATAATATCATTTCATTTACTACCAACCGTTATAAAGACAGACCTTTGGTAGTAAAGGGACCCGGTGCGGGCTCAGAAGTAACTGCCGCTGGTGTATTTGCTGACATCATAAACGTGGGTAAGCGATGAGAAAGTCTATAAAAGTTTTTGCTCCTGCCACTGTAGCCAATGTGGTTTGTGGATATGATGTTTTAGGATTTGCTGTAAACCAACCGGGCGACGAGGTAATTATGACACTTACTGAGGGTAAAGGTATTACCATTTCAAAAATCACCGGTGATGATGGGAAACTGCCATTAAACCCCGCAAAAAATACGGTTAGTGCCAGTGTACAACATTATTTAAACCATATCGGCAAACCTGATCTGGGTGTTGAAATTGAACTTCACAAAAAGATGCCAATAGGCAGCGGGCTCGGTTCAAGCTCTGCAAGTACTGTAGCCGGTCTGTTTGCTATAAACACTTTGATGGATAATTTGCTGACCAACAAAGAGCTTGTACCCTTTGCCATGAAAGGCGAGGAACTGGCATGTGGTTATGGCCATGCAGATAATGTTGCTCCTGCTTTAATGGGTGGGTTTGTTTTAATAAGAAGCTATCAGCCATTGGATATCATTAGCCTGCCTTTTCCAGAGGAAATGCATGCTGCCATTGTATATCCTGAAGTTGATGTTCCAACCAAAGATGCCCGCCAAATGATCCGTTCTAAAGTATTGCTAAAAGATGCCGTAACCCAATGGGGCAATGTGGCCGGATTAGTTAGCGGCTTGTTTATGAAAGACTACGATTTAATTGGAAGAAGCATGACAGATATACTTGTTGAACCAACACGTTCTATATTAATCCCTGATTTTTATAAACTGCGCTCTATTGCAATGAAGAACGGAGCGGTAGGTTTTGGTATTTCAGGATCAGGGCCGTCAGTATTTGCACTTACAAAAGATGCAGAAACTGCAAGCAAAATCACTGAAAAATTAAAGCAGCATTTAAAGAGTATCTCGATAAACAGCTTGTCTTTTGTTTCGGAAGTAAATAAAAAAGGACCTATAATATTGGATTGATGTGTTTAGAGTAATTAGTAGGTAGTATTTAGACATAGTTTATTACTGAAAATCTAAACACTACCTGCTAAATACTAAATACCCGCCATGTCTAAATACTACCTACTAATTACTAAATACTAAAAATGAAACTATACAGTACCAATAACCAAAGTTTAAAAGTAGATTTTGCCACTGCTGTTTTTAACAGCATGCCTTTAGACAAGGGTTTATATATGCCGGTAAACATTCCGGAATTGGATAAGGAATTTATTGATAACATAGACCAGTTCTCCTTATCACAAATTGCCTTTAAAGTAGCTTCGGTATTACTTAAAGATGCAATGCCCCTTGAAGATCTTCAAAGCATTATTGATGATGCTATCAATTTTGAGGCTCCGGTAGTACCACTTGATGGAAACACAGGGGTATTAGAGTTATTTCATGGTCCCTCGCTTGCTTTTAAAGACTTTGGTGCCAGATTTATGAGCCGTATTATGGCTTATTTTTTAAAGGATAACCAGAAAACGCTTGATGTGCTGGTTGCTACCTCAGGTGATACAGGCGGAGCGGTAGCTTTAGGCTTTTTAGGTGTGCCCAACACCAGGGTAACTATTTTATATCCTAAGGGAAAAGTTAGCGAAATTCAGGAATTACAGCTGTGTACAAACGGACAGAACATTCATGCCATTGAGGTCGACGGAACTTTTGACGACTGCCAGGCACTGGTAAAACAAGCTTTTGCCGATGAAACGTTAAATGCCAGGCTAAGGCTAACCTCTGCAAATTCTATTAATATTTCGCGGTTAATCCCTCAAACTTTTTACTATTTCAATGCCTACGCCCAGCTAAAAAGACAAGGTAAAGATGAAGTGGTGTTCTCTGTGCCAAGCGGAAACTTTGGTAACATTGCCGCAGGACTGTTGGCCTATAAAATGGGGCTTCCGGTAAAGCAATTTATTGCAGCAACCAATGTAAATGATACCATTCCCCGTTTTTTAGAAACAGGTATTTACGAAACTAAACCATCCATACAAACCTATTCTAATGCAATGGATGTAGGTGCCCCAAGCAACTGGGTAAGGATAATGGATCTGTTTAAAAATGATAAAGCGGCATTGCAGCAGATCGTAAAAAGCTATAGCTTTACTGACCAGGAAACCCTGAAAGGTATTAATGAGCTATATGAGCAGTTCAATTATATTGCCTGCCCGCATACGGCAATAGCATGGCTGGCCTTAGAAAAATATAAAGCAGAAAACCCTGATGGTAATTACGCGGGTGTATTTCTTTCTACTGCACACGCCTGTAAATTCCCTGATATTTTCCCGGAAGCAATTAAAGCAAACATCGAAGTCCCTGATCAGGTAAAAGACCTTTTAGCCAAACCAAAAAAGGCAGAGCAAATGAGTACAGATTATGAGGCGTTTAAGGGGTATTTGCTTAGGTATTAGTACTTAGTATTTAGAAGTGATGTTTAGATTTTCATTAACAAACTATATCTAAATACTAAGTACTAATTACTAACTACTTTCTTACTAAACCGCATAATAGCGATATCGCCCATCATAAAATTAAGGGTGGTATCGCTTGTTACCGCATAACTACCTACTTTTCTTAACATTTGTAGAAATGTGGCTTCTCCTTCGCCGGGGCATGCCATTTTTGTCATTGCAAAAGGAGCAGTAAAGTTTATTGAACTATCGTCAGCAACAAGTGCTCCTGTGTAAGAGTTGCAGCTGGTATTGCCACTAAACTTTTTATCACCTATTTCGAATTTTATAGTCGGTTTTTTACCCGGATATAAGCCGTTAAACGCTATTCTTGGTCCCGATATGTAATTAAGCTCCCAGGTTCCACCCAATTGCGACAATCCACCGGTTCCTATTGTTCCAGATTTCATGGTAGTACATGCAGTAAAGGCACTTGCAATTATAAGAGTAAGCAGCGTCAGTTTTTTCATGGCGGTAAAATTAGTAGAGTTAACTTAAAGGTACAAAGACTATTTTAAAAACAGGAATATTAAGCTTTAAGTATGCCGAGAGGGGGTAAGTTTTTTATTACACATTTTTTATAACACACATGTCATCATGAAATAAGTTCAGGATGACGTGTGTTAGTAGTAATATTGTATTAGAATTTACTAGTGATGTCGTATTAGAATATAGCTTGTGCTATTTTTTTTGTAGGCTCGGGGTTACTCATGGTATAGAAGTGTAATACCGGTGCGCCAACCTGAATCAGCTCCTTACATTGCTGTATCATCCATTCTATGCCCACCTCTTTTACCTGTTTCTCATCCTTGCAGGCCTGTACTGCTTCAGTGAGTTCCTCCGGAAGGTCAATATGAAATACCTTTGGCAGGCTGATCAGCTGTTTCGAGGATGTGATTGGTTTTAAGCCCGGAATAATTGGCACATTGATGCCGTTCTCTCTGCACTGCTGTACAAAATTCACGTATTTATTGTTGTCAAAAAACATCTGGGTTACAATAAATTCGGCACCCATATCCACTTTTTGTTTCAGGTATTTAAAGTCAGTCTTCAAATTAGGTGCTTCAAAATGCTTCTCCGGATAACCGGCCACACCAATACAAAAATCTGTTTTAAAAGCTGAATGATCTTCGTGCAGGTACTTTCCGCTGTTCATGTCGGTTACCTGTTGCAGTAAATCTGTAGCAAAGGCATGGCCACCTGGAGTAGGTATAAAAGAAGAATCTGCATGGCGGGCATCTCCCCTTAATACCAGCACATTGTCTATCCCCAGAAACTGGAGGTCTATCAATGCATTTTCAGTCTCTTCTTTGGTAAAACCACCGCAAATCAGGTGAGGCACCGCATCAACTTTGTATCGGTTCATAATAGCCGCACAAATGGCTACTGTACCTGGTCTTTTGCGATAGGAAACCTTTTCTAAAAGACCATTGCTATGCTGTTTATAAATGTAGTCTTCTCTATGATAAGTCACGTCTATAAAAGGAGGGTTAAACTCCATCAACGGATCTATGGCTTTGTATATTTCTTCTATGCTTTTGCCTTTTACAGGCGGTAATAATTCGAAAGAGAACAAGGTTTTACCCTTGGCATTATTAATATGGTCTACAATTTTCATTGTTTGTCTGTTTATTTAATGTTATTCGTTATCCTGAAATAAATTCAGGAAGACGAGGGTGTTAATAGGCTAAATTAGGGCTTAACCATCTCTCTACTTCATCTATCGACATGTTTTTACGCACAGCATAGTCCTCAATCTGGTCTTTGGTTATTTTGCCAAGTCCAAAATATCTTGATTCAGGATGGGCAAAGTAAAAACCACTTACGGCTGCGGTAGGATGCATCGCATAGCTTTCCGTTAAGCGCAGGCCAATTTTGGCCTCCGCATCAAGCAATTCAAATAAAGTACCTTTTTCGGTATGCTCCGGACAAGCCGGATATCCCGGTGCGGGGCGAATACCTGCATATTCTTCTTTAATCAGCGATTCGTTATCCAGATTTTCATCCTTTGCATAACCCCAGTAATCTTTACGCACCAGCTCATGCATTTTCTCGGCAAAAGCTTCGGCAAGCCTGTCGGCCAATGCTTTGGCCATAATGCTGTTGTAATCGTCGTAATTGGCCTCAAATTCAGCTACCAGTTCATCACAACCAATGCCTGCAGTAAGTGCAAAGCCACCAAAATAATCAGGAACACCTGTTTCCTGCTGAGCAATAAAATCAGATAGTGCATAGTACGGCTGTCCGGCAACCTTTTCAGCCTGCTGGCGTAAAGTATGTATTACCACCTCTTTACCTTCCACATCAAGTACAATATCATCGCCTTTTGCATATGCCGGCCAGAAACCAATTACCGCTTTTGCAGTAAGTAACTTCTCGTCAACAATTCTTTTTAACAAAGCTTTGGCATCACTAAAAAGCTTTTTAGCCTCATCGCCCACCACTTTATCTTCAAGAATACGCGGATAACTGCCGCGTAGTTCCCAGGTCTGGAAAAACGGAGTCCAGTCTATATAAGGTACCAGCTCTTCAAGCGGGAAGTTTTCAAATACCCTGGTTCCCGTAAAAGAAGGGGCAGGAGCAACCAGTGAGGTATCTATTTTATAGTTATCCTGTCTGGCTTCTTCAATTGTTTTAAAGCGTTTATCAGAGCGTTTGTTTAAGTGCGCTTCACGTGCTTTGTCATATTCTTCGCGGATTCCCTGAATGTACTCGTCGCGGGTATCTTTGTTCATTAAAGTACTGCACACCGTTACACTTCTTGATGCATCCAGCACATGTATAGCCGGGCCGGAATAGTTAGGCGCAACTTTAACGGCAGCATGGATTCTGGAAGTAGTAGCACCGCCAATAATTAAAGGAATGGTAAAACCTTCGCGCTCCATCTCTTTGGCAAAATGAACCATTTCATCAAGCGATGGGGTAA
Organism: Pedobacter ginsengisoli; assembly: GCF_002736205.1. Taxonomy (NCBI): domain Bacteria; kingdom Pseudomonadati; phylum Bacteroidota; class Sphingobacteriia; order Sphingobacteriales; family Sphingobacteriaceae; genus Pedobacter; species Pedobacter ginsengisoli. The sequence goes on along the minus strand of NZ_CP024091.1, from coordinate 3,914,203 downwards.
TTAAACCACTTAAACCAATAATATCTGCATTTATTTCTTTGGCTTTTTTAATGATATCCTGTGCAGGGACCATTACACCCATGTCAATAATTTCGAAGTTATTACATGCCAGAACAACGCCCACAATGTTTTTACCAATGTCATGAACGTCACCTTTTACAGTAGCCATCAATACCTTTCCGGCTGATGAATTCTGATCCTGATCCGGGTTGTTCAGTTTTTCCTGCTCAATAAACGGCAGCAGGTAGGCCACGGCTTTTTTCATTACACGGGCAGATTTTACAACCTGTGGCAGGAACATTTTGCCGGCTCCAAACAAGTCGCCCACAATGTTCATCCCATCCATTAAAGGACCTTCAATTACCTGAATTGGCCTGTCGTATTTCTGACGTGCCTCTTCCACATCGGCATCAAGGTATTCTATAATACCTTTAACCAGGGCATGAGAAAGTCTTTCTTCAACGCTGGTTTTACGCCATTCCTCGTCTCTTACAATCTCTTTTCCTTTAGATTTGATGGTGTCTGCAAACTCAACCAATCGCTCAGTAGCATCTTCACGACGGTTTAACAATACATCCTCAACAAGCACTAAAAGCTCTGGCGGAATTTCCTGATAAACCTCAAGCATACCTGCATTTACAATCCCCATGTCTAAACCTGCTTTAATGGCATGGTATAAAAATGCGGAGTGCATCGCTTCCCTAACGGTATTATTTCCTCTGAATGAGAAGGAAATGTTCGAAACACCACCACTTACTTTTGCATGGGGAAGGTTTTCCTTAATCCAACGGGTAGCATTTATAAAATCTACCGCATAGTTGTTGTGTTCCTCTAAGCCGGTAGCAACGGTAAGGATATTCGGGTCAAAAATGATGTCCTGAGGCGGAAAGCCTATTTCATCAACTAAAATATCATAAGATCTTTTACAGATCTCTTTTCTTCTTTCGTAATTATCGGCCTGTCCCTGCTCGTCAAAAGCCATAACCACTACAGCAGCACCGTAAGTCATGATTTTGCGGGCGCTTTCGCGGAATTTTTCTTCACCTTCTTTAAGAGAGATGGAGTTTACAATTCCTTTCCCCTGCAGGCATTTAAGCCCTGCCTCAATAACCGACCATTTAGATGAATCGACCATGATTGGTAGCTTGGAAATATCAGGTTCAGACGCAATCAGGTTCAGGAATTTAGTCATCGAGGCTTCAGAATCAATCATCCCCTCGTCCATATTCACATCAATAACCTGTGCACCACCCTCAACTTGCTGACGCGCAACAGCCAGTGCAGCTTCAAAATCCCCACCTAAAATGAGCTTGGAGAATTTTGGAGAACCTGTAATGTTTGTACGCTCACCAATGTTTACAAAAATACTTTCAGGAGTTATGGTAACCGGCTCCAATCCGCTTAAACGCATATGAGGCGCTAGTTCAGGTATTTTACGTGGCGCTACATTTTTAGCTTTTTCGGCTATGCAACCGATATGATCAGGGGTAGTTCCACAGCAGCCACCTACAATATTTACAAAACCATGCTGAATAAAATCTTCTACCAGATGAGCGGTTTCATGAGGCATTTCATCGTAAGCACCAAACTCATTTGGCAGGCCTGCGTTAGGATATGCCGAAACATAGCATCCTGCTTTGGCAGAAAGCTCTTCGATGTGCGGCCTCATGTCTTTTGCCCCTAAAGCGCAGTTAAAACCTATGCTTAAAGGATTGGCATGGATTACTGAGTTTAAGAAAGCTTCGGCAGTTTGCCCTGATAAAGTTCTTCCGGAAGCATCCGTAATGGTTCCGGAGATCATGATCTCTATTTTACGGCCAATTATCTCCTCGTATTTTTTGATGGCAAATATGGCAGCCTTGGCATTTAAGGTGTCAAAAATGGTTTCTATTAAAAGCAGGTCTGAGCCACCATCAACCAATCCGCGGATTTGCTCATAGTAAGCATCAACCAGCTCATCAAAAGTAAGTGCCCTGAAACCCGGGTCGTTTACATCCGGAGAAATAGACAGGGTTCTGTTGGTAGGGCCTACAGCACCTGCAACAAAACATTTCCTGTCGGGGTTGGCAGCCATGAACTCATTAACCGCCTCTTTTGCTATTTTTGCCCCCTCAAAGCTCATTTCATAATCAAGCTCTTCCATCTGGTAATCGGCCAGCGAAATGCGTTGGGTACTAAAAGTATTGGTCTCAATGATATCTGTACCGGCCTTTAAATATTCGGTATGAATGGCCTTAATGATATCAGGACGGGTAATGTTCAGTAAATCGTTATTACCTTTTACATCACAGGGGTGATCTTTGAACCGTTCGCCCCTGAAATCTTCTTCAGAAAGGACGTAACGTTGTATCATAGTGCCCATCGCACCATCAATGATCAGGATACGTTTTTCTAACTCTGCTCTAATGTCCATTTTTAATAGTAATATGAGTAGGTAACAAGCTAAAGTTGATAGAGGCTGAGCCTAAACAAGTGCCGAACTTATTACATACAAAGCTTATTCGAAAAGTCCGGTTTAGGTGTCGACTTTTAACTTATCTTTCGGGAACCGATGGTTTGGCTCCAGTAGAATGTAGCACCTTGTAAGCACAGGTTGCTAAGACTTCGCAGGGTCTAATCCCTCCGTCTTTCTCTATAAGCTTTACAAAGGTGCAACAAAGAAAAATCATTTCCAAAATTTAGGCTGCTAAAGCAGTATAAAATTGTACGGAAGAGCCAATTAGCAATAGGCATCGAAATTTTATTTTGGAATTTGAGGGTTGTACAGCAAAATTTTAACGTGCAAAAATGTGTTAAAATTAAGCTTTTGGAACACATTGAATTACAGTGGTTTGAAGGAGTTTGTACAATGATGGAGCAATATGTGGCCAATTTTGTTATGTATAAACGCTGAAAAAAGTTCGATTTTTTACCTAACCGACCTATATTTTTGGCTTAACATTTAAATGATAGCATAAAAAAGGCCAAGCTGAGCAGCTTGGCCTTTCATTCAATATGGTTTAACAAACAGGTTATTATCTTCTGTCGCCGAATATTCTTAATAATGATAAGAATATGTTGATGAAAGTGACGTAAAGTGACATTGCACCAATGATGGCTAGTTTTTTAGCATCAGTATCAAGCATTTGCGCGCCGCTTTCTTCTATTCCCTGTCCAATTCTTTTTAACATTTGAACGTGAAAAGCTGTTAATGCAGTAAAAATAGCAATACCTGCATAAGCCATAAACAAGCTAAAGCCTTCGCTTTGAATGAATATGTTTGCCACACTTGCGATAATTAAGCCTACAACCCCGATCATTAAGATAGGGCCAAATTTGCTTAAATCAACGTTAGTGGTATAGCCCATAAATGCCATTATACCGAATATTCCGGCAGCGCCTGCAAAGCAGCTAATGATAGAAGCAGAAGTATATACCAGCAAAACAGAACTAAGGCTTATGCCCAGTAATGCCGCAAATAGTATAAAAAGACCAACTATGGCACCATACGACAACCTGCTTAGTCCTCCGTTCATCACCAATGATATTCCAAGAGGCGAAAGCATCACTACCCAGCCAAGTATATTAGGTTTTCCGGTTTGAGCATCAAAAAAAGTACGAAGCAATTCGGTATTGGTAGCCAGATAAAATGCTACTACTGTAGAAACACTTAGTGCTACAAACATCCATAAAAAAACATTCGCAAAGAATTTCTTGGCAACCTTACCGGTTAAGTCTTCTACGAAAACCGATTGTTGCGACCAATCATTATTATTGTTATTATTCATGTGTTTTAAATTTATTTAAAGATACAAATTGTTTCATTCTAACAAAAGCTATGCCCCTAGCCTTTTTGTCAGGATTTCTTCAACTTTCTTGAAAAACTGGAGTGGTTTTAGGGTTCTCCATGCCATATCGTCAAGTTCGCCACCAAAATTGATGTAGTAATCGATATTACTGCTGCGGAATTCATTGATCACATGCTCCTGGAAATTAACCCCTGTAATCCATCCGTCTTCCACTTCCTGAAACCACTCTTCGTAGTAGCTATCTTCAGAAGCGTGAAAGTTCAGTATGTTTTCGCCGATCAGTATGAATTTGTTTATGCCTTCGTCCATCATCAGTTCAATGATTTCGCGCTTCAGGAGCATAATGTCGTTGCCAATAGCATCGTTCCATTCGCCAATAAACTCAATTATTGCATAATTTCTGTCGTAATCAACAAAAAGTACTTTAAGGTACATGGTGCTTGATCCGAAATCGTCCCACTGGGGGTGAATAAGAAAATTATACAGCTGTTTATCGAAATAAAACTCCGAATATTCAGTGTTGTAGAATGGCGAACGCTCATCTTCTGACGCGATATAATCATCGCGCCATTGATAGTAAGGTTCTATTTCGTGCATGTTGGGTTATTTATGAGTAGATTCGACCGCCTTGCGTACGCTTCCGTAACGGATAAGCAGGTCGGCGGCATGTTCATAATCTATCTTCAGTTCGTCCATTACCATTTGCGTGCCCCTGTCAACCAGTTTATGATTGGTCAGTTGCATATCCACCATTTTATTGCCTTTTACCCTGCCCAGTTTTATCATCACAGTAGTACTTAGCATGTTCAGCACCAGTTTTTGTGCAGTTCCAGATTTCATGCGGGTAGATCCTGTTAAAAATTCAGGGCCAACTACAACTTCAACGGGGAAATCGCTTTCTGCAGCTATAGGGCCACCCTCATTACATACAATGCAACCGGTTAAAACACCATTTTTACGTGCAGTGTTTAGCCCACCAATAACATATGGTGTGGTTCCCGATGCGGCAAGGCCAATTAAACAGTCGTTAGCATCTATTTTAAATTCCTGCAAATCAAGCCATGCTTGTTTGTCATCATCTTCAGCATTTTCAACGGCCCTGCGTATAGCGGTGTCGCCACCGGCAATAATCCCAACCACCCAATCAAACGGAACGCCAAAGGTAGGAGGACATTCTGATGCGTCAACAACGCCTAACCGGCCGCTTGTACCGGCGCCGATGTAAAATAACCTTCCCCCTTTATCATTCGCTCGGCAACAGCAGAAGCCAGTTTCTCTATCTGGGGAATTACCTTTTCCACAGCATCAGGTACTGTTTTGTCTTCATCATTTATGCCCTTCAGAATTTCCAGTACAGACATTTTATCAATATCGTGGTACGTTGACTCTTGCTCGGTTACTCTTATCATTAGTCTAATTTTTGTTAAAATTCGTGATTTTCTTGTTAACGCGGAAATAATAGGGGAAATCAATTCAAAATTAGAGAATTGATTGTAAGTTTCGAAGTAATAGAAAAAATACTAAACAAATGTAAATCAGAAGAGGTTAATTTATTATATAACAGTGTAATTTTGTACCTTTACGGTGTATTTACCAATGAAAAAGAATACCCGATATAATCTCTTAATTGCCCTCACTTATTCTGTAACTTTAATAGGTGGGATGTTTTTTGGGTACAAGTTTTTGAAGGACCAGGGGTACAACTTCCAAAAGGTAACTTATGTGGCAGATAACAATGCCCAAAAGGTGAACGAAATTCTTCATATCATCAATAAAAACTACGTTGATGAGGTTAATGCCGATAGTTTAAATAACCTGCCTATTGATAGTTTATTGCATAAACTGGACCCCCATAGCATCTATCTTCCGCCGGCAAAAGCAAATGAATTTGCCGAAACTTTAAATGGAAATTTTGAAGGGATTGGTATTGAGTATTATATTTTGAATGATACACTGCTGATTACCAATGTAATTAAAGATGGGCCGGCATTTTTAGCAGGAATAAAGCAGGGCGACAGGATTATTAAAATAGATACAATTGCTGTAAGCGGGCAGGCTTTGCCACGCGAGCAGATGATTGGCAAAATTAAAGGGAAAAAAGGTACGGCGGTAAAATTGACTATTGTGCATCCGGGCAGTACGCTGGCAACTGTTTTTACTGTAAAACGCGCCAGGGTAGTTGTGAGCAGTATTGATGCTTCGTATATGTTGAATAATGAGGTTGGATATGTGAGGATCAGTAAGTTCGGTTCTGAAACCGACCGTGATTTTGTGGAGTCGATTAAGTCGCTTAAGGCTGCGGGGATGAAAAAACTGGTGCTCGATCTTCGTGATAATGGCGGCGGATATTTAACGGCTGCTACCGGGTTGGCCAATCAAATTCTTGAGGAAAATAAGCTGATTGTTTATACAGAGGGAAAGCATGAGCCACGTACGGATTATGTGGCTACGGGTGGTGGCGAGTTTGAAGACGGTAAGCTGGTAGTGCTGATTAATGAAAATACGGCTTCGGCCAGCGAAATTCTGGCAGGTGCGGTTCAGGATCTTAACAGGGGCCTTATTATTGGACGCAGGTCTTTTGGTAAAGGGCTTGTTCAGGAGCAGTTTCCTTTTGTAGATGGGTCGGCATTGAACTTAACCATTGCACGTTACTATACCCCATCGGGCAGAAGCATACAGAAATCGTATAAAGATGGCTATAAAGCTTATCAAGAAGAGATTGAGAACCGCTTTAATGATGGCGAGCTTACTTCAAAAAGGTTAGTTAAAAAGGATAGTGTAAAGGGCAGATTTGCTGCTGGTGGCATACAGCCTGATATTTATGTTAAAATGGATACCATGGGGTATAACAAATGTTATACTACGCTGGCCTCGAAAAAGATATTGTTTGATTTTGTTTACGATGTTCTGGCCAGCAGGTACTCGGCTCCGTTTATTGAGCAGAACCTGGCTACTTTTAATGTGAGCGATGCTGACTATAGGGATCTGCTGAAGTATATCCAGAACCGGAATGTGGTTGTTGACCAAAAGCAGCTGGCTTTGGCAAAACCACTTATTTTAAATGATATGAAGGTGCTTTTATGCAAGTATCACTTAGGTGATGCGGGTTATTATAAAGCGCTTAACCTAAGTGATGCTATGGTAAAACAGGCGTTAACAAGCTTGCAATAAGCTTATTTCTGTCTGAAATAAATCTGGATTGGCACTCCGCTAAAATTGAAATGTTCGCGAAGCTTATTTTCTATAAACCTTTTGTAAGGTTCTTTAATGTATTGAGGTAAGTTACAGAAGAATGCAAACATTGGAGATGTTCCGTTGATCTGTGTAATGTATTTTATTTTAATGTATTTTCCTTTTAACGCAGGTGGCGGATAGTTCTCTATAATCGGCAACATTACATCGTTTAACTTAGATGTAGGGATTTTTTTGCTTCTGTTTTTATATACTTCAAGCGCTGTTTCTATTGCCTGGAAAATACGTTGTTTGGTTACTACTGAAGTGAAAATAATTGGGATATCAGTAAATGGCTGTAATTTCTGACGGATCTGGTCTTCAAAAGCTTTAGCCGTTTTGTTGTCTTTCTCTATTAAATCCCACTTGTTTACCAGCACTACAACGCCTTTTTTGTTTTTCTCTGCAAGGTGGAAGATGTTTACATCTTGCGACTCCAGGCCTTCAGTTGCATCAACCATCAGGATAACCACATCGGCTTCTTCCAATGCTTTAATGGTACGCATTACAGAATAGAATTCGATGTTCTCTTTTACCTTGGTTTTTTTACGTAAACCAGCAGTATCGATAAACATAAATTCATGGCCGAACTGGTTGTAGTGGATATGTATAGAATCTCTGGTAGTTCCTGCTATTGGAGTAACAATGTTTCTGTCCTTGCCGATCAGGGCGTTGATTAAAGATGATTTACCAACGTTTGGACGGCCTACAATTGTGATTTTAGGAAGGGTGTTTTCTTCTTCAGGAAGATCTTCAAAGTTTTTGATCACCTCATCAAGAAGGTCGCCTGTTCCTGATCCTGTCATAGACGAGATAGGGTAGATTTCGCCAAGGCCAAATCCGTAGAATACAGCAGCGTCGTTTTGTAATTGGGTGTTATCAACCTTGTTTACTACTACAAATACAGGTTTATTGCTTCTTCTAAGTAGTTGTGCAATTTCATCGTCAAGGTCGGTAATTCCGGTTGTTACATCAACCAGGAATAATAATGCTGTTGCTTCTTCGATAGCGATAACAACCTGTTCGCGGATTGCTGTTTCAAAAACATCTTCAGAGTTGGCTACGTAACCACCGGTATCAATTACGGTGAATTGTTTGTCTATCCATTCGGCCGAACCGTAATGGCGGTCGCGGGTTACGCCGCTAAAATCATCGACAATTGCTTTACGACTTTCTGTTAAGCGGTTAAATAGGGTAGATTTGCCTACGTTTGGTCTTCCGACGATTGCGATAATATTGCTCATATTGTGTTGTGAATTGTATTAATTATTAAGGGGTTGCAAAGGTAAGCTTAATTTTCGTACCCGAAACCTTTTAAGTAGTTCTTTTTACTGCGCCAGTCGGGAATTACTTTTACAAAGGTTTCAAGAAATACTTTCTGATCCAAAAATTTCTCGATATCCTTGCGGGCTTCCATGCCTACTTTTTTAAGACTTGCGCCGCCTTTTCCTATCAGGATGTTTTTTTGAGAATCGCGCTCTACAATAATTTCAGCACTGATTCTTGTGATTTTTTCTTCTTCTTTAAATGAAGTTATCACTACCTCTGTGCTGTAGGGGATTTCTTTCTGATAGTTGTTAAAGATCTTTTCTCTGATGATTTCTGATACGAAGAATCTTTGGTTACGATCTGTAAGGTCATCTTTATCATAAAAAGGTGCATGTTCAGGCAGGTGGTCTAAAATCATGGCCAGAATGCCTTCAAGATTGTAGTTGTGCAGGGCAGAGATGGCATATATATGCTTTGGATTTAGTTTTTCTTTCCAGTACGCTGCCTTTTCATCTACCTGTTCCTGGGTTGCATTGTCGATTTTGTTGATTAGCACGATCATTGGAATTGTAGTATTGATGATTTTCTCTAATACATCATTCTCGTCGTGCTGTTCATTTATGTCGGTAACAAAGAGGATCAGATCGGCATCAGTTAGTGCACCTTTTACTGAGCTCATCATAGAATCCTGCAGGCCATATCTAGGTTTTATGATGCCCGGGGTGTCAGAAAAAACTATTTGGTAGTCTTCTTCATTAACAATTCCTAAAATACGGTGGCGGGTTGTTTGGGCTTTCGGAGTGATGATTGAAAGCTTTTCGCCCACCAGGGCATTCATTAAGGTTGATTTACCCACATTGGGCTTACCTATGATACTTACAAAACCTGCTTTATGCGACATAAAAATATTTTTTGAAATAAATTTGCACCACAAAGAAACGAATTATATCTTTGCATTCCAATTCGGAAGAAGAGTTAAGGATTTAACAAAAGCTGCCAAATTGTATATAGTGCGGGGTGGAGCAGTTGGTAGCTCGTCGGGCTCATAACCCGAAGGTCATCAGTTCGAGTCTGGTCCCCGCTACCAAGTTGATTTACTGAGGTTGATCAAATTAATGGCCCGTTCGTCTAGGGGTGAGGACGCCAGATTTTCATTCTGGAAACAGGGGTTCGATTCCCCTACGGGCTACAAGAGACCGCTTTAAAAAATGAGCGGTTTTTTTATTAAAAAGACATAGTGCGGGGTGGAGCAGTTGGTAGCTCGTCGGGCTCATAACCCGAAGGTCATCAGTTCGAGTCTGGTCCCCGCTACCAAGTTAATTTACGGTTGTAGATTGACGAATTACGAAAGCAATTAGTAATTTAGAAATCTAAGATTGGTCAAATTAAACTAAATGGCCCGTTCGTCTAGGGGTGAGGACGCCAGATTTTCATTCTGGAAACAGGGGTTCGATTCCCCTACGGGCTACTTAAGGAAACAACCACAATGTGTTGTTTCCTTTTTTTATGCCAATAAAAATCTGTGGCCCAAACTGTTATTATATAGCGCTTGCTATATATGCTTTCATTGGGTATCTTTGTGATATGCACACTGCAGTACAAAATAAGCGGACATTAATTTCATTGCTCAAGGCTAATGGCCAGAAATTGAGATCATATGGTGTTTCTAGTCTTAGTGTTTTTGGTTCATTTATTACAGGTAAATACAATGCTGATAGTGATGTTGATCTTTTAATAGATTTTGATCCGAAGCAGAAAAGTTATGATAATTTCATGGACTTATCGTTTTTTTTAGAAGATTTGCTGGGTAGAAAGGTAGAAGTGGTTACACCGCAATCTTTAAGCAAATATATAGGACCACATATATTAAAAGAGGCTGAACATGTTGCTATCTAACATCGAATTACTTAATCACATACTTGACGAGGTTTCTTTTGTACTGAATGCAGTTAAAGGAAAAGAAAAGGATTTCGTGATAAACGACCCTGTATTGTCAAGAGCGATTATCCGAAGCCTTGAGATTATCGGCGAAGCAAGTGCAAAAGTGGATCCTGATTTTAAATTGGAGCATCCGGAAGTGGAGTGGAGAAAGATGTCGAATACTCGTAATCGGCTGATTCACGATTATTTTGGCGTTGATTATGATATTGTCTGGGATATCATAATTTCAAAGCTGCCTGATCTGGAACAAGCTGTTAAGTCTATTGTTTCTGAAAAATAACCCATTATTAGTTCATAGCTGGATGAGATCGTATAATTTATTTACCCGATTTCTAATATGCTTATCCTATTATGGACAGTCCTCTAAACCGGCTGCTGCATGCAAATCATCTATAAAAGAGTTCGACATTTGTAGCTTATGGGCTACATAAAAAGTAAAAAGTTGGTTTAAGGCGATACCGCTGGATACCAACTTTTTTTCGTTTACGGGCATCGTTTGGTATCGTCTACTTTATAACTCTTGCTTCCCCTATAATTTCCCCTAATCCGGTTTAATTTTATCTTTTCTCCTATACCGTTGTCGTTTATAATATCGGATCTTGCCTGTTGTCCCAAAAGTATAGTACCATGATGGATTCTTCATTCACTTTTTAGAAAGCGCTTTTAGACCTCTGTCAATTTAGCTTTCAGTTTAAGTACAATTTTAGTTTGTATTTTATTGGTAACTAAAATATTTACAAAGTTTACATTTTTATTTACAATCCAAACCACTCGACCCGGAAAATATCATAGTAGATTCGTTCAATCAATTTGAAAGGATATGAAAAATAAAAAAAATGTTATCTATGCGCTGATCCTACCACTGGTTGTGGTGAGCGGACTAATATTTGCTAATGGTGGAATAAAAAATGAAACTGAAGGCCCCAAAAAGCCGTTATCTACTGCTGAGGTGAAAGCCCGCATGGAGGAAGGCAGGAAAAAATGGGAGGCTTCTCCTGACGGTCTAAGGTACAAAGCTTGGGAGGTTTCTCCTGAAGGTAAAAAAGTGCATGCCAGTCATGATAAAATAAGGAAGAATATAGAGGCTTTTTCTAATATGGAGGCCGTGGTAACTTCTGTTACTTTTCGTCGCGAAAACGCGAGGTCATCAGGGCCAAAATGGCTTATAGTTAAGATTAATGGCGAAGAATATATGATGCAATTTATTCCTAAGGAATTTGAGCAGTTAAAAAGCTTGAAAGTTAATGACAAAATAATTTTAAAAAGTCGTAGCGCAGGGTATTCGCCTAATCATCCATATTTGATTCTATCGGGCGACTATATTGAGAAAAATAACAAGGTGCTTTTTAAACGTGATTTTAGCAAAAATAACCGTTGCTGAGGAATTGCTGCGAATAGCCTTTTACTTCCCACCACGTTGCCGCACATCTTTTGCTTTATCAAAAGCTGCCAGGCAACTGTCCAGGGGTTGGCCTTTGGTATAAATGCAGTCGCAGAAGATTTGGCAGGCTTCTGGGTTTTTGCTGCCGGTACATTGGTTTCTGCAGGCCTCTTCGGAGTTGCAGGGGCCGATTTCAAATAGATAGGAAGTTCCGGCGATGATGAAGGCTAAGGGGGCAATGGAGCCTCCAAAAAATAGGATGCGAAGGCGTATGCCTAAGGGCTTTCTTAGCAAAGGTGGTGGTTCTGCTTTGGGCTGTTTAATAGGTAAAATGTGCTTTAAGCGGTCATAATCCCAAATTAATAAGAACAGGCAGGCCAATACCATAAAGGTGACGATCCGGGTACCTTCAAAGCGGGTAGCATAAGTGAGCACACAAATATTGATGATTATGGGAAAATACATAAGTGCGCCAAGAAGGGAACTCCTCGGGATCAGCAATAATATTGCTGTTATGATTTGAGCAACGCCAATAAAAGTATAGTAGTATCCTGTGAGCTGTAAGGCGTCGAAATAATGACCTAAAGGGTTATTGGAGGGGAGGCCTTCGGCGAATCGTTCGCCCATAACTTTAACAAAACCGGCCGGAAGAAAGCTCGCTGCTAAGGCGATACGGCAAAAAACAGCGAACCGTTTAAACTAGTTGTCGGCTTTTGCCTCATAGTATATTTCTTCAAATCTGTTCATAACGGCATGTGCTGTAAATTAATGTTTTTTGCTGGCGAATAGTTTACTGATGATAAAATGCAGAACTGATGCTATAGCAGTCCAGTATAAGGAGAAAGTGAAGAGCAAAATTGGGGGTGCGGGATCAGGGTCATTAAATATGGGTGATAAAGGGCCAACTAAAACCAGTTTGATGGGGTATATAATTGTGGCTATAGTGCTTTTCCATGCTACTGATGATGCTGATCCGGGAAACCAGTCCCCGTTTATTGGAAAAAGCCTGACCTCTGATCCTAAAAGTGAATTGGAGATAAACTGAAAGGCAAAGGCCGAAATGACGAAAACGATAATGAAGTTTGTCATCGAAAAGCGTATGCGTGTTTTGGTCGTTTCCATGGGTATAGTGTAATGTTTTCAAATAATAATCAAATATAATAAAGCGCTTTGTATTTCAAAGTGAATGTTAACAAAATAAATATTCAACCTAGTTCTCCATACGGAGAATAAGCTGCTCACCACTTTGGGCAGATGTTTTTATTAGTCCACATTTAGCTCATATCGGTTTAAGGGAAAAAGAGGCAATTGAATGTAGGGTCGGATTATGGAACGCTTAGGGATGCCATTTACACTCGCCTCTCAATGAAGGAAGCGTTTAACGATTTGTATAGCTTAATTTAATTGCTAATACTTTACCTGCCAGGTTTGTGGGCCTGATTTAACATTTTTGATTACCCAAAAATTGCCTTCTGGGGTTGCTTTTAGTGATTTTCCGTTTAGAAGGAGTTGGTCTTTTTCTGTTTGTTTTGGTAAATAAACTACTGCTGTTGTATTGGGTGGGATGCTGGTTTTTAATTGGAACTGAGCTGGGGTTTTATTGAAGGCAACATTTATTTTTCCGTACAGGGTTGATAGTTGGATCCGGGCAGAGTTAAGTGTGCCTGGCTGTGGTTTTATTTGTATGGTTTGAAAGGCTGGTGATAAGGGTTCGATACCCATAAGTTTCCTTACAATAACATTGGCAGGTGCTGCTCCCCAGGCATGGTTCCAGTCTTGATTGTTTTTGTAATCTGTATCCCAGGCTTCGGTAGTCATGGTGGAACCGGTACGGAGCATATTGTACCAGCTGCGCTTATCTGTTGAGGTTAAAAGCTGTAGTCCGTACTCTGCCTCATTGGCATTGTATAATGCATCGAGCAGGAACTGCGAACCATAAACGCTGCAGGCCATGCCCCGTGTACGGATGTGGGCTATTACACTGGCTTTGTTGTTTTCTGGTACCAGGTTAAAGGCCAGGGCAAGCATGTTGGCATGTAATGAGCTGTGCGGTGTGGTTTCTCCATCTTTTACTGTTCCGGTTTCGGGATCTATAAAACTTTTTTGAAAGGCTTGCTTTACCTGGTTGGCCTGCCGTTTATAAAGTGCGGCGTCTTTTTTTTCTCCTAACGCCTGAGCCAGATCTGACATGCAAACTAACGCTTGATAATGAAAGGCATTTACTACTGAATTATAATTTGTAAATACAAAACCATCGGTTTCGCCTGGGTAGGACTCGGGCAATCCGAAGCCTCCTTTTTGTGGCCAGTCTACAATATCCTTTAATACGGTTTCGCCATTAAAAGTAGAGAAATGAATGGATTTGGTAAAGGTGCTGTCTTGTTTGCCGGTTCTGGTACTGATAAGGCCATCGGGCCTGGCAAGGGCAAGTAACAGCTTGGGTTTTAATTGGGGGTAAAGTGATTTTACAGCTCTGATGTCGCCCGAGTAGAGGTAATCGTTCCACGCTATCTGTAGGTTTTGCAGCGACCATTCGGTTGGCCATGTGGCATGATAAATCAGGTAATCTAATGATCTTTTGGCCATGTTAAATTCAGCATCAGAGGCATAGTGCGATAGCTGATTAATTAATGCATCGGCTTCGTAGGGAATCCGTTCGCGGTCGCCATCTACATAAAATCCGGTAAAGGATGTGGCTTTAATGGTATGTTTAGAGAGCGCCCAGATCTGGTTTAGCAAAGTGTCGGAGCTTTTAAATGATGAGGCCTGATCATTAAAAGGATAGTTTACGGTGTAGCGTTGCACCTCTATTATTTTGTTGTTGCTGTTTTCAAGTTCAACATACCTGAAAGGAAGTACCTCGCCTATATAATGGGGCATAAGTATGGCCTTGGGCCCGGTGTTACGTTGATCGGCAGGGAATTTAAGATCGTAACTGTGTTCTCCTTTTTGTAACGGCAGTTTTAATAAACGATAGCGGATGGTGCCTCTTGGTTTTCTTTCGACTTGTCCTTCGGCATCTATTGCTTCGCCTACATGAACTTTTAAGGTATCGCCATCGGCAGCTGAGCTGACGCGTACTTTTACTTGCGCAAAGGCATCTTTACCGAAATCGTAAAATGTATTGAGGTTGTTTAATTGTTTGCTGACAACGGGGTTTTCTAAAGATCTAATAAGGGGTTGATGAGCAGTTTGGTAGGGTTTTAAGGTGCTGTCGGTAAGAAAAGCGGTGCGTTTTGAAAAATCACTTTCGGTTTGTTTGTGGTTCCATACTTTTACTTTCCAGTAGTAAACTGTATTTGGCCTGAGCTTACGCCCTTTGTAACTGATTCCGGTTTGCTGGTTTTTAAGTACTTTGCCTGAGTCCCAAAGATCTCCTTTATTGGCTTTGAGGTTTTCGACTGAGGATGCAACCAGCAGCCTGTATGCGGTTTGAAAACTGCCGGAAGAATTATCTGTTATTACCCATGAAAAGTATGGGTTTTGGTTGGCTATGCGTGCCATTTGATAGGTGCTGCCTGATTGTTTTGCCTGTTGAAGTGACAGGCCTACCGGCAATCCGTTTTTCCATACTTTATCGGCATTCAAAAGCAAATCGACCCGCAGATCAGATGGCGGGTTAAGTGATTGTGCGTTTGTTTTTAAGCTAAAAAATAAAAGTATGGCTATTAAAAGATTGCCTGGGATGCGCATAGGTATACTTGGTTTTAACAATAATAAATAATTAATTTACAAAATGAACCATATTTTAGATAATCCTATTTACCATGCTTTAAATTCTGCCCACAGTAATTTTTCGGTAGGAACTGGTCATGTAAAGTATTATTTGGAGGAAATTGCGGCGTTTGCAGGCCTTAAGGATAACTCGAAACTTGATTTTGATACGCTTTACGAAAATAGCGCTGCGGAGAGCCTGTTTGTTGTTTTTACAACATCGGAGGTTAGCATACTGGATCAGTGGAAACTTATTGCCCGGATTGATATGTTTCAGATGGTATATGAGGCTAAGGAAGTTCCGGCAGGTATTGATATAGATTTTGTGGATCTGGATGAATCACATGTTGATGAAATGACTGCTCTTGTGGAATTGACCCAGCCGGGGCCATTTAAATCGAGAACAATTGAGCTTGGAAATTATACGGGTATAATTAGCGATGGTAATTTAATTGCAATGGCAGGGCATAGGTTTAATCCAACTCCTTATACTGAGATTAGTGCCGTATGTACCCATCCTGATCATCTTGGAAAGGGTTATGCTTTTGAGTTGCTGCGTGAACAGATCAGGAGGATATTGAATAAGTCTGAGGTTCCGTTTTTACATGTAAAAAGAGACAATCATGGTGCTGTAAAGCTATACAGGAAATTAGGGTTTGAGGTAAGAAGAGAGATGTTTGCTTACGTGATTAAGAAATAAAAGAGGCTGTGTAAAATTTCAGCCTCTTTGTAGTAATTATTTTTGAATATACTTTAGTAGTCTTTTGAATATCTCGGTGTTAGAATATACACCCCTGAAATCGTCTGAATGAGGGCCATAGGCGAAAACAGGAACCGGAACAGCGGTATGGTCGTTTGTTGAAAATTCGCCAAGTACATAGCCTGATTGGATGTCGCCATCGAGAAGTGTTAAACCTCCTGTTTCATGATCGGCAGTAATTACGATAAGTGTTTCGCCATTGCTATCGGCAAATTCAAGGGCTTTTCCAATTACCTTATCGAAGTCAAGATTTTCTGTGATTACTTGAGATACATTGTTTCTGTGGCCTCCGTAATCAATTTGTGCCCCTTCGAGCATCATGAAAAGGCCTTTTGGGTCTTTGCCGAATTGCCCGGTTGCTTTTTGGAAGGCCTCGGTTAGGAACTCGCCGCGGCCTTCAATTTTTGGTCGGGTTTCATTATCGGCAACAAGGCCAACCAGTTTATCTGCATTGCTTTTTTTGAAATCTTCGAAGTTGTAGGTTACGGTATATCCTTTTTTTTCTAATAGCTGAACTGCAGTTGTACCGTTTAGGTTTTTCTTAAAGTTGGAGGCACCAGAGCCCAGGAGCATATTGATGCCTGAGGTATGCATGTCTTGCGCAATTTGCGGTTCCATTGAACGGTCTGGCTGATGTGCGTAGAATGCTGCGGGGGTAGCATCGGCAAGATCACCAACGGAAATAACGGCTGTTTTTTTGCCTTCTTCTGCCGCGTAGACTGCCAGTGATTTTAGGGGTTTGCCTGTTGAATCGGCCCCAATTGCACGGTTGTTTGTCTTTTTTCCTCCGGCCATTGCTGTTCCGCCGGCTGCTGAATCGGTGATGTAGGTGTCTGCTGCATTAGTAACGGAAATGCCAATGTTACGTATTTTAAACAGATTGAGCTGGCCCTGATTTGCGGTAAAGGCCGAATATATTTGGGTAAGCCCCATGCCATCGCCAATTAAGAGGATAACGTTTTTTATTTTTCCGTTTTTCCCATCGGACTGATAGGTTGGCTGGTAAGTTTCATGGATTTCTTTATTAATATAAATATTTTTAGACAGGTCTTTTATGAAGTTGCCAAGTGATTCGACTGCGTCGGTTCCTATTAAGTCGGCATGAAGGTTCATTAGCGCCAGCCAGCTGCTTTTTGTATCGGGCGTAGCCCAAAAGCGGATCTTTTTCCCTTCTGCATGTACACTATCAATAAGGCCTTTAACCCTGGTGTAGTCGGCATGTTCTAATCTACCTTTTCCATTCCATTTGCTGTAGGCGGTGAAAGGGAAACTGACTAGTTCTACATGTTTTGATTCCTCTGGCGTATGTTCTAACGGCCATTCGCCATCAAAATAGATATAATCGGGGTAGTTTTTATAGTCCTTTGGTTTTGGGCGTGACCCGCTTATAGTAATGGTTAGTTGGCCGGCATGTGTGCTTGTTTTAAGGATATCTTTATGAGGATCCAGCTGCTTAACCAGGATGGCCAAAGCAACGGGATAATTCTCTTTAATGTCGATTAGTAAATGAAGCTTGCGATTGGGATCTTTTTGCAAGGCTGCTATTGCCGGTTTAAGGTAGGTGCCGTATAGGGTAATTGCTGGGTCGAGGTGTTCTTTACTATGTGCAACAAGCAATTCGTTGTTTACCGGGAATATATCGGCCTCGATAGAGCCAAATCCTTTTTGAAAGGCCCTTTGAAAGGGGATGTCATTTTCATAATCGTTATGAGAATGGGCGTTGGATAAGTTGTACTTAGCTTCGTTGCTGGCAGCCTGCTGAGCCTGGGAATAGGTAGCCCCTGCGGATAGTAAAAGCACAAAGAGACTTGTTTTGATGATTTTTTGGATAAGGTTTTTTGTTTTCATTCTAATCTGTTCTTGTTTGCAATATGGTTGGTATTGCATTTATGTACGTTTAGCATTGATTTGATCTATTTGTTGGATCTAAATGCAGATCAGTTATGTAAATCTAACAAATGGTTTTGTTAGGTTGCTGATGATTTTAATAAAAGCAAAAGGGTGTCCGGTAATTTCGGACACCCTTTTGACTGTGTTGCTGGTTTACCAGCCCGGTGTTTGTTTGTAAGCACCGTTACTTCTGGAAATTTCGTCTGGATTTATTGGCCATGCCATATGTCTTGCCGGATTGAAATTACGTGCCGGCCATATTTCATTTACAGTAAATGGTGAATTGGGATCGGTTTTATTGGAGTGATTCTGTCCGTGAAGAGGTGCATTAATTTTTGCAAAGTCTCCCCATCTTTTAAGATCGGCCAAACGGTCGGTCCATTCACAAGCCAATTCAACACGACGCTCATGTTTTAAATCGTTTAGGGTTGGATTACTTATAGAAGATAGCCCAACTCTTGATCTGATTTCGTTTAAAGGAACGGCAGCATCACCACTTTTGCCTAATTCTATTAGTGCTTCTGCTTTAAATAATAAAATTTCCGCGTAGCGCATTAAAGAAAGGTTAAGCATGGTGGTTGGATAATCGCCACTAGGATTTATTTTGGTGTTGGTACCTGCATTTCCATCAGTTCCGTAGCTGTAAGGCTCCATGTATTTGTTGATCTGAAAACCTGAAAGACTATTGGTAGAGTAGTATGATCTTTCCTGACCGAAGAAAGTGAACTTGTCGCCAAATTTTAAGATGGTAACTTCACGGCGTGGATCGTTTGCTTCATATTCATTGTACAATTCCAATGTAGGTTGGAAATATCCCCAGCCATTGAAAACGCCCCAGCCTTTGTTTTCGAGTATTACACCCGGAAATTCAGAACCTCCCTGTACGCCAGAGGTAACAGACCACATGTATTCAGAGCTCCAGTTGTTGTCGATTGTAAACACACTGCGATAATTGGTTTTTCCATTTTCTTTGCCTGTGATTAGCGCTCTGTGACCTTCGTTTTTAATTTTATCGCAAAGATCTGGAATCGGCTGCCATTTGGTTTTGTCGTATTGTGCCCAATATGCATAGGCTTTTACCATATATCCCCATGCAGCTGCCTTGTGCGCCCTGCCACGATCAGCATCGCCATAGGTTTCAAATAATGGAAGCAACTCAGAAGCTTTTTGTAAATCGGCAATGACCTGTGCATAGTTGTCGGTAACCGATTTTAATTGTGGTGGTATACGTTTACCATATTCAGGGTTTTCGACAGCTTCAAACGGAACGCCCTGATCTTTATGTCCCCAAATATAAGCGATCCAGAAATGAGCAAAACCACGTACAAAGTACGCTTCTCCGAGGGCTCTGTTGCGAACTGATTCGCTGGCTGCGGTTACAGTAGGGATATTTTTTATGGCTTCGTTGGCTTTATTGACCATCCAGTAAAGGTCATTCCAGCCACTGCTCAGGTATCCTTCTCTTCCCGTAGGGATAAAGTTTTTGATGTTCTCTGCATCGGCTTTAGTTCTACCGACAACAAGATCGTCACTTGCATTTTGGACCCAAAAAAGATCTCTTCCCCAGGTTGATTCGTAGCGCATGGGTACATAAAGTGCAGCTGTGGCTTTTATGATGTCGTCTTCGCTTTTCCAGAAAAATGCAGTAGTAGGTGAGCCATTAGGTTTGGTGTCGACCCAGCCTTTTTTACACGCACTTACTGATAATAATAAGAGCAGAATAAAAGTATAATTAATTTTCTTTTTCATGATTGTGTTGATTTAATCAGAATTTAAGTTTTAGTCCAAGTGAATAAATGCGTGATAAAGGGTATTGACCGCCATCAAGTCCTACGCCCCCAACTTCAGGGTCCATGCCTGAATAATTGGTGAAGGTTAACAGGTTGTCGGCACTAACAAATACCCTTAAGCTACCGTTGAAAGGCATTTTAGCGAAAGTGTAACCCAAAAGGACACTTTTTATACGCAAATAATCGCCACTTTCTAGATACCAGTCTGATGGTGTCTGGAAGTTTTTATTTTTGTCACTTGCCGAGATTTTTGGAATATCGGAGCCAGTGTTTGTAGGAGACCATGCATCAAGGATCTTGTCCCATCTGTTGTATCCCTGTTCAGATCCATTTAATGTAGATTGTTTAAATGCGTGGAATAATTTTGCACCACTTACACCTTGTAAGAACAAGCTGAAATCGAAGTTTTTCCAGGCAAGGTTGGTTGTGAAACCGTAAGTTATTTTAGGGAAAGCACTTCCCATGTATGAGCGGTCGGCATCATCAATTTTTCCATCGTTATTTAAGTCTCTGAACTTTAAATCTCCTGCTTTAGCTTCAGGCTGGATTTTTTTGCCATCTTTAACATAGGCATTTGCTTCTGCATCTGACTGGAAAATGCCTTCGTTTTTGATTAACCAATAAGAATAGGCAGGCTGGCCTACTACGGATCTGTATGGCGTTAATACCCCTCTCCAGCTATCGCCATAAGCCCAGTAAGAATTTGGGTTTTGATCAATATAATCAACTCTGTTTTTTAGTGTGGCTATATTAGCACCAACATCATAGGTTAAGGCACCTGCATTGTTTTTCCAGTTGGCCGCAACTTCAAAACCTGTATTTCTGATTCGGCCCTGGTTTATTGTAGGAGCTCCAAATCCGAAAGTGTTTGTCCATTCGGTATCCTGATTTTTAATTAGGTCGAAGGTTAGTTTGTTAAAATAATCGGCTGTAATACTTAATTTATTATTGAATAAACTTAAATCAGCACCAAGGTCATATTGCTCAGATGTTTCCCATGAAAGATTTGGGTTATAAAGACTCCCTACATACATGGCATTGGTTTGAGGCGCGCCGTTACCAACCTGATAAGTGTAATTAGAGGCCAAAGGCAGATAGCCGTAATAAAGTGGAATAGAACTAAGATTTCCGACTCTTCCCCAACTTGCTCGTAATTTAAATAGATTCACTGCAGGTAGATCAAAGAATGGCTCGGAACTGATTTTCCATGCTGCGGTAACTGCAGGGAAACCTCTTAAGCGATTGCTGGCAGCTAAACGCCCGGCATTGTCGTAACGATAGCTTCCTGTAAGGAAATACCTGTCGGCCCAGCTATAAGAAAGCCTTCCTACGTATGAAATATTGCGATCAGCATAATCATAATCAGCTGGTTTTATCTGATCAAAGATACCTGCATTTATGAAGAATTGCGCCCAGTCTTTTTCATTGTCGAAACCTTTGGCACCTGCACTGAATCCGCGTGCTCCGTTTTCCTGTGCTGTGGTTGAAACCATTGCACCAATGGTATGTCTGTTAAAAACACGGCTATAATTTGCGGTATTTTCCCAGATCCATGTATAGCCTTTATTTGTAGAATAACTTAAAGTATTTTGGTCGTTCGGTTTACCAGGCTCAGTTCTTCTTGGTTCAAAGTTTTTATACAATGAATTGGTTTGACGATAAGAAAAACGCGAAAGCACTGTTAATCCTTTTATAACTTCTGATACGGAAAGCTCTGTAACAGACTGAAGATCATTGCTCTTGTTGTAAGGTTGGTTTCTGAGTAAAGTAGCTACAGGATTGATTGCATCCCCATGAATACCTAGGTATTTTGAATCTCTTGGGCCTACACCGCCAAAAGTACCGTCTTCGTAATAAGGGGTAGCCGACCTTGGCATGTAAATGGCTGACAGAATGCTACCGCTATATCCGCTTGAGGCATCTGTTCCGCGATTGTCGTTATTGTTCCAGAACAACTCCTGACGTAGTTTAATGTTTTTGTTAAACTGGTAATTTGAGTTAAAACGAAGAGAAAGGTTTTTGTTATAAGTGTTTAATAGTGTGCCTTCTTCTTTTTCGTAACGGCCCTGGATGAGGTTAGAGAATTTCTCTGTTCCCGCATTGATGCTTACATTGTGCCTTTGGATTAAGCCTGTTCTAAATATTTCATCAACCCAGTCGGTTCTTGTAACCTGAGCATAGGGGTTTAGTTTTGCATCCCATCCGCCAAGAGGATCTAAACCTGCGTTGGTATAGGCAAGATTGGAAACCTTTGCCTCATCTGCTGCGGTAAGTGATTGTGGTAAACGCCATGCATTTTTAATGCCTGTAAACCCACTATATTCAACGCTTGGTTTGCCTTGAGCTGCCTGGCGGGTTGTAATCAGGATTACGCCACCTGATCCTGAAAAGGCGCCATAAATAGCTGCAGAAGCTGCATCTTTTAAAATGGTAATTGATTCTATATCGGCAGGGTTGTAAGGTGCTCCAAGAACGCCATCGACAACATACAAAACATTGCTATTGTTCTCTCTTGAACCGGTCCCCCTGATGGTAATTGATGGAGAACCATTGGGATGTCCGCCATTATTTATGGCAGTAACACCCGGGACTTTTCCCTGTAGCATAGCGCCAACGCTTAAAACGGGGCGA
The DNA here is from genome assembly GCF_002736205.1 of Pedobacter ginsengisoli. NCBI lineage: Bacteria > Pseudomonadati > Bacteroidota > Sphingobacteriia > Sphingobacteriales > Sphingobacteriaceae > Pedobacter > Pedobacter ginsengisoli. The sequence goes on along the minus strand of NZ_CP024091.1, from coordinate 3,891,808 downwards.
TCTTTTGCTTTCTCAATATCGGGCACTTGATACGGCAGAAGAAAGATCTTGTTTTTTTGCTGTTCCGTAGCCTATAACCACGATTTCGCCTAAGGATTTTCTATCTGTTTTGAGCACAATGTTAAGAACTGCGGAATTGCCTATGGTAACTTCTTGTGAGAGGTAACCCATGTAGCTAAAAATAAGGACAGACTGATCATTGTCGACCGAGATACTATACTTACCTTCTGAGTTTGTTACGGTTCTCTTATTTGTTCCTTTTAACTGCACAGTAACCCCAGGTAGCGCCCCTTCAACATCATCGGCGGTTACGGTACCGGTTGCAATACGTTCCACAAGTGGTGTTGCCGGTTTAGGTGGTGCAGGCTTTTCATCAATGATGAGATCATCCCCAATTTGTATACATCGTAGGTTGGTTTCGTCCAGAATTAGCTTTAGAGCCTTTTCCATTGATATTTGATGTGCACTAATGGTGGTTTTTTTATTGTTTTTTTTAATAAGCGCCTCTCCGAAGGAGAACTTTAAGCCGGTTTGCTTTTGCAGGGTTTGGAAGCATTCTTTTAAACCTGCGTTTTTAAGCTTTAGGTTTAACTGTATCTTGTTCAAATCCTGACTACTGGCGCTGTTTGCAAACAACATTCCTGTTAAGGTAAGTTGTACAATTAGTGTGATTGCAGATATCTTCATAATAAATCTGATACATGGGTGGAGGTACAATCCTTTTTGCATATTTTTGTTTGTTTAGTAGGTTTTTCCCAAAGAAATGGGGTAATAAATCTGTTAGCCTTCTGAGCTTTGCTCAGTTGTTGATCCTTTAAGTCTTGAGGCCTCGTAAACCAATGACTGAATGGATTTTAAGTGAATTCGCCCTGTTTAACAGGGCGTTTTTTTTGTAGCTTTTCTGTTTACATAGTTTGATTTTTAATTAGTTAGAAATTATAATTTGATCATCATCTAGTTTATATTTAAAATCTGCAGCTTTGCTTAAAACGTCCATGACTTTGGTTATAGATTCGTTTAATGAGCAAGTGGTATTTATGCGGAAATTGGATAGCGAATTTGAAGTGACATTGATTTTTACGTTGTAGCATCTTTCCAATACAGCCAGCACATCCGCCAAACGCTGGTTGCTGAAAATGAGATTCCCATCCTTCCATTGCTCCAGTTCATGAGGGTCTATTGTGGATAAGCTTGCTTTATTTGTTTTTTCATCCCAATTTACCACGTTTCCCGGTGTAAGAACAGCCACAGAGGTAAGCTGCTTTTTATTAGGAGTAGTTTCCCTATCTACCCTAACTTTTCCTGTTGCCACGCTTACAGCAATAGGGCTTCCCTTAAATGCTTCAATTTTGAAAGATGTGCCTAGAACTTTAGTTTGAACGGTATTGGTATGGATTATAAATGGCCGGCTTGGGTCTCTTTTTACCCTAAAAAATGCTTCGCCTATTAATTCCATTTCCCGGACATTGGAGAATATTTTAGGGTAGCGTATTTTACTGTTTGAGCCAAGGTAAATCAATGTTCCATCTGATAAAGTTACAATTGAACGTTGGCCTTTTGGGTTGTATGATTCTATGAGTGCAACTTTAGCAACAGTTTCTTTCTTGCTTTTTGAGAGGTGGTAAAGCCCAAACACAAGCGGAAGAATCAGTATTGCAGCATATTTTAACAAGTGGGTTGGCCTGAATTTGGTGATTTTGGGTACACTTTCATTATTGTTTTGAAGCTTCTGCATTATCTGCTGGCGGTAAGACGCCATGGCATGGAGGTCCAGTTCAGGTTCTTCCATCTCATTCCATGCTTCATTAAGAACAGACCTGAATAGATCTGCTGATTCTGGTTGCCGCAGAAATTGCCTTACCTGCTCCAATTCCTCATCAGTGCAGGTATTGTTTAAATACTTTTTGAGTAATAATTTGTTCAATTTGGTTTGGTTTTTTGGCCTTCAATGGGGAATACGTAAAAAAGGAAAAACACCCTGAATGTAAAATGAAAGTTTTTTGTAATTAACTGATTGTCAGCTATAAAAAATGAACAGTGACGATGATTATAATGAGGTTTACGTGGCTACTCATTTTTTTTCTTAGAAAATGAAGCGCAGCAGAAACATGGCTCTCAACAGTTTTTACTGAGAGATTTAGGTTGGTGGCAATTTGATGGTAAGTAAGGTTCTCGTGTCTGCTCATTTCAAACACAAGCTTCCTTTGCGGACTTAATTGATTAAGATGGTCCAGATAGATTTTTTGAAGCTCATTATATGAAACTGCTTCGTTGGTTGTATCCTGGGTTAGAGAATCTTCGATTAACTTACAAATGGGAGTTGTAGAGAGCTCCTTTTTTCGGAAGTAATCAATCATAGAATTTTTGAGCGCTTTAAAAAGATAAGGTCCTAAAGAGCCTTCTTCCTGGAAATTGTCCTTTTTTTCCCAAACCTTTAACATCAGATCCATGATGAGTTCTTCTGTTACGGATTGCTGGCGGATGTATTTTAAGGCAAAAAGATTTAGCTTGTTAAAATATCGTTCAAATAGCAAATCGAATGCGCGGGTATTACCTTCCCGGCATCTTTGTAACAATTCATGATCTGGTAAATTTCTACTTGCCATTACGCAACAAAATTAGCTACTTACTTGATTTGCTTTTATTATGTTTTAGTTAATTACAGTTAACATTTATTTAACATGACGTTTCCCTAAGGAAGTACTTCTGGTCTGGTATCATCATTAGCTCAGAAAACCCTATTACTTTTCTGCTAAACGGTTTTTGGTGTTTATAAATGGTTTTGTTAAGGTACATATTTGTGTGATTTTACCGAATTTTTTTAAAGGAATTTTTATGGTTAATTTTAGAATATGAAACATATATCTATCCTGGTTCCCAAGGGGGCTATTTTGGGGAGCCTTGAAGGATCCCGTCAATTGTTTAGTCAGGTGAATGAGTTTTTTAAGGCGAAAGGCCAGCCACCTTTATTTAAAGTTCAATTAGTAGGTTTAACTAAGGAGACACCTGTTAGCGGAGGATTGTTTACTGTGAATGCAGATCTTTTGATTGGGGATATAGAAAAAACAGACCTTATCATAATACCTGCTATTGATGGGGAAATAAGCGGAGCTATTGAAAAAAATAAGGATTTTGTTCCGTGGATTGTAAAACAATATGAAAATGGGGCCGAAATAGCAAGTTTATGTTTAGGGGCATTTTTATTAGCATCTACAGGTTTGCTTAAAGGAAGGAAATGTGCTACGCACTGGCTGGCAGAAAATGATTTTAGAAGAATGTTTCCGGATGTAAGCCTTGTTACAGAGAAGATTATTACGGATGAACATGGAATATATTCTAGTGGGGGTGCTTTTTCTTATCTGAATCTTATTTTGTATCTGATCGAGAAATATGCAGGTCGTGAGATCGCTGTTCTTTCAGCTAAGGTTTTTGCTATAGAGCTTGATCGTGAAAATCAATTGTCGTTTACCATATTCCAAGGGCAAAAGGAGCACGAAGATGAATCAGTTAAGAAGATTCAGGAGTTTATTGAGAAAAATTTCCAGGAGAAAATAACGATTGATCAATTGGCTTCTATGCAGGCTATTGGTAGAAGAAACCTTGAAAGAAGGTTTAAAAAGGCGACTTCTAATACTATTGTAGAATATATTCAGAGGGTGAAAATGGAAGCCGCAAAAATCAGTTTAGAATCTTCGCGTGAAAATATTAACGAGGTGATGTATAAAGTTGGCTATACTGACAACAAGGCTTTTAGAACAACTTTTAAGAGAATTACAGGCTTATCACCTATTCAATACCGTAGCAAATACAATAGAGAAATGGCGGTGTAAGCTTGTTTGGGTTAAATGGAATAATACTTGTAGGGATTATTGACGTTATAGTTAAAAGGTTAATATGAGTAGTTCCCCCAGAAAGAGTTTCATGAAATCGATAAAAGGTAAGGTAATTGTAGCCTTGCTGATGGCATGTTTTGCTCTGTTTATGGCTTGGGGAGTAAGTAGGGTGGCATTTAAAGAGATGTTGAGTACAGTTGAAAATATTTCTGCGCCAAGTGAAAGATTAAGGATTGTGAATGTTATTTCCCGAAAGATTAGCGGCCTTGATCAGCAGCAGAAGAAGCAGGCTTTTGATGATCCGGGAAACTATAGGAAGCTTTTTAAAGAATCGAAACAGCTACGGTCTATTTTGGATAGTTTAGGGTCGTTATATACTAACGATTCTATTCAACTGGAACGGATATCAATCATTAAAAAACTGTTGAGCGAACGTGATAAGCAATTTATTAATTACTTAAAAGTTAGGGAGCGCCTGGTTAATAACAAGTCGTTTTCTGATCAGGTTCAAAATATAAATGATATTGTTTCCAAAAGTGCTGAGCAGGCAGATAGTACCATTCTGGCTACTGAAGAAAAAACATCGACCACAACAATTTATCCTGATGAAGATAAGCCAAGAAGTTTTTTTGGAAAGATTTTTGGCCGTAAGAAAAACGAGAATAACAATTCAATAAGGATTGTAAGTGAAGAGAAGGTAAAAAGAGATACCATAGCCTTATCTGCTGAGGAGAAAATGGCCAGTGATTTGAAGAAATCTTTAAAGATCATTGAAAATGACCAGAAAAAGCAGAATGCGAGCTTTCTAAATAGGGAAGCAGTGCTTGCAAATGCAAATAGTGTGTTGATTAGCCAAATGCTTGACATATTGAGAAAGGTGGAAAGTGAAGTTGTAAGTCAGATAGAAGTAAACGGAATTCAGGCAAAAAAGGTAGTTAATACCGGAATTAGCACGATTTCGTTAATTATGCTGGTGTTTTTAGTACTGACGGGGGTATTGCTTTATCTTATTTTGACCGATATCACCAGAAGTGGGCGGTATAGAAATGAACTTGAGCTGGCAAAGGACGAGGCGGAATATCACGGAAGAGCTAAGCAGCGATTTCTCTCCAATATGAGTCATGAAATTAGAACGCCTTTGCAATCGATAATTGGTTATGCGGAACTCATTAGGAAGCAAAAATACCCACAAGCCAAGGATATTGACGCGATCTATCACTCATCAGAACATCTGTTGCAAATTGTTAATGAGGTTTTAGATTATAACAGGATTATTTCGGGGAAATTCACTTTCTCGAATAAAGTATTTGAGGTGGGGCAGCTTTTAGAGGAAGTTATATCAGTAATAAGACCTCAAGCAGAAGCTAAGTCATTAAAAATGCTTACAGATTTTGACCTGAAGGGACTAAAATATATTTATGGAGATCCTTTTAGATTAAAGCAAATCCTGTACAATCTATTGGGGAATGCGGTTAAATTTACGGAGACCGGAAGTATTGTGCTTTCAGCATTTTACAAAAGACAAAATGAAAATATCCATTTCACTTTTATAGTAAAGGATACCGGAATTGGTCTGTCTGAAGAGAACAGTAAGTTAATCTTTAATGAATTTGAGCAGGTTAATGCTAAGGAAACTGAAGCTGTAAATAGTACGGGGGCAGGATTGGGATTAACAATTATAAAATCACTTGTTGAGAACCAGGGTGGTAGAATTTACGTTAAAAGTAAGGTAAATGAAGGAAGTGCTTTTACTGTTTATCTGACGTTTACTTATGCCAATAAACCGGAAGTCGATAATAACCTGACTTCAACTTATGAGTCGTTGTCAAACCATAAAGTGTGGATTGTTGATGATGATCAGTTGATACTGGATTTATGTGAGATTATTTTTAAGAAAAACGGTGTTAGCTATAGGAGCTTTAATTCTCCAACGCAGTTGTTAAATGCTGATTGGGATAAATCTGTTAATTGTGTATTAATGGATATGAGAATGCCCGAAATGGATGGTATAAAGCTGTGTATGCTTTTAAGAGAAAAGGTAGGAGAGGATGTAAATATTTATGCCATTACTGCTCAGGTTTTGCCGGATGAGCGTGCATTTTTATTAGAAAATGGTTTTGATGGAATAGTCATGAAACCGTTTAGAGAAGCGGAGCTTTTAGCAGCACTGCGGGAGCATGCAGGTAATAACGCGGCTATATTATATAATGTAGAGCTAAACTTATCGTCGCTGAAAAAAATGACTTATGATGATACAGAGCAGTTGAATAAAGTGCTTTTAAGATTTAGGGAAGACAGCCTGAATGATGGTGATGAAATTAGGCAGGCATTAGCAGAAAAGAACGTGAAACTGCTGAGTTTGTTAACACATAGATTGGCTGGCAGAATAGCTCAGGTTGGTTCGAAAGACCTTGCCAAAGCATACAGGGAATGCGAATTAAAATTGAATAGTACAGAGCAGTTAGAAGAACCTATAAAACAGGAAATAATATTGTTACTTGAAAAGCTGGACTTATTATTATTTAAAGTTGATGAAGAGCTGCAAAAACCAGACTATTCTATTTCGTAACGCTCTATTTTGCTGTATAGAGTTTTCCTGTCTATATTAAGAAGTTTGGCGGCTTTTGATTTGTTGTACTTAACCTTTATAAGTGTTTCTATGATCAGTGCCTTTTCATTGACTTCGTTAATTGCTTTGAGATCTGATCCACTTGGTTTGGGCGCCTGTTTAATGGCAACAATCATCTCCTCTGGTAAAGAATCTACTTCGGCCGTATCGTTTGGCGTTAATAATACCATTCGCTTAATTACATTTTTAAGCTCTCTTAAATTCCCTGGCCAATCGTACTGAAGCAATAATTCTTTTGCAGGTGATGATACATTTAATACATTGCGTTGTAGATCAATGTTGGATAACTTAATGAAATGGCTAATGAAAAGCTCAAGGTCTTTTCCACGGTCTCTTAATGCAGGAAGGTGTATTTTAAATTCGTTTAGACGGTGATATAAGTCTTCTCTAAATGCTCCGTTGCTTACGCTTGTTTTAAGATCGTCATTAGTAGCAGCGATGATGCGGACATCGACTTTAATGGTTTTGGTGCTGCCAACCGGTTGTATTGTTCTCTCCTGAAGTGCTCTAAGTAGTTTTACCTGGACTTCGTAGCTTAGATTTCCAACCTCGTCTAAAAATAAGGTTCCTCCATTTGCTATTTCAAATTGCCCTTTTTTATCGTTTAGTGCGCCCGTAAATGCTCCCTTTGCATGACCAAAGAGCTCGCTGGCAGCAAGGTCTTTAGATAGTGCACCGCAGTCTATCGCTATAAAGGGCTTGTTTTTGCGCTTACTTTGCATATGTAAAGCTCTTGCAGCATACTCTTTACCGGTACCACTTTCTCCCTGAATAATTACCGACATATCGGTTGGTGCCACCAGATTTATATGTTCGTACAATTTGTCAGCAATGGCACTTTTTCCTTTTATGGCATCAGTATGTTCTACAGTATTAGTGGTGCTTTCTGATTCTTTTTTGCCTAAAGCATTATTAATGATCATTAACAGTTCCTCAGGATTGACAGGCTTTGTAATATAGTCGAAGGCGCTAAGCTGGATAGATTTTACAGCTGTTCTTACATCATTAAAACTTGTCATGATAATGATAGGCTGAAGTGATCCTTTTTCACGAAGATGAGCTAACACATCTAAACCAGTTCCATCAGGTAAACGATAATCAACTAAAAGTAAATCGAAGCTTTGTTTTTCAAGTATCTGGAAACTTTTTTTTACTTCGTTTATAGCTAATGGCTCGTGCCCGTGCTTTTTTAAAAAGCCTTCTAATATCTGAGAGAAAGTTAGATCGTCTTCAATAATAAGTATTTTCGCCATAGGGATTAAGCAGGTAAATATAGGCAAAAGTACAAAAGCCAGATGAAATTTGCCTTGTATTCTATACAAATTGCTAATACTTAACTTTTATGTTATCTTATTTATCGTTAAGGGCAGGTAAATGCACTTTATGGATTATGTGTTTATTTTTTTTCTATTTATTTAAACTTTCAGTAATATTTGAACTTTTGATATTTAAATATATTTTTGGCTATGGAATTATCAGAAGGAAGATTAAAATTTATTGAAGCTTGGGGGAAACTAGGGTCTGAATGGGGCATTAATAGAACAATGGCGCAAATTCATGCCTTGCTTCTTATTTCGCCGGAGGCATTAACTACTGAGGAAATTATGGAGGAGCTTACCATATCAAGGGGCAATACCAATATGAATTTAAGGGATTTAATAAGCTGGGGACTGGTTGAGAAACAGCATAAGTCGGGTGAGCGCAAAGAATATTTCTTTGCAGATAAAGATACCTGGAATATTGCAAGACAGGTTGCCAAAGAAAGAAAGAGACGTGAGCTGGATCCTATAATAAAGCTTTTAAATGAGCTGTCGGAGGTGAAGGGGGATGATAAGGATAAGAATTATAAGACATTTAGGAGTTCGATAAAGGATATAAACAAATTCGCAAAAAATGTAAATAAGACTCTTGAAACTATGCTGAAGGCTGAAGAGAGCTGGTTTTGGAGTTCAATTTTCAAAATATTTAAATAGATTTTTAAAGTTTCAGTAAAAATTGAAAATTAGGATAGCTTATTTTTGTTGGTGGTAATTGTTAAAGGATGTAGTGGTTTTTGATTTTAAGTGGGAGAGGTTTAAAATTTTATTCTGTAAAAACTATAGATTATACTATTTTTACTAGCTTTGTTATAATATGCTGTCTAAGAAAACGAAATATGCGATAAAAGCACTGGTTGCTCTTGGTAAGAACACGGGTAACCCTCCGATGCAAATAGTAAGATTAGCTGAACAGGAAATGATTCCGAGGAAATTTCTGGAACAAATCCTGCTAGATATGCGTAATGCTGGATACCTGTATAGTAAAAAGGGTGCCGGAGGTGGTTATAGTTTAAATAAAGACCCTCAGGATATATTTCTGGCGGATATCCTGCGAATTACAGATGGACCTATAGCAATGGTGCCATGTGCCAGTTTGAAGTTCTATCGGAAATGTGACGAGTGCCATGATGAAGTAACCTGCGGTATTAGGAAAACATTTATTGATGTAAGAAATGCGACCTTAAATGTATTGGCGCAGACTTCTATAGCCGATGTGATTGCTCGCGAGACTGATGAGAACAAAGTTTCTTAAAATAAAGACATTTTAATTTTGTTACTAGGGAACCAGATATAAATTATCTGGTTTTCTCGTTATATATGGTGATAATCACACATTTGTTATTAACACCCTGAACTTTTATTTAATTAACTTTGTTTTTAAAACTTATATATATGATTAAAAAGAACTTGAGTAATTTTTCTTCTCGAATACTTGGAATGTCTTTGTTGGCGATTATTCCTTTTATGTCATTCGCTCAAAAATCTAATTGGCAAAATTTGGATCTAAAAGCAGACTCTACCTTTGGTATTAGTACAGAAAGGGCATATAATGAATTGCTGAAAGGTAAAAAGTCCACTAAAGTAATTGTTGCTGTTTTAGATGGTGGAGTAGATATAAACCATGAAGATCTCAAATCAGTTATCTGGATAAATAAGAAAGAAAAGGTAGGTAATGGCAAGGATGATGATAAAAATGGTTATACAGACGATATAAATGGTTGGAATTTTTTAGGGTCTGCTAAAGGATCAATTAATTATGAAACCTTAGAGTTGACCCGTTTGGTGCGCAGGGATAGTGCTAAATTTGGAAAGGCAGATGCGACTTCAGTCCCGGCAAGTGATTTAACCGCTTTCGAAGCTTATCAGAAAAATAAAGCTGAACTAGATAAAGAACTGGCTGAAGCAAAGGAAGGGCTGGAAAATTATTCGGCAATTAAATCTGCAATTGATGATTTAGTAAAGAAGTTAGGAAAGGATAAGCCGACTTTGGAAGATATCGAGGGATTTAAGCCGACATCTGATATTGAAACAAATGTACAAAGGGTATTATCGCAGCAATTAAAGAATGCAACTTTCGACGAATTCTATACTGATCAGATACTGGCCGGTTATGAACATTTTAAATCGCAGGTAGATTATAATTTAAACCTTGATTACGATCCGAGATCTATAGTAGGCGATGACCCTAATAATAGCAAGGAGAAGTTCTATGGCAATAATGATGTTGCAGGTCCTGATGCAAGACACGGATCTCACGTGGCAGGTATTATTGGTGCAGTAAGGAAGAATAATCTGGGTGTAGATGGTGTGGCAGATAACATTGCAATTATGGCTGTTCGGAGTACTCCAAATGGAGATGAGCGTGATAAAGATGTTGCAAATTCAATTCGTTATGCCGTTGATAACGGCGCAAAGGTAATCAATATGAGCTTCGGCAAATCGTATTCGTGGGATAAGGCTATTGTAGATGATGCAGTTAAATATGCTGTTTCTAAAGACGTTGTTATTGTGCATGCTGCCGGAAATGATAACGAAAACCTGGAAGTAGCCAACAATTTTCCGAATCCAAATTATGAAAAGGGTGGAACTGCTGCTTCATGGATTACTGTAGGAGCATCAGGGCCAAAAAATGATGAGACAATAAAAGCCAGCTTCTCAAACTATGGAAAAAATACTGTAGATGTTTTTGCTCCTGGGGTGGATATAAATTCAACTATACCAGGGTCTAAATATGAGAAGCTAAACGGAACCAGTATGGCCTCTCCGGTGGTAGCCGGCCTGGCAGCATTAATTCGTTCTTACTATCCTAAACTAACAGCAGTGGAGGTTAAGGATATAATTATGAAGTCAGTTGTTAAGGTTGAGCAAAGCGTAATAATTAAGGATGAAAATGATGATACAAATAAAACTGTACCATTCGCAGACCTTTGTGTTACCGGAGGGATCGTAAATGCATACAATGCATTAAAACTTGCTTCTGAATATAAGAAATAATCTAATAAGATGACACCAGTCTACACCTGCAGACTGGTGTCAGCCTTTAAAATCTCTTTGTTTCGTTTGGTAAAGCAAACAGATGGTGTGATATTCTATTATCTTCCATAAAGCAAAGACGTTCGTATTTATACTCATTAACTTTCACCGGATCCTTAAGAGCTGTGAAAATTTCAATTATAAGGTTGTATATGCTTAAGCAAATCATGTTCAGATGATTTCTTTTGAATAGCTCCAGAGAATCATTGCAGTAATGGAAAGCAATAGTGTACTCCTTTCTGTTTTTGGCCTGATAAGCCCGCACTATTTTTATAATTGATTCTGTATATTTTGTAATCTTGAATCTTGATTTATCATTAGCCAAAGAAATAAGGATTTGCTCCAATCTGTCGGTTTCTTTGTCAGGATTTATTTGTGAACTAATGAAGGTAAAAATACTCATTAAAAAAATCGACATGGGTGCCCTTTTTGAAAGTGCCTTTGCATGTTGAAATGAAATTGACTTTATAAGGTTTAGGGTTGTCGTCTTTTCCTCAAACAGTTGATCTAATATAATAATAAGTAGATAGGAAATAGCTTGTTGAGGGGTTACATCATTAGGATCTTGCATTAAAATCAATGCCTCTATATCATTATAGGTCAGTTGTTCTTCAGAATATGGTAGGCCTACGATTTTAGCGTAAATCATCGAAACGATATCGTGAGGTGCTATTAACCATTTAGAGCTCTTAAATTGAGCAAGTATCTCAATTCTTTCTTTAATTGGTCCATTATTCAAACTCAAAATATCAAATAAGGCGAGTAATGAATGATATATCAATAGGTTCTCATTTGTATCAGCTACTTTGATAAGTACCGATATAGCCTCTTTATAAGAAGAATCTATAAAGTCAAAATTAATTAGCTCCCTAATAATGGAGTCATGAAGTTTGTGCTCCTTTAACAACTTAATTGTTTCAGGACTATATTTGTTTCGATATTCTAAATTCTCAGCTATAAAAAGAATTAAGTAGTTCTTCTCATAGTTATTTAATCCCAGATCAAAGATGTTGGTTAATGATTTAAAATCACCAATTCTAATGATGAACCTGAGGGTCCACTGTAAGAGTTGAAATCTGGAGTTACTATCCCTGTACTGTTCTTGAATATAGTTGAAGAAAGAGATATCTACTTTTAAATGATTTTTTTCGAGAAGCTCAATAAATAGGAAATATTCAAATATATGGGGATGAATAAAACGAACATACTCCCTTGGGTGAAATTCCTGTTGGCTTTTCTCTTCCATTAGGATGCCCTCTGTTAAAAGCTCCATGTATGCATTTTTAAATGCAGACAATTCATTTATAAGATCATCTTTTGGGACAGAAGTAGTATTTTTTCCATAATTGGTTAACTGAATGATCTTCTTTAAGAAAAGGATTTTTTCAGTATAATAATTGGAACGGTATATCTTGTCTTGAATAAAACGAGATGTCAGCTCATAGAATGTAATATTTGTAGAATAGTTAAAATCAGGGTCTTCTTCTTTTAACTGATAATATAGTTGTACATGAAACGGAAACTTTAACTGAGATTTAAGTTTAGAGTTGATTTTATTTGAATCAATTTTGTTAATTTTTGTCAGTATTAAATCAACTTCTTTTTCTGTAAGTGGCGGTACATTGGAAATATCGTTAACATTGAAGTAATTTCCAGGGAACCACTTTGTTTTTAAAAAAGCGGAGTGTCTTATCCGGTCATAAAATTTGATCCACGTTGTGGATCTCATACTCATTACTAATTTGATGCATTCGTTTTCTTCGATGTTGCATATAAAGTTTATGATACTTTCGAATAACTCCTTTTTGAGATCACCTTTCATTATTAACTCCGAAAAGCCATCGAGGAATATTATGAATTTACCACCGGTAGTATTATAATTTTGATTGATATAATTAATTAGACTATCCTTAGGATGGATTCCCAATTGCAATTTTAATTGATCTTCAAAATTCAGAGATATGTGATCTTTATTAATAAAGCTGTAAGCACTAATAAATAGGAGTGTAGAGTCTTTATATTCCGTATGATTAGTGTTAAGGAATTTTTCTGCCAAATGACTTAGAATGATAGTTCTGCCATAACCTGGCTGTGAAATAAAACAGGTAAAACTGTAATTGTTCTTAAAGAAGTCTTCAAAGTCATGCTCAGCAAATTTCCGCCCTATGGTTAGCTCGTATGGCATTCCAGATCGGTTTTTTATACTTTTTAATGTAAAGTCTGTTATTTTGGTCGCCTTGTCATGGATTTCTTTCCAACTGCGAAGAGAGGTCTGCTTACTGAGGTTTAATTGGTTGTCTATATTTTCGGCATATTCGTCATTAACATATTCCGATAGTGTGGTTAGTGTGAATTTTGAAAAGTTATGTTTGACCATAGCAAAGCCAAACAGTCTCTTAATTGTTGTTTCACTAACATTCTTATTCAATGTTTTGCTGATCTCAATTGAAATTCTTTTACAATCTGCAGGGGTGATGGTTCGAATTCCTGTTTTGGATAGAATTAAGCTTTTAAGTTCGTTTAAGATAAATGTTTCATCCATACATTATAATTGAGCGTCAAATTCTTGAACGAAACGAATATAATGGTTTATGTAGGAACAATGAATATTTCTTCAATGGATAAAAAATGAACGTCAATGAATTAATTTTATAATTACCTGTATTACAGTTTATTACGAGTAATGTCTTCTGTTTGCTTGTTTTTTTTATTCAAAAATGAACAAAATGAATGGCAAATAAGAGTTCTGAAGCCTTAAATGAACAATTCGAATGCGGTTTGCGATCTAATCTATGACTAAAATTGTACCAAGTAAATTAGATAATCTCAATCCCTCTCCTATGAAATGGACATCTACCCTACCAGGAACTCTTAAAAAGTCTATTCTTATTATTATAAGTATTGTAGCAATAACGTTATTAAATACAAAATCGTATGCGCAAGCTAAACAACGTGTATATGCGAGCACCGACAGAACCGGTACCCTTGGGCTTTGCCTTATCTGTGGCGTTGACAATAGAGGGAATGCAATAGACGCAGGTGCTGATTTTTTAAATACGGCCTCAACTATTAATGTTGGAGTTGGTGTAGCTGGGCAGCAATATCAGGAACTTATATTTCCTTCGGGTAATTTACCAGGCGCGACGACCGGGTCAGTAGTTAAAGTCTCAACCGGAAGCGTATTAAGTGTAAGTGCATTGGGTGCAATTACAGTACAGGCTTTTAATGGTTCAACTGCTGTCGGAAATCCGGTAGATGCAGGGTCATCATTATTGAACCTTTTGGCAAGTGGTAACCAGGCTGAGATTTTTCTGCCTGCTCCCGGAGCGGCTTACGATAGAGTTCGTGTTAAGGTGAATGGGGGATTACTAGCAGTTGCTGCTAGTATTAATGTATACCATGCTTACTTTTTAAAGGATGCTATAAACGGAGCATGCGATGCTCCAATTGAAGAGCTTCATGGGGTTGTGGGAAATATTGCTGCTCTTGGCGCGGTAGTAGATCCCCAAAATGCAATTGATGGGAGTGAGGCAACAAAATCTGTTTTAAATGCTTCAGTCGGACTTGCAGCTTATGCTCAGCAAACTATTGTATTTTTAGGGAATTCTGTAATTGGAGATTCTGTGCGCATGGTTGTATCAACACCTGCGGCATTAATAGAAGCACAACTTTTAAATTCTATTTCAATTCAAACATTTAATGGAAATGTACCTGGGGCAGTTGTTGCAGGTTCCAGCGGTCTGCTAAATTTAAGATTACTTAATGGAGGAGGCAATACAGCGGTTATTACATTTGCACCGACAACACAATTTGACAGAGTGCAAATTAGGTTGGGAGGAGTGTTAAGTGTTTTGGCCTCAATAAACCTACATGAGGTAAGCAGGATAATGCCTACAACCACAGAGATAAATGGAGTGGTAAGTAAATCGGCAATTGTTTGTATTGGTGATCCGGTAGTTTTAAAGATAAATGGACCTCAGGCGGGTGCAACATATACATGGTATACGCAAGCCTCTGGTGGTACCGGAACTACAGGTACAACTTACACACCTGCAAATCTGGTAGCAGGAATAAACAAATTCTACGTAGAAGCAAAACGAACAGATTGTACTAATACTTCACCCCGTACCGAAGTAACTGTAACAGTTAATGATCCAATTCTACCAGTGGTAACTACCCCACTACCTATATGTAATGGAGGTACAGTTACGCTTCAGGTGGATTCACCTGTGCCCGGACAGACATATAGATGGTATGATGTTTCTACTGGTGGCACCGCTTTGGCTACAAGTGTAACTTTTAACTCGCCAGCATTGGCTGCTAATAAAATATATTATGTTGAGTCTGTAATTGGTACTTGTGTAAGCTCAAGGGTTGCCGTAAATGTAACGGTAAGTCCTGTAGTAGCTCTCGCAATAATTACAACTAATAATGAAGTAATCAGCGCAGGTCAAACAGCCACACTTCAGGCAACAGCCGATGCAGGCAATACCATTAAATGGTATGCAGCTGCAAGCGGAGGTTCCGCACTGGCTAGCGGGCCAAGCTTTACCACACCTGCTTTAGCAGCTACTACTACTTATTATGTAGAAACTGAGAACGGATCAGGTTGCGTAAGCTCATCAAGAGTAGCGGTGAAGGTAACTGTGACCCCAATCTCTACAGGTTTACCATGTAATGCAGCCATAGCTCAGCAGAGCGGTATTGATGGTCTGTGTTTATTATGCGGAGTTGATAATCCGGGAGCATCTACAGATGCAAATGCTACAAACTTTACCAGCATTCATTTGGCGGTAGGTGTGGGAGCAACAGGTTATCAGCGTCTGATTTTTGCAAATCCGGGAACTGCAACTGACAGTATCCGTATAGATATAGAAAATCCAAATGGCTTATTAGACTTATCTCTGCTTGGCGGAATAACCGCAAAGGTGATGAATGGAACTACTGATGTAATTTCTTATCCATTAAACTCATCGTTATTAACACTTCGCTTGTTAAGCGGAAATAGGGCAAAGGTCACAATTCCGGCAAGTGCTGTATACGACAGGGTAGAGATTCGTTTTGGTGCACTGGTTTCTGCTTTAGACAATTTAAATATTTATGGTGCAGAAGTTATTTATCCAAACCCTACAGTAACCTCAGGTGATCAGTCGATCTGTTCAGGCAGTACAGCTGTACTGAAAGCTACAGCCAATGGCGGTACTACGTTACGATGGTTTGCTACAGCCAGCAGTACTACCGTACTTGCAACTGGTGAAACCTTTACTACCCCAGCACTGACAGCTACTACAACCTATTATATAGAAGTAAGCAAAGCTGGTTGTGCCAATGTAGAGCGTGTACCTGTTAAAGTAACTGTAAATCCTGCAATAGTTTTTGCTACTACAGTACTGAGCAATGCAACAGTAAGTTCACCATATTCAAAACAGATTACAGCAGCTACAGGAGGTACACCTGCATTTACCTATGCCCTTGCGGCAGGCAGCAGTTTACCTGCAGGGCTGACCTTATCGGCTAACGGTACAATTGGAGGAACCCCGACAGCATCCGGAGATTTCACTTTCTCTGTTGTTGCCACCGATAGTAAACTGTGTACAGCAACAGCTACCTATACTTTAAAAGTAACCGCAGCGTTATCGCTTCCGGCGGCTACTTTACCAAATGGTATTGTGGGAACCACTTATCCTACGCAGACTATACCTGCGGCTATCGGAGGTACTACCCCATATACCTATACGGCAACCAATCTTCCTCCGGGTCTGAGCTTTAACCCTACGACCAGGGAGATCACCGGTACACCAACAACTAAAGGTACATTTGTAATTCCTGTTACGGCTACTGATGCCAATGGCAACAGTGTATCCCGTGATTATACCATCATAGTAAGAGACCCATTGGTATTACCGGCAGCTACCCTTGCAGATGGTACCGTAGGAGTTCCTTATCCTGTACAGACCATTCCGGCAGCAACAGGAGGAGCGGGTCCATATACTTACAGTGCCACAGGAGTTCCTTCCGGCCTGAGCTTTGATCCGTTAACCCGTACCATCACAGGTACGCCGACTACAAAAGGTACCTTTACCATTCCAGTAAAAGTTACCGATGCAGATGGTAGCAGTGTTACGAGAAATTATACCATAAAAGTAAGCGATCCACTGGTACTGCCTGCAAAAGTTCTGGCAGACGGTACAGCGGGTACATTATATGCTACCGAAACCCTTCCATCTGCAACAGGTGGAACAGGGCCATATACTTATGTTGCCACTAACCTTCCTGCGGGCTTAAGCTTTAATGCCACTACCCGTCAGATCAGTGGTACACCAACTCAGTCTGGTTCCTATAACATAAACGTAGAAGTTACCGATGCAGTTGGTACAAAAGCAACCCAGATTTATGCTTTAAAAGTAAACGGAGTATTGTCACTTCCTACAGCAGTTTTACCAGCTGGTCTTGTAGGTACAGTTTATCCGGAGCAGACACTTCCGGCAGTAACCGGAGGTACTTCACCATATACTTATGCGGCCACAGGCGTTCCTGCAGGATTAACCTTTGACCCATTAACCCGTAAACTTACCGGTACACCAACCACAGGAGGTAACTATACGATAAAAGTAACCGCTACTGATGCAAACAACCTTTCAACCAGTACAGATTATGCCCTTGTAGTTAATGTTGGCGCACCGGTAGTTGCAGCAGCTACCACCTGCAGTGGTACTACAGCAACACTAACCGTATCCAATACCCTTGCGGGTGTAACTTACAGATGGTATGCTTCAACTGGCAGTACATCAATTGCCAGCGGATCAAGCTTTACTACCCCAGTGTTAACCGCTACTACTACTTATTATGTAGAGGCCGTATCAGGCACCGCAGTAAGCAGCCGTACATCAGTTGTTGTTACGATCAATGCAGCTCCGGCACTGGCCACTATTGTTACCAATAATGAGACCATCAGTTCAGGTCAAACAGCTACACTTCAGGCAACAGCCGATGCAGGCAATACCATTAAATGGTATGCAGCTGCAAGTGGAGGTTCCGCACTGGCTAGCGGGCCAAGCTTTACCACACCTGCTTTAGCAGCTACTACTACTTATTATGTAGAAACTGAGAATGGATCAGGTTGTGTAAGCTCATCAAGAGTAGCGGTGAAAGTTACGGTAACCAGCGGACCGGTAAATCCGAACTGTAATGCAGCCATAGCTCAGCAGAGCGGTATCGATGGTCTGTGTTTATTATGCGGAGTTGATAATCCGGGAGCATCTACAGATGCAAATGCTACAAACTTTACCAGCATTCATTTGGCGGTAGGTGTGGGAGCAACAGGTTATCAGCGTCTGATTTTTGCAAGTGCAGGATCAGCTACCGACAGTATCCGTTTAGATCTTGAAACTCCTACAGGTCTTGCAGATGTAAGTGTACTTGGAGGCGCTACAGTTATTGTACTAAACGGTACCAATGTGGTGAACAGCTATCCGTTGAATTCATCACTTCTAAAACTAAAATTATTAAGCGGCAACAGGTTTAAAGCTACCGTGCCAGCTGGCGGTATCTACGACAGGGTAGAGATTCGTTTTGGTGCACTGGTTTCTGCTTTAGACAATTTAAATATTTATGGTGCAGAAGTTATTTATCCAAACCCTACAGTAACCTCAGGTGATCAGTCGATCTGTTCAGGCAGTACAGCTGTACTGAAAGCTACAGCCAATGGCGGTACTACGTTACGATGGTTTGCTACAGCCAGCAGTACTACCGTACTTGCAACTGGTGAAACCTTTACTACCCCAGCACTGACAGCTACTACAACCTATTATATAGAAGTAAGCAAAGCTGGTTGTGCCAATGTAGAGCGTGTACCTGTTAAAGTAACTGTAAATCCTGCAATAGTTTTTGCTACTACAGTACTGAGCAATGCAACAGTAAGTTCACCATATTCAAAACAGATTACAGCAGCTACAGGAGGTACACCTGCATTTACCTATGCCCTTGCGGCAGGCAGCAGTTTACCTGCAGGGCTGACCTTATCGGCTAACGGTACAATTGGAGGAACCCCGACAGCATCCGGAGATTTCACTTTCTCTGTTGTTGCCACCGATAGTAAACTGTGTACAGCAACAGCTACCTATACTTTAAAAGTAACCGCAGCGTTATCGCTTCCGGCGGCTACTTTACCAAATGGTATTGTGGGAACCACTTATCCTACGCAGACTATACCTGCGGCTATCGGAGGTACTACCCCATATACCTATACGGCAACCAATCTTCCTCCGGGTCTGAGCTTTAACCCTACGACCAGGGAGATCACCGGTACACCAACAACTAAAGGTACATTTGTAATTCCTGTTACGGCTACTGATGCCAATGGCAACAGTGTATCCCGTGATTATACCATCATAGTAAGAGACCCATTGGTATTACCGGCAGCTACCCTTGCAGATGGTACCGTAGGAGTTCCTTATCCTGTACAGACCATTCCGGCAGCAACAGGAGGAGCGGGTCCATATACTTACAGTGCCACAGGAGTTCCTTCCGGCCTGAGCTTTGATCCGTTAACCCGTACCATCACAGGTACGCCGACTACAAAAGGTACCTTTACCATTCCAGTAAAAGTTACCGATGCAGATGGTAGCAGTGTTACGAGAAATTATACCATAAAAGTAAGCGATCCACTGGTACTGCCTGCAAAAGTTCTGGCAGACGGTACAGCGGGTACATTATATGCTACCGAAACCCTTCCATCTGCAACAGGTGGAACAGGGCCATATACTTATGTTGCCACTAACCTTCCTGCGGGCTTAAGCTTTAATGCCACTACCCGTCAGATCAGTGGTACACCAACCCAGTCTGGTTCCTATAACATAAACGTAGAAGTTACCGATGCAGTTGGTACAAAAGCAACCCAGATTTATGCTTTAAAAGTAAACGGAGTATTGTCACTTCCTACAGCAGTTTTACCAGCTGGTCTTGTAGGTACAGTTTATCCGGAGCAGACACTTCCGGCAGTAACCGGAGGTACTTCACCATATACTTATGCGGCCACAGGCGTTCCTGCAGGATTAACCTTTGACCCATTAACCCGTAAACTTACCGGTACACCAACCACAGGAGGTAACTATACGATAAAAGTAACCGCTACTGATGCAAACAACCTTTCAACCAGTACAGATTATGCCCTTGTAGTTAATGTTGGCGCACCGGTAGTTGCAGCAGCTACCACCTGCAGTGGTACTACAGCAACACTAACCGTATCCAATACCCTTGCGGGTGTAACTTACAGATGGTATGCTTCAACTGGCAGTACATCAATTGCCAGCGGATCAAGCTTTACTACCCCAGTGTTAACCGCTACTACTACTTATTATGTAGAGGCCGTATCAGGCACCGCAGTAAGCAGCCGTACATCAGTTGTTGTTACGATCAATGCAGCTCCGGCACTGGCCACTATTGTTACCAATAATGAGACCATCAGTTCAGGTCAAACAGCTACACTTCAGGCAACAGCCGATGCAGGCAATACCATTAAATGGTATGCAGCTGCAAGTGGAGGTTCCGCACTGGCTAGCGGGCCAAGCTTTACCACACCTGCTTTAGCAGCTACTACTACTTATTATGTAGAAACTGAGAATGGATCAGGTTGTGTAAGCTCATCAAGAGTAGCGGTGAAAGTTACGGTAACCAGCGGACCGGTAAATCCGAACTGTAATGCAGCCATAGCTCAGCAGAGCGGTATCGATGGTCTGTGTTTATTATGCGGAGTTGATAATCCGGGAGCATCTACAGATGCAAATGCTACAAACTTTACCAGCATTCATTTGGCGGTAGGTGTGGGAGCAACAGGTTATCAGCGTCTGATTTTTGCAAGTGCAGGATCAGCTACCGACAGTATCCGTTTAGATCTTGAAACTCCTACAGGTCTTGCAGATGTAAGTGTACTTGGAGGCGCTACAGTTATTGTACTAAACGGTACCAATGTGGTGAACAGCTATCCGTTGAATTCATCACTTCTAAAACTAAAATTATTAAGCGGCAACAGGTTTAAAGCTACCGTGCCAGCTGGCGGTATCTACGACAGGGTAGAGATTCGTTTTGGTGCACTGGTTTCTGCTTTAGACAATTTAAATATTTATGGTGCAGAAGTTATTTATCCAAACCCTACAGTAACCTCAGGCGACCAGTCGATCTGTTCAGGCAGTACAGCTGTACTGAAAGCTACAGCCAATGGCGGTACTACGTTACGATGGTTTGCTACAGCCAGCAGTACTACCGTACTTGCAACTGGTGAAACCTTTACTACCCCAGCACTGACAGCTACTACAACCTATTATATAGAAGTAAGCAAAGCTGGTTGTGCCAATGTAGAGCGTGTACCTGTTAAAGTAACTGTAACTTCAACTCCAAGTGCTCCTGCAGTAGCAGCTGTTGGTCCTGTTTGCTCCGGATCTCCAGTAACACTATCTGTGAACAGTCCGGTAGTTGGAATAACATATACCTGGTATTCTGTTGCTACAGGTGGAACCGCACTGTCTACAGGAACCAGTTTCACAACTCCTGTATTATCAGCAAATACAACTTATTATGTACAAGCTTCTGCAGGTACCTGCTCAAGTACAACGCGCACTGCTGTGGCAGTTACGGTTAATCCGCTACCTGCTCAGGCAGTTGTCAATACAAACAATGTTTCAATAAGCTCCGGGCAGACTGCAACGTTGGTAGCCACTGCAAGTGCAGGGTTAACAATGAATTGGTATGCTGCACCAAGCGGAGGATCTATACTTGCAACAGGTGGAAGCTTTACAACCCCTGCATTAACAGCAACTACTACCTACTATGTAGAAACTGTAAACGCTACCGGCTGCGTTAGCTCGGCAAGAGTTCCAGTTACGGTTACCGTAGTTGGAGGCCCTGTTAATCCAAACTGTAATGCTGCAAATAGCCAACAAAGTGGCATCGAGGGCATCTGTCTGTTGTGTGCAATAGTTGATCCAGGTAATTCTGTTGACAATAATTTCACAAATTATACTTCAATAGCACTTCCAGTTGGTGTTGCTGGTTCTGGCTATCAAAGATTATTGTTCCCAACTTCAGGTGCTGCAACCGACAGTATCCGTCTGGATCTTGAAACTCCTACTGGCCTGACCGACGTAACGGTGCTAGGCGGTATTCAGGTAAGAATAATGAACGGTACATCAGTTGTTAAAACCTATGATCTTAACTCTTCATTACTATATCTAAAACTTTTGAGTGGTAATAGATTCTCGGCGACCCTACCGGCAACCGGAATTTACGATAGAGTAGAAGTTAGAGTTTCAGGACTTGTATCAGCCTTGGTAAATCTGCGTATTTACGGAGCCGAAGTGATTTATCCAAATCCAACTGTTTCTGCATCCGGCCAAACAATCTGTTCAGGATCTGCAACAGTTCTTTCTGCGGCCGCAAATGGTGGAACAACTTTAAGATGGTACACTGAAGCCACAGGCGGAACTTTAGTTCATACTGGAGAAAACTTTACAACTCCTGTATTAACTACAAATACAACTTACTATATAGAAGTTAGTAAAGGAAGCTGTGCAAATAAAACACGTATTCCTGTTACAGTTACAGTAACTACTGCTCCGGCCAAACCAGTGGTAGCTGCAGTTGCTCCTATTTGTTCAGGGTCTTCAGCAGTGATCCCAGTTACAAGTCCGGTAACAGGTACAACCTATAAATGGTATACTGCCGCAACAGGCGGAACCCCAATTTTCACTGGTGCAATATTTACAACGCCAGCATTAACCGCAAATGCAACTTATTATGTTGAAGCAGCGAATGGTACTTGTGTAAGTGCAACACGTACGGCTGTTGCTGTGAGTGTAAATCCACTTCCGGTACTTCCACAAATTCAGGCATCTGCAACTACAATTAACCCAGGTCAGACTGCTATATTGACGGCAACCTCTACCGATGCAAATGTTACATTCAAGTGGTATACTTCGGCTACTTCAACCACTGCTATAGCAACGGGACCAACTTATGTAACCCCACCGCTTACTGCAACAACTACCTATTACCTGGAGGCAATTTCAAACGCTACAGGATGTTCTGCACCGAGCCGAGTTCAGGTAACAATTAATGTAAATGGTGGCGGTAGTCCGAATCCGGTTCCTTGCGAAGCTCCAACTTTAGAAGAGCACGGAGTAACAGGTGTTGCGCTTCTTTCAGGAGTATTTAATCCGGAATTAGCTATAGATAACAATACCAAAACCGGATCTTCTTTGGTTCTTGCAGTAGGAGCATTAAACGCATCAGTTTATCAGCGTTTGGGCTATTCCAGCTTATCTAATATTGGCGATACTGTTCGTGTATTGTTAAGTGCTCCTGGAAAATTACTTTCACTGGGCATTCTTTCAAGCATTCGTGTAGGTACTTATGATAATAATACAAATAACAATGATGGTTTAGCAATAAACGATCCTCTGGTACGTGTGGAATTGTTAAGTGGAAACACCGAAGCTTTAGTTTCATTTGTGCCAACTAAGAGGTTTAATAAAATTGAGGTGAGTGTAAATTCAGGTCTTGCAGGAGTATTGACTACTGTTGATGTAAATTATGCACAACGTGTTCCTGTAGCTCCTGAAGTAACTGTACCTAATATTACAGCTTGTGCTTCTCAAACAGCTACACTTACAGTACAAAACCCTAAGGCAGGTATCACATATAAATGGTACGATGCAACAGGTGTTTTCCAGGCAAATGGAACTAGTTTCACTACACCTGCTTTAACTGCTAATACAAGATATTTTGTTGAAGCTAATACGGCCTCTGGTTGTACAAGTTATAGAACTGCTGTAAATATTACAGTTACACCTGCTCCTCAAACACCTGTTCTGGTAGCTAACGATATCAATACCTGCTCGGGTAATGATGTTACTTTAGCTGTTAGCAATCCACTTACCGGAATTATTTATAAATGGTACGATAGTAATAACGTATATCAGGCTGGTAAAGATGGAGTAACCTTTACAGTAACAGGAGTTACGGCAGCTAGTAGCTATTCCGTGTCTGCGGTTAATAGCTGTTTAGTTGAATCGGCAAAAGCAAGTGCTACCATTAAGGTAGGTACATTGGATAAACCAGTAATTACCCCTGCCTCAGTTACCGTTAGATCTGGTTCTCGTGCCATTCTTACTGCTACCTCAAGTACAGCGGGTGCATTGTTTAAATGGTATGATTCACCAACTTCAACAACAGTTCTTGCTACTACGGCTGAGTATACAACAGATCCATTAGTAAATACAGGTACGGTTGATATAACAAGAACTTTCTATGTAACTGCAGAGTTAGCGGCAGGATGTCCGGCTTCAGCCAGAGCATCTGTTGTAGTAACTGTTACTCCAAATGCATCTCCGACGGACATCCCTTGTGAAGCAGCAACTGTTGATCTTGGATATGGTGTTGATGGTTTGGGTATACTAACAGGGGTGTTCAATCCAGAAAAAGCAATAGATGATAATGCAGAAAGTGCTTCTTCATTTGTTATGCCAGTTGGTGCATTAGGTGCTTCGGTTTATCAAAAAGTTGGTTTCACAGGTCTATCTAATGTTGGTGATACACTTCGTGTTCGTGTAAGTTCTCCTGGTAAATTATTGTCTCTTGCAATTTTATCATCTGTTGAATTGACAACACTTAAAGCAGGGGTTAGTAACAATGATATGATTGTTGTTAGCAATCCGATCGTTCACCTGGAACTGCTTAGCGGAGACAGGGGGCAATACTTTCTTTCGTTCCACAGAAACAGTTTGATGGAGTGGAGTTAAGAATAAGATCAGGTCTTGCTTCAGTGCTAAATACGCTTGATTTTAACTATGCTCAGCGTGCTATTGTTGCTCCAACTGTTCAAAGCGCAACAGTTAGTGCTTGTGCTGGCACATCAGCTACCTTATCTGTAAAAAATCCAATTGCTGGTATTGTATATAGATGGTATAAAGGAACTGAGTACTTAACCGGTAAAGATGGCGTGAGTTTAGCCACTGACCCTACACTTGCGGCAGGAACATATGATTACTTCGTGGCCGCATTACGTAATGGCTGTCAAAGTGCCAAAACGAAGGTAACAGTTACCATCCTTGCATCACCAGATGCTCCAGTTGCTGCAACAGGAAATCCTGCAACAACTTGTCCGAATACTCCGGTAGCGTTAAAAGTGAATCCTGTAACAGGCGTAACCTTCAACTGGTACGACGCATTAACAGGTGGCAGCCTTTTGGCTTCAAATACCGATACTTATACAACCCCTGCAAGCTTGTCTGTAGGGAAACATGACTTCTATGTAGAAGCAGTAAATGGTAATTCATGTGTAAATACAACACCACGTACCAAAATTACTTTAGAAGTAAATCCAACTGCACTTGCGGCTGACATAGCTGTTGCAGGAGCGAGCGCACCTTTCTGTGCTGGCGCCCAAGCAACATTAACAGCTACAAGCACAACGGTAACATCACCAGTATTTACGTGGTATAAAGATGCTGCATTAACTGATGTAGCATTTACAGGTGCAACATTTAAAACACCTGTACTTACTACAACAATAACTTATTACGTAACAGTAAGAGGCGCAAATAAATGTGAGAACACTGCTGCAGGTGCCAAAGCCGTAACTATAACGGTTAATCCGCCTGCGACAGCGGCTGATCTTGAAGTAAGTGGAGCCGATGCACCATTCTGTGCAGGTACAATAGCAACATTAACAGCAACCACAACTACTGTTACCAATCCAATATTTACATGGTATAGTGATGCTGCGTTAACTAATCAGGTTTTTGAGGGTGCTGTTTACAAAACGCCTGCTCTTAACGCATCTACAACACTTTATGTAACAGTTAGAGGTGCTAATAAGTGCGAGAACTTAAGTTCAGGCGCCGAGATTGTGACAATTACAGTAAACCCTCCTGCAACTGCAGCAGATATTGCTGTGAGCGGAGCGGGAACACCTTTCTGCGCCGGAGCAATAGCAAATCTTGTTGCCAGCAGTACCACAGTTACAAATCCTGTGTTTACCTGGTACAGAGATGCGGCCTTAACAGACGTTGCATTTACTGGCGCAACATTTAAAACGCCAGCCCTTACTGCAACTACTACTTACTATGTTACAGTTAAAGGATCTAATAAATGCGAGAATACTGCAGCTACGGCTAAAACAGTTACTTTAACTGTTAACCCACCTGCACTTGCTACTGATATAAGTGTAGATGGAGCAGATGCACCATTCTGCGCAGGGAATCCAGCTAAATTAACCGCAAGCAGTACAACTGTTGCAAACCCAGTGTTTACCTGGTATAGTGATGCTGCCTTAACAAATGCAGTCTTTACCGGAGCAATCTTTAATACTCCGGCACTTACAGCTACTAAAACCTACTATGTAACGGTTAAAGGATCTAACAAATGTGAAAATACTGCCGCAACAGCTAAAGCGATCACATTAACTGTTAATCCACCGGCCCTGGCAACCGATATTAATGTTATAGGAGCCGATAAACCATTCTGTGCAGGTTCAATTGCCAAATTAACGGCAAGCAGTACAACTGTAACAAATCCGGTATTTACATGGTATAGTGATGCCGCATTAACTGATGTAGTATTCACTGGAGCTGTATTTAATACACCAGCGCTTACTGCTACCAAAACTTATTATGTAACCGTTAGAGGTGCTAACAAGTGTGAGAATGCAGCAGCAAATGCTAAAGTTGTAACATTAACTGTTAACCCACCTGCAATAGCATCTGATATTGTAGTGGCTGGAGCAGGGGCGCCAATATGCTTTGGAACAACTGCCAAACTAACAGCAAGTAGTACAACAGTAACTGATCCTGTATTTACATGGTATACTGATGCGGCATTAACTAATGCAGTATTTACCGGAGCAGAATTTACTACTCCTGTATTAACAGCAACAACAACTTACTACGTAACTGTAAGGGGATCGAATAAATGCGAGAACACAGCTGCTACAGCAAGGGTAGTTACCTTAACTGTAAATCCTCCGGCAGTTGCTTCAGACATCAGCGTGGCTGGTACCAATGATCCAGTTTGTGCAGGTACAACAGCTAAACTGACTGCAACAACTACAACAGTCACAAATCCTGTATTTACCTGGTACAGTGATGCTGCGTTAACCAATGCAGTATTCACGGGAGCAGAATTCACAACACCTGTGTTAACTGCAACTACCAGCTACTATGTAACAGTAAGAGGATCTAACAAATGTGAAAACACATCATCTTCAGCAAAAGTGGTTACTGTAACAGTTAATCCACCGGCAACAGCCGCCGATATTAATGTAGCAGGGGCTGATTCTCCATTCTGCGCAGGTACTTCAGCTAGGCTAACTGCAAGCAGTATAACAGTAACAAACCCAGTGTTTACCTGGTACAGTGATGCTGCCTTAACAAATGCAGTCTTTACCGGAGCAATCTTTAATACCCCAACGCTTACAGCTACCAAAACTTACTATGTAACAGTAAGGGGCGATAACAGATGTGAAAACACAGCTGCTACAGCTAAGGTTGTTACTGTAACAGTTAATCCACCGGCAACAGCCGCTGATATCAATGTGGCAGGAGCTGGCTCTCCATTCTGTGCGGGTGAAACTGCTAAACTAACTGCAAGCAGTACAACTGTAATAAATCCAATATTTACATGGTATAAAGATGCTACATTAACTGATGTAGCATTTACCGGAGCGGAATTTATTACCCCGGTATTAACCGCTACTACTACTTACTATGTAACAGTAAGGGGCGATAACAGATGTGAAAACACAGCTGCTACAGCTAAGGTTGTTACTGTAACTGTTAATCCACCTGCACTAGCATCTGATATTATGGTGTCAGGAGCAGGGGCACCATTCTGTGCAGGTACTACAGCAACACTTACAGCAAGCAGTACAACTGCAATTAATCCAGTATTTACCTGGTACAGCGATGCCACCTTGACCAATGCAGTATTTACCGGAGCAGAATTCACTACTCCTGTATTAACTGCAACCACAACTTATTATGTGACTGTAAGAGCATCTAATAAATGTGAAAATACAGCAGCAACTGCAAAAGTCATTACAATTACGGTAAATCCTCTACCTGAAACACCAGATGTAGCTACCGTGGGAACAAGTATATGCAGCGGCGAATCAACTGTGTTGACAATAGAAAATGCGGAAGCAGGAATACTGTATCAATGGTACAGCGCTGCAACAGCAGGCATATTGTTGCACACTGGAGAACAATTTACTACTCCGGCCCTAACAGCTAATACAGATTACTACGTATTGGCGGTAAGCGCTTCAGGTTGTGGAAACGCAACTGGTAGAGTTAAAGTGACTGTAACTGTTTCGCCAAAACCACTAACACCGGTAGTAGTTTCAGCAGTGGTAGATGCTTGTATAGGAAGCCCTGCGGTATTGAGTGTGTCAAATCCTCAAGCCAATGGAGTAACATACAAATGGTATACAACTGCATCCGGTGGAACCGCTGTTGGTACAGGTGCAACCTTTACTACACCAGTCGTAACTACAACAACTACTTATTATGTTGAAGCTTCAACCGCATCTTGTGTAAGTACTGGCCGTACAGCAGTTAAAGTGAATGCTGCACCAATTCCTACAGCACCAACTGCAGTATCAGGAGCTGATGGTCCATTGTGTTCAGGTACAAGTATTACACTTTCGGTAACCAACCCAGATGCAGCACTTACATATAGTTGGTATACAACTGCAACGGGAGGTACTTCAATTGCTCAGGGAGTTACATTTACAGCCCCAGCATTAACCACCACCACAACTTATTATGTGGAAAGTAGTAATGCAACCGGATGTACAAGTACTTCACGTACATCAGTTGTAGTAACCGTACTAGGTAAACTTGATGCACCGGTTGTTACCGTAAAAGAGAATAAAGCAACTGAAATAACATTCCAGTGGAATCCAATACCAGGAGCTACTGCTTACGAAGTTTCATTAGATAACGGAGTAACGTGGGTGACAGTTACTGGTGGAGCTACCGGAACTACTTACCTGGTTCCTGGTCTAAAACCTGATCAGAGTGTAACCATAAGAGTTAGAGCTAAAGGTCAGCTTGACTGTCAGCTAAGTGACGCTACAAGCTTAACCGCGAAGAGTGATAATCCTTTAGGAAACACAATTTTTGTTCCTAATACATTTACTCCAAATAACGACGGTAAGAATGATATTCTGTACGTGTACGGAAATACAATTGCAAAAATGAAGTTGCGTGTATACAACCAATGGGGGCAATTTATTTACGAATCATTAAGCATCCAGAACGGATGGGATGGAACGTATAAAGGTGATGTACAGCCGAATGGTGTGTATGTGTATTTCCTGGAAGCGGAATTTAATGACGGGACTAAAACCACTAAAAAAGGCACAATAACCCTATTAAGATAAAAGATGTTTCCAGTTAATATTAATCATTTACCTAAAAACTCGAAAAACAAATTTGTTATGAAGAAACTAATTAAAATAATAGCAGTAGGAGCGTTTTTAAGTTTGGGAGCTGTAAGGGTAGTTGCACAGATTGATCCTCACTTCTCTCAATATTACGCCCACCCGCTATGGCTAAACCCAGCACTAACCGGAGTAACGGATGGTGAATATAGGGTTTCCTTGAATGCCAAACAGCAGTGGGGAACTATTTCAAACTCATTTTTAACCGGGGGAGCGTCATTTGATATGGCCCCGGTTAAAAACTTAGCGTTCGGAGCAATGGTTTTAAACCAGAATGCTGGAGATATTAGTTATAATCATCTAAGCGCAATGGTTTCAGGAGCTTACCGCATCCATTTCGGAAAAATCGGCTTAAATATGATCAACTTTGGTTTGCAGGCAGGTATTCTTAATAAAAGCTTCGATCCTTCGAAGATTACCTTGGGAGCCCAATTCAATCCAATAACCGGTTATGATCCAAACTTTGGAATAAACGAATCTTTTGCATCATCTAATACCTTAGTGCCAGATGTGAATGCAGGGTTTATGTATTTTGATGGAAACCCAGGACAAAGAGTTAACGTGTTTGGAGGTGCAATGGCTGGTCATATTACCAGACCGGTCGATAAGTTTTTAGGTAACAGTGTTCGTATGCCAATCAGGTATGCGGCTCATGGAGGTGCCAGAATAAAGATGTCAGAGGTGCTTGATATTACACCCAATGGTTTATATATGAAACAAGGTAATGCGCGTGAAATAGCAATTGGTGCCTATGCACAGCTTATGCTTAATCAGGAGTCTGATTTGCTTTTCGGATCTAACTATAGAGTTGATGATTCCGCAATAGCTTTCTTCGGATTGCACTTGAAAAATATGGTCTTTGGCGTAAGCTATGATTTTAATACTTCAAGTTTAAGTAGAGCTACCCGCAATCAGGGAGGTTTAGAACTATCCATTTCATTTACCAGTAAAAAAGGAATTACAGGACCTAACTTCTTTTGTCCAAGATTATAAACTAACGCGATATGAACCGAGCATGATTAATCATGCGAGCTCATCTGATCACCTAAACATAAATAAATCACTTACAGATGAAACTGCTTAAAACATTACTGATCCTGTGCTTATTTACAGCTGCTGCAAACGCGCAATTTGTAACCAATAGTAAGAGAGTAGCGGATGTCTATTTTCAAAATAAAGAGTATTACGCAGCTGCAGAATATTATAAAAGATCTTTGCAACTATCATCAGCAGATAGTGCTGGTTTTGTAGTTCCTTATGGTTTTGCAAATAAGATAAAACAAGATAACCCTAAAAAGGAAGATTACGAATACAGCGTATTTCAATTGGCCGAATCATTAAGGCTTTATAAAAACTTTACCGACGCAGAGAAGTGGTATGCTTTGGCTAAAGAATTTAAAGATCCGAAATATGTACTTGCTACATTCTGGTATGCTGAATCTTTAAGGGCCAATCAAAAATTTGAAGAAGCAATAGCCGCATTTAACCAATTTTCTGGAAAATATAAGCTTAATGATACCTATGTTACAAAAACAAAATCCGAAATAGCTTCTTGTCAGTTTGCATTATTCGAACTACGCTATCCAAGATTGTTTAAGTTAACCAAGCTTCAAAATGATATTAATCAGAAGGGATCTAACTATACACCAGTTATAAAGGATAGTAAATTTTATTTTACTTCTTCCAGGCCAGTAGGTGATGCAGGGAAAAAGCAAGTTTTAACTGATCAAAACAATGCAAAGGTTTCAAAAAAGGAGAGTCCATATTTAAATGCTGTGTACGAAACTCCCGGGAATCCTTTAACAGGCGGCATTACAATTAAAAAAGTTGCCCTAAACAGTTTAGATAAAGAATCGGCAGCTCCGGCTTTTCATCCAAATGGAAAAGCTATTTATATTACCAGTTGGACTGCTCAGGGAGACAAAAAGATATATCAGTTAACTTCTTCTGATAAGGGATGGAGCGATCCTGTTGAATTAGGTAGTCAGGTAAATGTTAAAGGATTTAATTCTATTCAGCCATTTGTTACTAAAGATGGGAACTACCTAATTTTCTCATCTAACAGACCTGGGGGACAAGGTAAATACGATCTATGGTATTGCCCTTTAAGAACGGATGGATCACTAGGTCAGGCAATAAACTTAGGTAATAAGATAAACTCTTCAGAGGATGACCAGGCACCATACTATAATGCCCAAACCAAGAAACTACTTTTTAGCAGCAATGGCAGAATAGGTATGGGTGGTTTTGATTTTTATGAAAGTGAAGGTGACTTCACTAATTGGTCAGAGCCACGCAATGTTGGTTATCCTTTTAACTCCTCAAAAGATGATATTTATTATACCCCGGCTGATAATTCTGATACAGAAGGTTATATCAGTTCAGACAGAGAATCACTATGCTGTCTGGAGGTTTTTAATGTAAAACGTGAATATCTTACAGTTAAAGGTATCGTTTACGATTGTGATACAAAATTACCTTTGTCCGATGCAACTATAATACTTGTTGATTCGTTACAAACACTTAAAACAACCACAAATCAGGCAGGTGAATATATTTTTAAAGTAAGTTCTAATCGTAAGCTAAAACTTACAGCAGAAAAGGATAAGTACTTCTCTAAGATTCTAAACTTTAGTTACGATGACCTGGCAAAAAAAGATACCTTGTTTAGCCCGGATATTTGCTTAACACCTTACGAAATTGATAAGCCTATAGTACTTAAGGATGTTTTGTATGAGTTCGATAAAGCAACCTTAACCGAAGATTCAAAAGGTAAGCTAGATCACTTATTCTCAATAATGGAAGATAACCCTAAAATTGAAATTGAGCTAAGTGCACATACTGATAGTAAAGGGTCAGATGCTTACAATATGGATCTTTCGGTAAGAAGGGCAAAATCCTGCGTAGACTATTTGGTTTCAAAGGGAATACCTATCTCAAGAATGACAAGTAGAGGTTATGGCGAAACAAGGCCCGTAGCTCCTAACGAATTACCTAATGGAAAAGATAATCCAGAAGGCCGCGCACTTAACAGAAGAACAGAATTTAAGGTAACTAAGAAATAAGCTGCAATACTCTTATCTATTACAAGTCTTCGGAATTTCATATTCCGGGGGCTTTTTTTTTGAAATTTTTGCTATAAATATTGGGAAAATACTTCCAGTTTGAGTAAAGTCTGCCCCTCAGGATTATAAAGGTTGTAGCTTTTGTAATACACATTTCTGCAATTTTATAGCTTAATTCCAATCTTAAACTCATGATGAAACATCTATCATCTAATAAAGAAGTGGGTCTTTATTGGATCTCGGCCATAAAGAATACTTGTTTTACAGCCCAAATATAAATAGGGTATGGTAATTGCCATATTGGTGATGGAGTTAAAGACTTTGCAATACCTTGATTGCAAGTGTTATGGGCTAACGTCAAGTTTAATTTTTTGTGGATTGTAAGTATGATTGGAACCAAAGTAATTTCACCAAGTGAGCACAATTGTTTAGAAAATTTAGAACAATATGAAATTTTGAATGCCAAAACAGACCTTGTGTTTGATAAGTTGGTTGCTATGATGGTAAAGATGTGGAATGTTCCTTTAGGGATAATTAATTTTATAGATAATCCTGCTGTATGGGGTACTGCAGAACAATTAGAAAATGCTGTTGCATATACATCCAAGGATAGGAATATATGTTCAATTGCTATCCAGAGAGATAGAGTTGTAAAATTTGAAGAATTAACTAAAAACCCCGGTTTAATTTTAAATCCAATGGTACTTGGCGAACATGGCTTAAATTTCTTTGCCTCAGCCCCGATCATTACTAATAGCGGACTTCATGTAGGAACGTTGTGTATTGCCAGTGACCAATGGAAAGATTTTAATTCTATTGAACAAGAAAAATTAGAATTTATAGCAACTATGGTGACTAATGAAATGAACAGGCGGATGGCTGTTAATGCAGTAGCTTAAGTAATTATTGTTGCAACCCAAAAGCATAATAATCCAACTAATTATTTTAAATAGCGTTGCTATAGCCAGGGCAATGGAGAATCCCGGACCTCCCAGAGGTGAGCCGGATTTACCAGTTAATGCTGGAGTAAGTTTATTACTTGCCGCAGGGGTACTTTATGGACTAAAAAATCAGGCAGCTTAAACCATAATGCCTTCTTTTCTTAAAATATAGTTATAAATACCCTCAATAGGTTTTTGATATATTTTACCAACTTTTATCTGGTTGTTAAGGCAAACCTCTCTCAAAATGTCCTGATAATAAAAGGCTATTGAACCTACAAAGTGAGTGTCAAGGCTTTTGTAATTAGGGTAATCCTTAATGTTCGAATCAACAAACTCCTGGAAACCCTCACGTAAAATATTAATAATGAAAGGATGATCAGGATGTAAAGCCATAAAACGACTTATAGAAGCCAGATAGATGTTTGGCGCCGGTTTCTGATAAAGATTCGTAATAACCGATTCCTTATCAACCTGATAAGTTTCAGCAAATTCAACCGCAAGATCAGCCGGCATATGATGATAAAGATAGCTTGTAATCAGTTTGCGGCCAAAATAAGTGCCTGAACCTTCATCGCCCAAAGCATACCCTAAGCCATGTGCACCGTTATGAACCTCTTTGCCATCGTAGTAAGAAATATTAGACCCGGTACCTAAAATACAGGTCAACCCTTTTTTATCACCACAAGTTGCATATGCAGAACCAATCAAATCATGCTCAACAGACACATAAGCCTTGGTAAAGAACGAAGAAATCCCATTAGAGATTACCTCTATTTTATCAGGAGATGAGCAGCCTGCCCCAAAGAAATAAATTTCTTTAACCTTATCGGCGTAAGCAGCAATCTCCTTCTTCTTCGAAAACAACTTAAAAATATCATGTGCATTTAAGAAATAAGGGTTTATTCCTTGTGTGCTAAAGTTGATTTTTTCATTGGGGCTGTAACCCATCCAATCGGTTTTCGAAGAACCACTGTCTGCTACTAGAATCATGCGATAAAAATACTAATCTTATTGGATATTTAATGTGCCACTTATTTCTTTTAAGCTGATTTCCGTAAGTTTTGCCTGATATTGGGCCTCCAGGAACCTGGTAATTGCATTTATAGAATTTCTTTGAGCCTCTCTAAGCTCCAATGGGGCAATGCTTCCGAGCCTGTATTTTGCCAGAGTGATATCCAGATTTTGCTTGGCAATGTCTACATTTTTAGTCTCTATCTTTAATAAATCCAGGCTGGTTTTATAATTTTCAAATGCAGTTAGCAGCTGAGCATTAATGGTTAATCTGGTTTTTTCAAGAGCTACTTCTGACGAATTAATGGAAACCTTAGCATTTCTTTCATTCTGGCGCTGTAAAAAGCCATTAAAGATATTCATGCTGGCCGTTAAACCATACGAAATACCCTGGCCTCTAAATTTCTGATTAAAGCCCGTTGGGTTGGCACTTCTCGAAAACGCATAGCCACCATTTACGCCAACTACCGGATACCGCTGTCCCTTAACCTCCTTTAAGCTAAGCTCCGCCACCTTTTTATTTATAAATGCATGCTGTAAATCAGGATTAAGCTGTTGAGTTTGCTCTTGCAATAATGCGTAATCAAGTTTATAATCAATGTTCATGCCTTCTTCTGCAGTAAATTTAACATCAATAGCCCTGGCCATAACCTGGTTTAATGTAATCATAGCAGTTTGCAGCAGGTTCTTTTGTTGCAAATAGGCCGATGTATCCGTATTATAATCAACCTGAGCAGCCAAAACATCAAGCTTAGAACCCTTGCCAAGCTTCAGTTTATTGTCGGCAATAGTTAATCTGAACTTCGAAATATCCAAAGCACTATCATTGGCAAGAACAAGCCGCTGTTGTTTTACCACTGCATAATATGAACTAATAACATCAGCGATAGTAGTTAATATGGTAGCCTTGGCAGTCACTTCACCCTGTTTTTGCAACTCCTTTAATTTATCATAAGTAGCAAACATCTTAAAGCCATCAAAAATAGTCCAGTCCAGCGCTACGCCATAGTTCATGCTGGTGTTTCTAACCCCATCAGCAACCCTTTCAGCACCGGTCGATGTGGTCTGTACCGTATTTTGTCTGCTTCCATCAGTAGCAAAGCTGCCCGTAACTCCAGGTAAAAAACCTGCATTTCCGATATTGGTATTGTTCTTTGCAATTTGCAGATCATTATTAACCAGTTTTATATCGTAATTATTTTGCAGTGCAATGGTAATTGCCTGTTCAAGCGATAGTTTTTCCTGTCCCCATGCATTTTGTACAAAGGCTGCAAAAAGTATGATTAAAATAAAATTAAGCTTTTTCATATTTCTCTTTGTAAATGGCCCCTTATGCATTTTCCGTTTTCAGTGCAGCTATTAACGAATCCTTAAGTTCTGAGTTTTCCTTATGTTCTTTAGACCAGTACGAGTAAATAGCCGGAATAACAAACAGCGTAAGAATAAGCGCGAATATAGTGCCGCCAACAATTACAATACCCATACCCATTCTGCTTTTAGCAGCCGCACCTAAAGCCATTGCAATAGGAAGCGCGCCAATAGCAATTGCCAAACTGGTCATTAAAATAGGCCTTAACCTGGATACAGAGGCCTCTCTGATTGCATCATGAACACTTTTGCCCTTCTCTTTAAGTTGATTAGCAAACTCTACAATTAAAATACCATTCTTGGTTACTAGACCAATTAGCATAATGGTGCCAATCTGACTAAAAATATTCCAGCTCTGGCCAAACAACCAGAGCGATAAAAATGCACCAGCCACAGCCATCGGTACCGTTAATATAATGATAATAGGATCTTTAAAACTTTCAAACTGTGCGGCAAGGATCAGGTAAACCAGTAATAATGCAAGGCCAAAGGCGAAAGAAGTATTCGAAGCACTTTCTCTAAAATCTCTCGATTCGCCACCCAAATCTGTAGAAAAAGTTTCGTCCAGTACCTTTGCCGATATCCTGTCCATTGCCTCCAAACCCTCGCCTATACTTTTACCTGGAGCCAAACCTGCCGAAACAGTAGCTGCCGTAAAACGGTTATTACGGTACAATTGTGGTGGACTGCTTTCCTCCTTAGTCGAAACCAGGTTATCAATTTGAATTAACTCACCTTTGTCATTCCTAACATATACTGAGCTCAAATCAACCGGTGCCTTCCTGTCTCCAACTTCAAACTGGCCAATTACCTGATACTGCTTTCCGTTCATAAAGAAATAAGAAAAACGCTGACCACTTAAGCCCAATTGCAGGGCCGAGCCAATATCTGCTACAGAAACCCCAAGGTTTTTAGCCTTCGCCCTGTCAATGGTAAGGTCAATTTCAGGCTTATTAAACTTCAGGTTCACATCAGAAGTAGTAAAAGTAGGGTCCTTTGCCACTTCGTCCATAAATAGAGGCACTTTTTCGCGCAACTTTTCAAAATTCTGTGCCTGTATAATATAATTGATAGGTAAGCCACCTCTTCGGCCAACAGAAATAGTAGGCTGTTGTGTTACCACTACCTTACCTTCGGTATATTTTCTGGTGATTTTAGTTAAAGCATTAGTAATATCAGCCTGCGAGCGTTCTCTTTCGTGTGGATCTGTTAAGCCCATTCTTAAAAAACCACTATTTGTAGATGCTGAACCCCCAAAACCAGGCGAAGTTACCGTAATCGCAACTTTCTTTTCAGGCACAGAATCCTGAACCATTTGAGCCACCTTACCAACAAATTCATCAGTGTAAGCAAAAGACGAGCCCTCAGGCAATGTCATATTCATATTAATGGCACTCCTGTCATCATATGGAGCGGTTTCTTTAGGCAATATCTTCCAGAACAAAACAATAAGCCCCAAACACACCAAAATAATAGGTAATGCCAGCCATCTTCTGTCCAGAAACTTATTTAGTTTTTCCTCGTACCAATCATTCATGGCCACAAAGTAAGGTTCAGTCAGGTCATAGAATTTAGATTTCTTATGCCCGCTCTTTTTCATCAGGTAGGCATTCAACATCGGCGTTAACGTTAACGACACAAATGCCGATATCAGCACAGCGGCCCCAATTACTACCCCAAACTCCCTAAACAGCCGCCCTACAAAACCCTGCAAAAATATAACCGGTAAAAACACAGCCGCCAGCGTAACGGAAATCGAAATAACAGCAAAAAAGATTTCATTAGAACCTTTAATGGCAGCCTCAAAAGGAGAGTAGCCCTCTTCAACCTTTTTAAAGATATTTTCAGTAACCACAATCCCATCATCAACCACCAAACCCGTTGCCAGTACAATTGCAAGCAGCGAAAGCACATTAATAGAAAACCCAAAAATGTACATGATAAAAAAAGTAAAGACCAGCGATACCGGGATATCTATCAACGGTCTAATGGCAATTGCCCAATCTCTAAAGAACAGATAAATAATCAGAATAACCAGCACCAGCGACAATATAATCGTCTCTGCCACCTCAGTAACCGAACTCTGTATAAACCTTGTATTGTCTAAGGAGATATTAAGTTTTATATCCTGCGGAATATCTTTTTGAAGCTGATCAAAGCGCTTATAGAACTCCTTAGAAATATCAAGATAATTGGCCCCCGGCTGCGGAACAAGGCCTACAGCAACCATGGGTTTGCCAGACTCCCTTAAAACAGTTTCCTCATTCTCAGACCCTAAAACCGCATAGCCAACATCCTTTAACTGAACTACATTGTCAGAGTCATTTTTAAGTATCAGGTTGTTAAACTCATCCTCATCAGTTAATTTGCCTAAAGTTTTTATGACCAGTTCCGTGCTTGCACCCGTTATTTTACCCGAAGGCAACTCCACATTTTCCTTATCTAAAGCCGTAACAATATCTTGCGATGTAAGGCCATAAGCAGCCAGTTTATTAGGATCAATACGAATACGCATGGCGTACTTTCTTTGCCCTTGAATCTGTATACTACTAACCCCGGTTATTGTTTGCAACCTATCAGCAATAACATTTTCAGCATAATCACTCAGTTGCATTACATTTCGTTTATCACTCTGAATGGTCATCGTAATAACAGCATCCGAGTTGGCATCAGCCTTACTTACCACCGGGTTGCCATCAATATCTTTAGGTAGGCTTCTGGCCGCCTGCGATACCTTATCTCGCACATCATTTGCAGCATCATCAATATTCTTATCCAGATTAAACTCAATAGTAATATTGCTGCTTCCCTGGTTACTTGACGAAGAAATGTTCCTGATCCCATCAATTCCGTTAATAGATTTCTCGAGCGGTTCAGTAATCTGCGATTCAATAATATCAGAGTTAGCCCCCGGATAAGAAGTCCGTACCGAAACCACCGTAGGGTCAATATTCGGAAACTCCCTAATTCCCAAAAAGTTGTATCCAATAACCCCAAACAGCAGGATCATCAGGTTCATTACAATGGCCAGAACAGGCCTTTTTATACTAGTGGTCGAAATACTCATCCTGCCGCTCTTAGTTTTTAGTAACTGTTACATGTACCGGGGTTCCCGTTTTAAGTGCCATAGCACCAGTAGTTAAAACTGTATCCCCAACCTTTAATCCCGAAGTAATTACAATGGCTTTTGCCGTACGCGTACCCGCTTCAACAGGAACCTGCTGCGCTTGTCCACCTTTAGTTATAAACACCGTTTTCCCATCAAGTACCGGAATAATTGCCTCATTAGGTATTAAAATGGCATCATTTAAAGTAGTAAGGGCCAGTTTAACCCTTGCAAAAGCCCCTGGTAAAAGCTCGTTATTAGGGTTAGATGCCAGTGCTTTAATCTGCAGTGTTCTTGTTTGTGAATTTATTCCCGGTTCAATGGCAAACACCTTGCCGGTATACGATTTTGCAGAACCATCAGTTTTAAAAGAAATTTCAGAGTTTATTTTAATCTGTCCGGCATACTTCTCCGGAACCGCAAAATTTATTTTAATAGGATCAATACTAAGCAGGTTTACAATAACACTTGCGGGAGTAATATACTCGCCAACAGATATAGAGCGCAAGCCTACCTTACCGCTAAAAGGCGCATAAATAGAAGTTTTGGCCAGTTGTGCACGGATTAATTGCGTTTGCGACTTAAGCGATTGCAAATCTGCAAGCGAAGTATCATACTCCTCCTGGCTAATAGCACCCTTTTCCAAAAGCTGTTTCGCGCGGTTCTCATTAGTAGCCGATAACCTTTCCTTAGTCAGTGCGTCTTGCAATTGCGCCTGTATATCTCTATCGTTTATTTTTACAAGCAAAGCACCCTTGCTCACATTTGTACCTTCCTTAAAATGAATACCGGTAACCAATCCCGATACCTCACTTTTCAAAGTAACCGCCTCATTAGCCTCAATAGCCCCTGTGATTTCTAAATCATTATTAAATGCCGAAGCATTTACAACAACGCCATTCACATTCATCGCTTGTCCACCGCCTTTAGCACCTTTGCCTCCACCTTTTCCGCCACCTGAATTTTCGATGGCCTTATTGGCCGAAATTCTGTAGTAGATTAAATAAAGAAACCCTAAAATAATTAGGGCATAAACGATATACTTAAGCTTCATAATGCTGGGATAACTAAATGTTCTATTGACTAACTAGTATTAGCGCACAAAAATATTCAAATATAATGCCCCACAAACCTTGTATTAAGGATGTTACAGCCCATTTAACGTAATATTTTGCTTACGGGCCGCATAAAAAGACACATAAAATATACGCTATATAACTAACATTTGTGTAATTTTTTTAGAGCTCTTTGCCAATGCTAAAGCACTTTTATATAAGTTTGGAGCAGTAAAAGATGAACTAACTTATATTACAAAGATTTTTTGATGAAAACATCATTAGCAGGATTAATAGTATTACTATCAATTAGTATGACAGCAAAGTCGCAGGTACAGATCGGGTTCGAAGTAAATTTTACAGAACCACAAGCACATTACGTTGAAATGGAAATGAACATTTCAGGATTATCTAAGGATTATGTAGATGTAAAAATGCCCGTATGGGCACCAGGATCATATCTTGTTCGTGAATTTGCAAAAAACGTAGAGGGTTTTTCGGCGACCGCAAACAACAAGCCCGTTAAATTCGAAAAAGTAAGAAAAAACGCCTGGCGAATTTATTCGGCCAAGGCAAAAAACGTTAAAATAAAATACCGAGTGTATGCTTTTGAAATATCTGTGCGTACATCTTTTGTTGATGAAAGTCATGCATTCCTGTCAAGCACCGGAATATTCATGTACCCGGATGGTATGCTGGACCTGCCAATCACCGTTAAAGTAAACCCTTATAAAGGATGGGAGAAGGTATCAACAGGTTTAGAGCCTGTAACCGGAAAGCCATTTACTTATAAAGCCTCAAACTTTGATATTTTATTCGATAGCCCAATTGAAGTAGGTAATCAGGATGTTTTTGAGTTTACCGCATCAGGAGTTAAACATGAGGTGGCCATGTATGGTGGTGGTAATTATGATGCCGATAAGCTTAAAATTGATATGGCGAAAGTTGTGGAGCAAGGGACCGCAATTTACGGCGAAAACCCAAACAAACATTATACTTTCATTGTACACAACCGTGCAACCGGAGGTGGTGGTTTGGAACACTTAAATTCAACAGTGCTTGGTGCATCCAGAGATAAATATGCTGACACAAAAGGCTATAAAGATTTTTTAAATCTTGTTGCACATGAGTATTATCACCTTTGGAACGTAAAACGTCTGCGCCCTGTAGCTTTAGGACCTTTTGATTACGACAACGAGAACTACACCACCAATCTTTGGGTTGCCGAAGGTTTTACATCGTATTACGAGAATAAACTAACCCACCGCGCAGGTTTTTTTACTGTGGATGAAACTGCGCAAGCTCTTGCAACTGCTATTGCAAATGTTGTAAATACACCGGGTGCAAAAGTTCAGTCGGCTGCCGAAGCTAGCTACGATGCATGGATTAAGGCTTATCGTCCTAACGAAAACTCTAACAATTCAACCATTTCTTATTACAGTAAAGGTGAGGTAGTTGGTATGCTTATGGATCTCGAAATTGCCCATGCTACTAAAGGAACCAAAAGTTTAGATGATGTAATGAAAACCATGTATCATGAGTACTATAAAAAATTAGGGAGGGGTTATACTGATGCTGAATTTAAAGCCATGGTCGAGAAAATTAGCGGCATTAGCTTTACTAATTTCTGGGCCAAGTATGTAAACGGAACGGATGCTATTGAGTATAAAAAATACTTTGGCTATGCAGGAATTAACGTTGTAGATGAAAATGAGGGTAAAAGCGTACCTTATTTAGGTGTAGCATCTAAAAAAGTAGAAGGTAACATCATTGTATCTGCTGTTTCTCGTAATTCTGCTGCCTGGGAAGGTGGCCTAAATGTTAACGATCAGGTAATTACTGTTGATGGTGTACCTGTTGAAGTAGCGATAGAGAAAATGCCTGTTGTAACCGGTAAAAATGTTGGTGATGTAATTACAGTAACTATTAGAAGAGATGGTTTGGTAAGGGACATCTCGCTTAAATTAAAGGCTAATCCGAATGTTAAATTGGTAACAACAATTAATGAGAATGCCAGCGAAGGGGAGAAGAAAGTAAGGGAACGTTGGCTTAAAGGGTAAAAAAAGCTTGCATAGTAAGGA
The DNA here is from genome assembly GCF_002736205.1 of Pedobacter ginsengisoli. Lineage (NCBI taxonomy): Bacteria > Pseudomonadati > Bacteroidota > Sphingobacteriia > Sphingobacteriales > Sphingobacteriaceae > Pedobacter > Pedobacter ginsengisoli. Next base: position 3,849,868 of record NZ_CP024091.1, on the reverse strand, counting down.
GCTACCACCATCACCTGATCCTGAGTTTATCTCAGGATCCCAGACTAGCAAGGCCATTTGGTAAGTTTTGATACAAGCAAAATCTTGATATAGAAACAAAGGCTGCGAATTTATATTCGCAGCCTTTGTTGTTTTTCAATTGGGAAGATGTTTAAAATTCTTGCTTTTAGAACGCGTAACGCAATGAAATACCAAAACGTGCTGCGGTAAATTCTGTTCCTTGATTAAGGGTAAACATTGGGCGCCAGTCAAATGCGAAATCAATTGGTGCGTTAGGGATTTTGAAATCTAAACCAGCAGTAGGTCTAAGTTGAACTGCAGTGGAGTGTTTTCCAAACAAGAAGTTCGGACCAACACCTAAATACCAATCTAATCCTCTTGCACCTGCAATTGGAGCCTGATATTGAAATTCTGCGCCTAAACCAACAACGTTTCCATCAAAAAAGATAAGGTTAGCATCAACTGCGCCGTTTCTAGAGAAGAAATGTTTCACGTTAAAACCAACGCCGGTTGAACCGTCGCCAGCATCAATGCGCATACCTAGCGCGGTTTTATAGCTTTGAGCATTTGCTACATTAGATGTTAATGCTAGCAATGCTGTACAACAAAATAGAGTAAAGATTAATTTTTTCATAATGTCTGTTTTTAACTTTTAATTAGATGAAAGCAATGATAACAACTATTGTGCCATGCCATGACATTCAGATTATAAATGCTGGTTTTCAGCTATGTATTTTTATATAATGGATGATTTTATAACGGTAATCTAAGTAGCAAGTGTAGCTTATCTCTTACAGAAGAACTTATCCTAAGAGCATTCCAATACTGCATTTATTATAGTTATGCTATGCGGTTATTATTTGTTGATCAGGCTGACTAATAATGGAAGTTATTCTTGTTAATTTAAAATGTTAGAGACACATATGCTTTGGGATATGTTGTGGCATGATGAACACTGTATATGACGAAAATCACATTGTAATTCTAAAATATTATTAATTATTTTTAGTTAAGTTTGGGAAACAAGGGGTATATAGAAAGAATATATGGACGTACCTTGGTTAAACCAAATTCTTATAGTGTAAATATTAAGCGAAGTACCATGGCTGTAACGATAACAAGAGTATTCGACTTGCTTCAATACAATTTAGAGAAATTTCCAAAGGAAGAATTTGTTAGTGGTAAAATAAACGGGCAATGGGTAAAATACAGTACTCAAAAGTTTTGTGATACGGTTGATGCGCTGAGCCGTGGGCTTATTGGAATAGGTATTGAAAAAGAATCCAGAGTGGCGGTAATTTCACATAACAGGCCAGAATGGAATATTGCCGATTTTGCCATCATGCAGATAGGTGCTTATCAGATACCGCTTTATCCAACACTTGCAGAGCACGATATTAAGTTTATCCTCGAAAATGCAGCTGTTACCGTGGTATTTGCGGCTGATGAAACGCTTTATAAAAAACTAAAAAATGTATGTGCCGAACTGAAATCAGCCATTAAGGTATATACATTTAATGAGGTTTCTGGAGCCGAGAACTGGTCTGTATTACTGGCCGATGGTATAAAGCAGTTTCAGATAAATCTGGACGAATACCGAGCGCAAATAAAGGCCGACGATATTTTAACTCTTATATATACTTCGGGAACAACCGGAACGCCTAAAGGGGTTATGCTTACGCATGATAATCTGGTTAAAAATTTCCAGAATTCGGCAGTGCTTTTACCAGATGGAATAAGAACAGGGCTTAGCTTTTTACCACTGTCTCATATTTTTGAGCGCATGGTTGTGTACCTGTATATGTTTACAAATACTGGTGTTTATTATGCTGAAAGCATGGATACTATTGTGGCCGATATTCAGTTTGTAAAACCTACGGTTTTTTCGACAGTTCCGCGGTTGTTGGAAAAGGTTTATGAGAAAATCATGGAAAAAGGCAAGGCGCTTACCGGTGTTAAAAGAGGGATTTTCTTTTGGTCGGTAACGTTGGCAGAGAAGTTTGAAATTGAAAGCGGCTGGTTCTATAATTTAAAACTAGGCATTGCCCGAAAACTGGTATTTAAAAAATGGCAGGAAGCCCTGGGCGGCAATATCATTGTTATTATTTCGGGCGGGGCAGCTTTAAATCCGCGGTTAGCAAGAATCTTTTGGGCGGCAGGTATGCCGGTGTTTGAAGGTTATGGATTAACAGAAACATCGCCGGTAATTACAGTAAACCATTTTGGTAATACCATGTTTGGTACTGTAGGGCCTGCAATTGAAGGGGTAGAGGTAAAGATTGCCGAAGATGGAGAGGTTTTGGCGCGTGGCCACGATATTATGAAGGGCTACTATATGCGCGATGACCTTACTGCCGAAACCATAGATAAGGATGGCTGGTTCCATACCGGCGATATTGGCGAGCTGGTAAATGGCAGGTTTTTGAAAATTACTGATCGTAAAAAAGAGATATTTAAAACTGCAGGCGGTAAGTATGTGGCGCCTCAAATGATAGAAAATAAATTTAAAGAAACACCATTGGTGGAACAGGTTATGGTACTTGGCGAAAATCGTAAGTTTCCATCGGCTTTAATTGTTCCTAATTTTGTTGCTTTAAAAGTCTGGGCCGAGAAAAAGGGAATAGGGTATACCACCGATGCTGAAATGGTGAAGGACCCGAATGTGTTAGAAAAATTTCAGCAGATTGTGGTGTTATCGGGTAAGGATTTTGGTAAATGGGAGCAGGTTAAACGCTTCGCTCTGTTGGCCAAACAGTGGACTATTGATGGTGGCGAGCTTACGCCTAAACTTAGTTTGAAACGTAAGATTATTCTGGAAAAGAATAAAGATATTATTGATAAGATTTATGTCGACGCAGAGAACTATAAAGAAGAGAAACACGAATAAGAACATTGTATTCTCGGCGGTTGCCTTTTTGCTTGCAGGGTTGATGCTATCCGGATGTGTTGGCGGACAGCTTGGTAAGCGCAATGGTAACGAATATAGAAATGGAATGGTAGTTTCGGCCAGTCCGCTTGCTTCTAAAGTTGGCCTTGCTATTTTAAAAAAGGGCGGTAACGCGGTTGATGCTGCGGTTGCTGTGCAGTTTGCCCTGGCTGTTGTTTATCCTAATGCAGGCAATTTGGGTGGTGGTGGTTTTATGGTTTATCGCACTGCTTCGGGAGAAGCAAATACATTGGACTTTAGAGAAAAAGCGGCAGCATTGTCGGCAAGAGACATGTATTTAGATTCTGCCGGAAATGCCATTGTCGATAAAAGTTTGTATGGCCATTTGGCTGCGGGGGTTCCGGGCTCGGTAGCCGGAATGGTTCAGGCTCATCAAAAATATGGAAAACTAAAATGGGCCGATTTAATTGGGCCTGCTATAGATCTGGCTAAAAATGGCTTTAAAGTTAGCGTAAGGCAGGCCAGAGAACTTAACGGACTAAAAGAAACATTTGCTAAGTTCAACCCTGATGGTACTGCTTTTTTAAAAGCAGACGATTGGAAGGAAGGTGATATTTTGATTCAAAAAGAACTGGCCAATACGCTGGAATCGATTAGAGACCATGGCAACGCTGGATTTTATGAAGGGCCGGTTGCAGATAGTTTGGTGGCCGAGATGCAACGAGGGCAGGGAATTATCTCTAAAGAAGATCTTAAAAATTATAAGGCAGTTTGGCGTAAACCTATAATAGGCAATTATAAAGCGTATAAAATTATTACAATGCCGCCGCCATCAAGCGGGGGTATTGCGCTGTTGCAATTGCTGAAATCGGTAGAAAGTTATCCGTTAAAACGATGGGGTTTAAATGCTGATTCAACTGTTCAATTGGTGGTTGAGGCCGAGCGTAGGGTATATGCTGATAGGGCTGCTTACCTTGGCGATCCTGATTTTTTTAAAGTGCCGGAGCAGCAGCTTTTAAATAATGCTTACATAAAAGGTAGGATGAGCAATTTTAGCTGGAACAAGGCAACTCCAAGTACAGAAGTTAAAGAAGGCGATTTAGCTATTCGTGAGCATGAGGAAACTACTCATTTTTCTATTGTAGATAGGGATGGGAATGCGGTAGCAATTACCACAACTTTAAACGGGTCGTACGGTGCAGCAGTAGTAGTAAAAGGAGCGGGTTTCTTGTTAAATAACGAAATGGACGATTTTTCTGTAAAGCCCGGTACACCTAATATGTATGGATTGGTTGGTGGCGAGGCTAATGCCATAGCCCCCGGTAAGCGTATGTTAAGTTCTATGACGCCTACTATTATAGAAAAGGATGGTAAGTTGTGTATGGTAGTGGGCACGCCGGGTGGTTCAACCATTATTACATCGGTTTTTCAAACCATATTAAACGTAATAGAATTCGAAAAGAGTATGCAGCAGGCGGTATCGGCTAAAAAGTTTCATCACCAATGGTTACCTGATGAAGTTTATACAGAGGATAATACGCTTGATAGTTTAACCACTTTAAAACTTAAGGCTAAAGGTTACCATATTGTGCCCCGTGGGCCAATTGGCAGGGTAGATGCAATATTAAAAACCAAGTGGGGGTATTATCAGGGTGGTGCCGATCCAAGAGGCGATGATAGTATTGCCGCATGGTAGTTTTTGTATAGTATATAGTACAATCGATCTCTCTTTTAACTCCTTTAAAAGGTAGTTTAGGCCGTTTGGCCTAAGTATTGAAGGTTAACATTTAAAAATTCTATATATGAAACTAAGATTATTTAAATGTTTACCATTAGCCGTTGCAGGCCTTTTTATAGGTGGTGCAGTTCAGGCTCAGGATTCAACACGGGTTACAAGTGGCGATGCAAATAAGTTAAATACGTGGTCTATTGGTATAAATGGCGGTGCATTAGCTCCAATTTCTCCGTTAGGTGGAAAAAATGATTTCTCGAACTGGAAAAGTAATTTCGGCTACGGATTATACATTAAAAAGCAAATTACACCATATTTCTCATTGCGTTTAGATGGGGTAAGGGGTAAGTTAACCGGCGATAATTCTGAACCATATAAAAGTGGTGCAGTAAACGAGAGTCCGTTTAGTGCTTTTGAAACCAAGTTGGATTATTCAGCAAGTTTAAATGCTGTAGTGAATTTGTTTAATATTGATATGTTCAATAAAAACAATGCATTGCAGTTGTATGCATCGGCAGGTGCTGGTGTTGCAGGTTATAAAGTTAAAACTGCTACAGCAGGTGGTACTTTGACCGACTATAAAAATGGCGAAACACTTAATGAACTGGTTATTCCGGTTGGTGTAGGTGCTAAGTTTAAACTATCGGACAGGATAAACCTTGATCTGGGCTGGACAATGAACTATCTTGATAATGATGATCTTGATGGTTACTATCGCGGAAGCAATGATAAATACTCGTATGCTTATGGTGGTTTAGAATTTGCTTTGGGTAGCGGACAAAAACAGCTTGCATGGCATAATCCTGTAGCTTTAACTTATGATGAGGCTTTACAGGCTAAACAAACTGCCAATGCTTTAAAAGGTGATTTGGAAGCTCAGAAAGCTGAGAACCAAAAGCTAAGAGGCGAAATGAACGATTTGCTGAAAGATACAGATGGCGATGGTGTTGCTGATAAACTGGATAAATGTCCGGGTACGCCTGCAGGAACTGTTGTTGATGGATCTGGATGTCCGCTAAAAGTACCTGCTCCGATTGAAAAAGTAGTGATAACTGAAGCTGACCGTAAGGTTGTTGCTGATGCGATTAAAAACTTAGAGTTTGATTTGGGTAAAGCTACCATCAGGGCAAAATCTTATGCTACATTGAATCGCGTTGCGGCGCTGTTGGTTGAGAAAAACTTTAGCTTAAAATTAGCAGGTCATACTGATAATACAGGATCTGATGCGTTGAATATGAGGTTGTCTAAAGCCAGAGCAGAATCTGTGAAAGCTTATTTAACATCGCAAGGAGCCAATGCTTCGCGTATAGAGGCAACAGGATATGGCGAGAGCCAGCCTATTGCATCAAATAAAACTGCATCGGGCCGTCAACAAAACAGAAGGGTAGAGTTTACGCTTTACTAGTCTGAAACGGTATTAAGTTTGAAAACCCACTCTAAAATAATAGAGTGGGTTTTTTATGTTATAATATTTTGAGAAATATACTTGCAAACTAATTTTTATTTCAATAGCTTTGTTATGCAAGCATAGTATTTAATGAAACAGCAGGAGACAATAGATTATTTTTTAAAAGTAGTGTGGCAAAACATGGCCAATACTTATAACCAGATCGCATCTGGATTCGGGATTACACAGGCAATTGGGTATGTATTAATTAATATAGATAAAGAGGGAACGGCCGTGTCTCAGCTTGCGGGTTTGCTTGGCGTTAAGGCTACAAGTTTATCCAGAATGTTAAACAATATGGAGGATCTGGGGTTAATATATAGGGAAACTTCTGCGGGTGATAAGCGATCGGTTAAGGTTTACCTTACAGATTTTGGTCGTGAGAAAAGGCAGCTTGCAAAAGGTGTGGTTATTTCATTTAATGAGTACCTAAATGAAAACTTAAACTCTCACGAAAAGAACAATTTAATACAATCCTTACAGAAAGTAAATAAACTGACTTTGGCTTATAAAATACCTGTAGAAAACGGCGAAAATAAAGGCTAATTGGGGTATTGCCCGATAATCATTAAAAGCAAAATATACTGATGGAAATGATAAACAAAAAGATAAATAAGGTTGCGGTATTGGGATCTGGTATTATGGGATCGCGTATTGCCTGTCACTTTGCAAATATAGGTGTTGAGGTCTTGTTGTTAGATATTGTGCCAAAAGAGGGGCCTAGAAATGGTATAGTTGATGCAGCATTGCAAACAGCTGTGAAAACTAATCCCTCGCCAGTTTATTCAAAAAAAGTACTTAGCAAAATTACTACCGGTAATTTTGATGATGATATGTCGAAAATTGCAGGCTGCGATTGGATTATTGAGGTTGTTGTAGAGAATCTGGATATAAAGAAAAAGGTATTTGAGCAGGTTGAACAACACCGTAAAGCAGGTACTTTGGTTACTTCAAATACATCTGGTATTCCTATTCATATGATGGCAGAGGGTAGAAGTGATGATTTTAGGGCTAATTTCTGCGGTACGCATTTTTTTAATCCACCACGTTATTTAAGGTTACTTGAAATTATTCCTACGCCGCATACTAAGCCGGAACTGGTTGATTTTCTGATGTATTATGGCGATAAGTTTTTAGGTAAAACGACTGTTTTATGTAAAGATACGCCTGCGTTCATTGCAAACAGGGTTGGGGTGTATTCTATTATGGCGCTATTACATCTAGTTGAAAAGATGGAGCTTACGGTAGAGGAAGTGGATAAATATACCGGTCCGGCCTTGGGCCGACCAAAATCGGCAACTTTCCGTACTACTGATGTGGTTGGGTTAGATACCATGATTAAGGTTGCAAAAGGACTTTATGATAATTGCCCGGATGATAAGGCACATGATCTTTTTAAACTTCCGGCATATGTAGAAAAGATGGAAGCCAACAAATGGCTTGGTGATAAAACCAACCAGGGTTTCTATAAAAAAACAAAAACTGCTGAGGGCAAAACAGAAATTCTTGCACTCGATTTAAAAACACTGGAATACAGACCGCAGGTAAAGGTTAAGTCGGCCACGCTGGATTTGACCAAGCCGATTGAGAACGTAAGAGACAGGATGAAGGTATTTGCTGCTGGAAAAGACAAAGCGGGCGAGCTTTTTAGGGCTTCGTTTTTTGGTCTGTTCGAGTATGTATCTGACAGGATTCCTGAGATTTCTGATGAGCTATATAGAATTGATGATGCCATGCGGGCTGGTTTTGGATGGGATTTGGGACCGTTTGAAGTTTGGGATGCTGTGGGTGTTGCAGAATCTATTGAAGGCATGAAAAAATATGGACATGAGGCTGCGGCCTGGGTTCATGAAATGCTTGCTGCGGGCAATACTTCGTTTTACAAGGTAGAGGATGGTGTGCGTAAATATTATGATATCCCTACTAAAAGCTATAAAGCGGTACAGGGTGCTGAGGCATTTATTATTCTTGATAATTTAAGGGCCAATAAGGTGATCTGGAAAAACTCCGGTGCATCTATTATTGATCTTGGCGATGGCATTATTAACGTAGAGTTTCATTCTAAAATGAATACCATTGGTGGTGATACTTTACAGGCTATTAATAAGGCTATTGATATGGCAGAGAAGGATTACAGAGGGGTGGTTATTGGTAATGATGGTGCAAACTTCTCGGCAGGTGCCAATGTAGGGATGATCTTTATGATGGCGGTTGAGCAGGAATGGGATGAATTGAATATGGCTATAAGGATGTTTCAGAATACTTCTATGCGCATCAGGTATTCATCTATTCCGGTGGTTGTTGCTCCACATAACCTTACGCTTGGTGGGGGCTGTGAGTTTAGCTTACATGCAGATCATGTGCAGCTGAATGCCGAAACCTATATGGGTTTGGTTGAGTTTGGTGTAGGGGTTATTCCTGGTGGTGGTGGTACCAAAGAGTTTGCTTTAAGGGCTTCTGATGAGTACAATGACGATCAGATTGTTCAAAATGTGCTTAAGGATAGGTTTTTAACTATTGGTATGGCTAAGGTTTCTACTTCGGCTGCTGAGGCATTTGAATTGGGTTATTTGCAAAAAGGTAAATATTCTATTTCTATGAACCGCAGCAGACTTATTGCCGATGCCAAGGCTAAAGCAATTGAACTTGCAGATGCAGGTTATACCAAGTCGGTTCAGCGTAAGGATATTAAAGTTTTGGGTAAACAGGGCTTGGGTATTGTTTATGCAGGTGCTAATACCATGTATTCGGGCCATTATATTTCTGAGCACGATAAAAAGATCTCTGAAAAATTAGGCTGGGTAATGTGTGGAGGTGATCTTTCATCGCCTACGGAAGTAACCGAGCAATATTTGCTGGATTTGGAAAGGGAAGTGTTTTTATCGCTCTGCGGTGAAAGGAAAACGCTTGAACGTATCCAAAGCATTGTAACTAAAGGTAAGCCGTTAAGGAATTAATTTTTGATTAAAAAAGATAAGACATGCAAGAAGCATATATTATAGCAGGATATCGTACCGCAGTAGGCAAGGCCCGCGGGGTGTATTTCGTTTTACAAGGGCCGATGATCTGTCTGCCGAAGTGATCAGACATTTGGTGGCTTCGGTGCCAAACCTTGAAAAGGAACAGATTGATGATGTAATTGTGGGTAATGCAACTCCGGAGGCTGAACAGGGGCTGAATATTGGCCGTATGATCTCGCTGATGGGTTTAGATACAGATAAGGTGCCGGGTGTAACTGTAAATAGGTATTGTGCATCGGGATTGGAGACTATTGCAACGGCTGTTGCCAAAATAAAAAGCGGTATGGCCGATTGTATTGTTGCCGGTGGGGTTGAAGTGATGTCGGGTATGCCTTTTGGCGGTTGGAAAGTTGTTCCAAATGCTGAGGTAGCAAGGGTTAATCCGGATTGGTATTGGGGTATGGGGTTAACTGCTGAAGAAGTTGCCCGTGTATACAATGTGAGCAGGGAAGATCAGGATGAGTTTTCTTACCAATCTCATCAGAAGGCAGTTGAGGCTATTAAAAATGGTCATTTGAAAGATGGTCTTTTGCCAATTACAGTAAATGAGAACTATCTGGATGCTGATATGAAAAAGAAAACCAGGACCTATGTAGTGGATACTGATGAAGGGCCAAGGGCTGATACATCAGTAGAGAAACTGGCTAAATTGAAGCCGGTATTTGCAGCCGATGGTTGTATAACTGCCGGAAACTCTTCGCAAACATCTGATGGTGCTGCATTTGTATTGGTGGTTTCTGAAAAGAAAATGAAAGAGTTGGGTGTTGAACCTATTGCAAGGTTGGTAAGTTATGGTATAGCTGGTGTTCCTCCGCGGATTATGGGTATTGGCCCTATATATGCCATTCCTAAAGCTTTGAAACAGGCAGGTATGACGCTTGATCAGATTGAATTGATTGAATTGAATGAGGCCTTTGCTTCTCAATCGCTGGCGGTTGTTAGAGAATTAAGAATCAATAAGGATATTTTAAATGTTAACGGAGGTGCTATTGCACTTGGTCATCCGCTTGGATGTACCGGTGCAAAACTATCTGTGCAGTTGTTTAATGAATTAAAAAGAAGAAAACAGAAATACGGTATGGTAACCATGTGTGTGGGTAGCGGGCAAGGTGCTGCCGGTATTTTTGAAATGCTTTAATCTTATAGGTATATGGAGACTACAGACAAAAAGACTATTAAGGGTGGAGAGTTTTTGATAACAGAAACCGCCTATCAGGATGTATTTATTCCTGAAGAATTTGATGAAGAGCAGAAAATGATTGCACAAACCTGTCGTGATTTCCTTGTGGCAGAGGTGTATCCAAATCTGGAGCGTATTGATATGCAGGAAGAGGGGTTGATGCCTTCACTAATGGATAAAGCAGGTGAGTTGGGTATTCTTGGTGTTTCTATACCTGAAGAGTACGGTGGTTTTGGAAAGAACTTTAATACCTCGATGCTGGTAGCCGATGTTATTGGTGCTGGTCATTCTTTTGCTGTTGCGCTTTCAGCCCATACCGGAATTGGTACTTTACCTATTCTGTATTATGGAAATGCTGCCCAAAAAGATAAGTATATACCTAAACTGGCTACTGGCGAGTGGAAAGCGGCATATTGTTTAACTGAACCAAACTCTGGTTCTGATGCCAACTCTGGCAAAACAAAGGCTAAGCTAAGTGCTGATGGTAAACATTATGTAATTAATGGTCAGAAAATGTGGATTACCAATGGTGGCTTTGCAGATATATTTATTGTTTTTGCTAAGATTGATGATGATAAAAACCTAACTGCTTTTATTGTTGAACGTGAGTTTGGTGGTATTACCATGAACCCTGAAGAGCATAAGATGGGTATTAAAGGCTCGTCGACCCGACAGGTGTTTTTTAACGACTGCCCTGTACCTGTAGAAAATATGCTATCTGAGCGTGAGAACGGATTTAAGATTGCCGTAAATATTTTAAATATTGGAAGGATTAAACTTGCAGCTGCGGCTATTGGTGCTTCTAAATCAGTTATAGATACTGCCATTAATTACTCGAACGAGCGTATTCAGTTTGAACGACCTATTTCTAAATACGGCGCTATCCGCCATAAACTTGCTGAGATGGCATCTAAAGTTTATGCTGTGGAATCTGCTAATTACCGTGCTGGTCAGAATATTGATGATGCTTATGATACCTTGGTTGCGGGTGGTATGGATGCAGGTAAGGCCAAATTAAAATCTACTGAGCAGTTTGCAGTAGAGTGTGCAATTTTGAAGGTTTGGGGTTCTGAGGCATTGGATTTTGTTGTTGATGAAGGTGTGCAGATTTATGGTGGTATGGGATTTTCGGCAGAAGCGCCAATGGATAGGGCTTATCGCGATGCGAGGATTAACAGGATATTTGAAGGGACTAACGAGATAAACAGATTGCTTACGGTTGATATGATGTTGAAGCGTGCAATGAAGGGTGAATTGGATTTGATGACACCGGCAACTGCTGTGGCTGCTGAGTTGATGTCTATTCCTGAATTTGGTGAGGAGGATGATACTTTGTTTGCCGCTGAGAAAAAGATTCTTAAAAACCTTAAAAAGGCTACTTTAATGGTTGCCGGCGCCGCTGTTCAGAAATTGATGATGAGCTTGTCTAAAGAGCAGGAAATTCTAATGAATATTGCTGATATGGCTAGCTATGTTTATGTGGCTGAATCGGCAATGCTAAGAACTGAGAAACTGGTAAGTTTAAGAGGGGAAAAGGAATGCGAAGGGCAGTTGAATTTAATGCGTATTTACTTTGTAGAAGCTATTGATGCGGTTCAAAAAGCAGGTAAAGAAGCGTTATGGGCTTTTGCAGAGGGTGATGAGTTGAGAATGATGATGGTTGGTTTACGCAGGTTTACTAAAGCAGAGCCATTTAATGTTAAAAATGTTCGCCAAAGTGTGGCACAGCAGTTGATTGCTGCAAATAGATATTGTTACTAACTTATTTTATACTAGAAGTAACATTTCATAAATAAACTGGGCGCCCCTAAATGTTTTAGGGGCGTTTTTTATGTGAATTGTTAAAATTGGTTAAAAATTGTTCTATCGCCAATAAAAGACTATTTTTGTGCATTATGTTAAAAAATAGGCTTTTATTAGGGATAGCTGTCATTGTTGGCATTTTAGCTGCGTGTACAAAACCTGAAGTCTATGATGAAAATGCTCAGTTTGAGATTGATGAAACAATAATTAAGGACTGGGCAACGGCAAAAAAGGTCACTTTAGTGAAAGATACCAGCGGGCTTTATTACAAGATTGACACTCTTGGTACCGGGGCTGACGACCGTAATGCAACTGACACCTTAACTGTGGAGTATGAAGGCAGGTTAATGACGGATTCAGTTTTTAGTAAGGCTACCGCCGATAATCCGTTTAAGTTTATCCGGGAAAGTGTAATGCCGGGCTGGAGAATAGGCTTGTCTTTAATTAAACCGGGCGGACGGATAGAATTATTGGTTCCCTCAAAGCTGGCATATAGGAATTATCCTACTCCGGGAGTGCCGGCAAATTCAGTTTTACATTTTGTTATTGATTATAAAAAAGTTGCTAAAAAAGTAGATAAATAAAAATAGTATGTTAAAAAAAATAACCTCATATACCTTTCTTCTTGTAGGTTTAATTCTTCTAAATTCTTGTAAAAAGGAATATGAGTCCATTCAAAGTATAGATGATACTAAAATAAAAGATTACATCTCACGTAATAATATCACCGATGCAATTGAAGATCCTGATAAAACCGGATTCTATTACCAGATTAAAACTCAGGGAACAGGGGAGCTGTTTAAGACCACTGATTCTGTTTTGTATTCTGTATCGGTAAAATCGTTGCTTAGCGGAACGGATTATTACACCACTCCTTCAATTACTAACCTTGGAACATACGTGGGTTATGCCAGTTCTTTTTCTTATGCTACTACCAACGGTTCTGTAGGTTTTGCACTTCCTGCTTTAAGGAAGGTATTACAGACGCTTAAACCAGGTGGTGTTGCAAGAATATTATTGCCTTCGTACCTTGCTTTTGGTAAAAATGGAGCTACTCTTTTAAATGTTCCTTCGAACGAGAACATAGAATTCACGCTAACTACTTATCCTGAAAAATCGCAAAGATTGCTGGATGACAGAAGAATCAGAGAGTTCCTGCAGTCAAAAGGCTTAACCGCTACAAAAGATGCCTCAACAGGTGTTTATTACGCTGTTACTGATGCCGGGACGGGTACTGCTATAGAACTTACTTCTACTTTGAAGGCTAAATACACAGGGCGTAAACTTGATGGAAATGTGTTCGATTCAAGTACTGATGGTACATTCTCGACTACGTTATTGCAAGTTATTTCAGGATGGGAAGTATTAAAGAATTTTAAAAAGGGTGCGAAAGTACGACTTTTCATTCCGTCTTTAGAGGCCTATGGAACTGCTGGTAGTTCAACAGGAACTATTCCTGCTAATGCCTGTTTAGATTTTGATATTGAAGTTGTTGATGTTACCAATTAACATATTGAAGTAACACTGAATAGGGTTATTCATTTAAGGCCTCCTTAAAAACTTTTAATACCCTTTCTCTTGCAAAAGCATGTTCAACTATAGGTTGTACATGCTTTTGTTGTTTATACTCGGGTAGCCATTTGTTAACGTAAGCCTGATCTGGATCAAACTTTTTGGCTTGCAGCTCGGGGTTAAATACCCGGAAGTAGGGAGCAGCATCGTTTCCGCAGCCACATGACCATTGCCAGCCTCCAATATTACTGGCCATTTCATAATCTAATAACTTCTCTGCGAAATAGGCTTCACCCAAGCGCCAGTCTATTAGCAGGTGCTTAGTTAAAAAGGAGGCTACAACCATTCGCACTCTGTTGTGCATATATCCGGTTTGATTGAGTTGTCTCATGCCTGCATCTACCAATGGATAGCCTGTTTTTCCGTTACACCAGGCCTCGAACTCTGATTCATTGTTCCGCCACTTTATATTATCGTATGCCGGTTTAAAAGATTGATGAACAATTCTTGGGAAGTGCCAGAGTATCATCATGTAAAAATCTCTCCATGCCAATTCAGATAACCACTTGCGGGCATTTTGTTTTATTGCCTGACTGGCTGCTTCACGGATACTAATTGTGCCAAAACGAAGGTGCATGCCAATCTGTGTGGTAGCGTCGAGAGCGGGAAAGTCTCTCTTGTCTTCATAGTCAGTAAGTTTCTTGTTGAAGGTCTTTGTCGGGAATTTTTGAGGTGATTCTTTAAAACCTATATCTGCCAATGTAGGTATTGGCAGAGGTGCAATTTTAAGAAGGTTATTGAAGTAATTATTTGAAGGATATGACTTTGTGTAAAACTCATTAAGTTTTGATTGCCATTGGTTAAAGTAGGGCGTAAAAACGGTATAAGGCTTGCCATCGGCTTTTAAGATTTCGTTCTTTTCAAATATTACCTGATCTTTTAGTGTTTTGAATTCAATCTGCTCAGATGCAAGATATTCTGCCAGTGCATCGTCTCTTTTAATGGCATCAGGTTCGTAATCATGGTTGGTATAAACAGCTTTTACATTGTATGTTTTTAAAATCTCACCCCATACCTTTTCAGGTGTGCCGTGTTTAATGGCTATGGTAGATTTATGTTTTGTTAGCATTGAGTGGATTTCCTCTAATGTTTGATGTATAAAGGTGACCCTGGAGTCGTGCTGGTTTGGAAGTTTACTGAGGATTTTTGTGTCAAATATGAAAAGGATAAGCACCGGATATTGTGCTTTTAGCGCTGCATAAAGAGCGGCATTATCATTTAATCTTAAATCTCGTCTGATCCAGCAGATGCTTATTTCTTTTTCCACTATTTATAAATATCGGTTAACGCATCCTCTAAATGGGTGTATTTAAATGTAAAACCTGCATCCAGGAGTTTTTGTGCCGATGTATTTGTACTTATCAAGGGCAGGATACTCATTTTTCCAAGAATCATCTCCAGCACTTTTTCTGGTACATGTATGGGCCATACAGGGCGTTTTATGGTTTTTGCTATTGCTTTTGTTAAGGTCTCGTTAGTTACCGGAAAAGGCGCACATGCGTTGTAAGCACCCTGGTATAGTGGGTTCTCGACTGCAGAGACAAACATATTTACAATATCATCAACATGAACCCAGGGTGTCCATTGCTTGCCGCTACCAAGGGGAGCGCCAACGAAATAACGGATTGGCTTCTCTAAAGAGGCCAGACCTCCTTCTGATTTGTTGAGCACAAAGCCAATTCTGAATTTAACTGTCCGTAGGCCGTATGAGGTGCCTTCATCTACAGCTTCTTCCCACAATTTACAGCACCTGGAAAGAAATCCTGTACTGGTTCCTGATTCTTCTGTTAATATTTCATCACCACGATTCCCATAATAACCAATTGCAGAGGCAGAAATAAAGGTTTTTACTGGGGACTGTGTTTCTTTTATGGTTTTGTGAAGTAGTTGCGCAGACATTACCCGGCTATCTATAATTTGTTGTTTGCGCTCTTTTGTCCATTTCTTTTCTGCAATGCTTTCTCCTGCCAAATGTATGATCGTATCAATTCCCCGCAAGCAATTGTGGTCAATAGTTTGCTTATAAACATCCCACAAATACACGGTTGCATTTTTAATATTATTCGCTTTTCTGGCTAATACTGAAACCTTATGCCCGTTGTTGTGTAAGGCATTTATTAGTTTTTTGCCTACCATACCGGTTGCTCCAGTAATCAAGATTTGATTTCTCATACTTCAATAACCCATTAGTTTAGCTTTAAGTTTTGCAAAAAAGCGCTTTTTATGGCTTCCATTTGTTTCGCTAGTGTAAATATTGACCTTCTGATTCTTATTCGGATAAAAAATCGTATATTTTTGTAATTAGTACACAAAACTCAGTTGCAAGTTAATGAAGTCTAAGAAAATATTGGTGTGGTTCAGGAATGATCTTCGCTTACATGATAATGAAATGTTAGTTGAAGCAATTGCTAAATCGGACTGTATTTTACCTATTTATTTTTTTGATCCACGGTATTTTGAGAGTACTTCTTTTGAGACAGAGAAGACGGGAGCACGCAGGGCGCAGTTCTTATTGGAAAGTGTCTTGGCACTGAGAACGGCATTTCAAAAATTGGGTGGAGATATATTGTTGATTCAGGGTAAACCTGAGGAGCATATCCCTATTATTGTTGAACAGTTAGAAATTTCGGAAGTATATCATCACCGGGAGGTGGGGCCAGAAGAGACTTTAGTATCTGGTTATGTAGAGGATGCCTTATGGAAGCAAAGGGTTAATTTGAAGCATTTTATTGGGCATACACTTTATAATAAAGAAGATTTACCTTTTCCCATAAAGGATATTCCTGATGTTTTTACTCAGTTTAAAAAGAAAACTGAACGAGATGCGATTGTGAAATCCTGCTTTGAGTCGCCTTTAGAAATTACTTTTGCTGAAAATGAAAATTGGGGTGCACTACCTTCTTTATTAGAACTGGGGCTTGCTGAGCCTGGGTTTGTAAGTTTTGATAATGAAACCAGGGGAGGAGAATTGGATGGACTGGAGCATTTGACGAAATTACTTGAGCCAGGATCAGAAATTTATACCAAATACAGCTCAAAGGTTTTGGCAGATAAACAGGGATTTACTTCTAAAATTTCCGGATGGCTTTCATTCGGTTGTCTTTCGCCAAGAAAGGTTTATTGGATGGTAAAAGAGGCTGAGGCAAGTTTTGGGCCTAACCCTAATTTTAATCAGATATTGCTGGGATTGCTTTGGCGTGATTACTTTAGGTTTATGTTTAAGAAACATGGCATTAAGTTTTTTCAGGAGCCTGATTTTGAAGAAATGATTTTATCGCCAGTGGAAGTTGACGTTGCCCAGGTAAAAAAATGGAAAAATGGGGAGACCGGACATTTACTGGTTGATAAGTATATGAAGGAGTTGAATGACTCTGGATTTATTCCGCATGCAGCGCGTTTGGTGGTTGCCACTTTTCTGATTCATGTTTTAAAAGTGCACTGGACCATTGGTGCTGCTTATTTTGAAGAAAAGCTTATTGATTATGCGCCTGCAAGCAACTGGGGTAATTGGGCAAATGTTGCGGGTGCCGGCCTTGACCTTAAATCAAAGAATACATTTGATCTTGATAAGCAAATGAAAATTCTGGATGTAGTATCTCCTGATACTGCGCCTGTTGCCTGATATTTCCTTTAGTATTTTTTGTTTTTGCGCGCTTGTTTGAAAAAATGTTAAACAAAAATTGTTTTTTAAACAAAGTTGTTTAACATTTGTTGTTCAATATAGTGTGAAAAAATACTCAATTAGCGATATCGAAGGCCTTATAGGCATAAAAGCACATACCATTAGGGCATGGGAAATACGGTACAATCTTGTACCGCCCAAAAGGACGTTAACCAACATCAGGTATTATGATGAGGAGGATTTAAAATCACTTTTAAATATTGTTACGCTTAATGAAAACGGCTACAAGATTAGCAAAATAGCTAAAATGAGTAAGCAGCAGATTTTTGATCTGGTTACTCAACTTAAGGCCGACTGGCATAATGATTCTGTTCAGATACTTAGCCTTTCTAATGCAACTATCGATTATAATGAAGAGGCTTTTTCAAATACCCTGGCTGGCTGTATTGAGGAAATGGGTTTGATTCAAACTATGGATCTGGTATTGTTCCCTTTTATGAAGAAGGTTGGTATGCTTTGGCAAACGGGAGCTATTGATCCTTCTCATGAACATTTTGCTTCTAACCTGATAAGAGATCGTATTATTGTTGAGATTGATAAGGTTGAGAAGCCTCATAAGGATGAACCTAAACGCTTTCTGCTTTTTTTGCCAGAGGCTGAGATGCATGAGGCTGGTTTGTTATTTGCGAGATTTTTACTGAAAAGCTGCGGACAGGATACATTGTACCTTGGTTCGGGAATACCTTATGCTGACCTGAAAAAAATAATAGCGGCCTATAAACCTGACTACTCTTTTATTGTGCTGACCTCATTAAATTTAGGTAAGGATATTAATAAAATAGTAGGAAAGGTGATGGATAATTTGAACGTACCGCTGTTAGTGGCAGGGAGTTTGATATCTGAATTTGACATTCTTGTGAAGGATCAACTGACTCCACTAAAAAATGTTTGCGATATGGTTGATTTTCTTGAAGATTTATAAGGAAATTTACCTGTTTTTTAAGGTAAAAAAACCTAATTTTGCAACACTTATAGCAATTCATACATAATGGATAATTTATCTTATCTCAACGGCGCAAATGCCGAATACATAGAATCCTTATACCAGTCTTATAAACAAGATCCTAATTCCGTTGAATTTGGTTGGCAAAAGTTTTTTGAAGGCTTTGATTTTGGAAGAGGATCTTCAGGAACATCTGTTAGTTCTGAAACCCCGGAGCATTTTTTAAAAGAAATTAATGTTCTTAATTTAATTAACGGGTATCGCCAGCGTGGTCACCTGTTTACCCAAACTAATCCGGTAAGGGAAAGACGCCATCATTTACCTACTTTGGATATGGAAAACTTTGGATTAACAAAGGCAGACCTTGACACTGTATTTAATTCTGGAATTGAGATTGGTATTGGAGCGGCCAAACTGAGTGATATAATTGATTTTTTAAAGCAAACTTATTGCCGTTCTATTGGTGCTGAATATAAGTATGTACGTACTCCTGAAGTTCTTTCGTGGATTGAAAATAAAATGGAGAGCGTACGTAATACTCCAAATTTCTCTATTGATGAGAAAAGAAGGATATTAAAGAAATTGAATGAGGCGGTTAGTTTTGAGAATTTCCTTGGAACTAAGTTTCTTGGTCAGAAGCGTTTTTCTCTTGAAGGTGCTGAAGCTTTAATACCTGCCCTGGATTCGGTAATTGAGAAAGGTGCAGAACTTGGAATTGAAGAGTTTGTAATTGGTATGGCACACAGAGGGCGCTTAAACGTTCTTGCCAATATCATGCAGAAAACCTATAAGGATATCTTTGCTGAATTTGAAGGTAAAGGTTACAGTGCTGAATCTCCTTTTGGAGGTGATGTGAAATACCACCTTGGTTACTCAACTGACGTAACTACAAATAATGGTAGTAGTGTGCATTTGAGTTTATGCCCTAACCCGTCTCACCTGGAAACAGTGAATGGCGTGGTAGAAGGTATGACCAGATCTAAAATTGACTTTAAGTACGGTGGCGACAATGCGCGCATTGCACCGATTTTAATACATGGTGATGCTTCTGTAGCGGGACAGGGTATTGTTTATGAAGTAATTCAGATGGCTGGTTTGGATGGTTATAAAACCGGTGGTACAATTCACCTGATTATTAACAACCAGATTGGTTTTACTACAAACTATAAAGATGGCCGTACCAGTACTTATTGTACTGATATTGCTAAAGTAACCCTATCGCCGGTATTTCATGTGAATGGTGATGACCCTGAGGCTTTAGTATATGCCATTAATTTAGCAATGGAATATCGTCAGAAATATAGAAATGATGTATTCATTGATATATTATGTTACCGCAGATTTGGCCACAATGAGGCTGATGAGCCTAAGTTCACCCAACCACTTCTATACAAAAGTATAGAGAAACATGCTAATCCACGTGATATTTATATTCAGCAATTGATTGGTGAGGGTAAACTTGAAGCGAGTTTGGCTAAGGAAATGGAGAAAGAGTTCCGTGGTATATTGCAGGAACGCTTAAATGAGGCTAAAGAAATAACTTCTACATATCATGAGGTGAAATTTGGCGGTGCATGGTCAGACATGCGTTTAGCTACACCTAAAGATTTTGAAACTTCGCCAAATACTTCTGTTAAAAAATCAACATTGCTTGAAGTTGCTAAAAGAATAAGTACGCTTCCATCAAATAAAAAGTTCTTCAAGAAAATAGAGAAACTTTTTGATGAGCGGAGTAAAATGGCCAATACTACTCATGTATTCGATTGGGCAATGGGTGAGCAACTGGCTTATGGTACTTTGTTAGCTGAAGGAAAAAGAGTGCGTTTAAGTGGTCAGGATGTTGAACGCGGAACATTCTCGCACAGACATGCGGTTATTACTCTTGAAGATTCTGAGGAAGAATATATCCCATTGGCAAATATTTCTGACCAGCAAGCTCCTTTTGATATTTACAATTCGCATTTATCTGAGTATGGTGTGTTGGGCTTTGAATATGGTTATGCAATGGCTAATCCTAATGCGCTTACCATTTGGGAAGCCCAGTTTGGTGACTTCTTTAACGGGGCTCAGATTGTTGTAGATCAGTATATTGCAAGTGCTGAAACTAAATGGCAACGCGAAAATGGTTTGGTAATGTTATTGCCTCATGGTTATGAAGGACAAGGGCCGGAGCACTCATCTGCAAGGATTGAGCGTTTTATGGAGCTTTGTGCTGATTATAATATGCAGGTAGCTAACTGTACAACTCCAGCTAACTTTTTCCACGCATTACGCAGACAGTTTAAACGTGATTTCAGAAAGCCTTTGGTAGTGTTTACGCCAAAAAGTTTATTGCGTAACCCTCAGTGTGTTTCGAAGCTTACTGAGTTTACCGATGGTAAATTCCAGGAGGTTATTAACGATGAAAATGTTAATGCAACTGATGTTAGAAGGGTATTATTCTGTTCGGGTAAGATCTATTATGAGTTGTTGGAAAAACAACAAAAAGATCAGATCAAGGATGTTGCTATTGTTCGTGTGGAGCAGCTTTATCCAACTCCGTTGGAACAAATGGAAACCGTGTATAAGAAATACAAAAATGCTAAGGAGGCAGTTTGGGTACAGGAAGAGCCTGAGAATATGGGCGCATGGCCATATTTGTTACGTAAATTAAGAAGAACTATCTTTAGTGATATTGAACTGATTTCAAGAAAAGAAAGCAGTAGTACTGCCACTGGATTTGCAAAACAACATGCAGATCAACAGGCATATATTTTAGCAAAAGCTTTTGAAGCACCTGTTACTGAAACAGAGAAAAAGATTGCTAAAAAATCAGTGAACAAAGTTTATAATGTAGATTAGAAAAAATAATACATCAGTTATGAGTATAGAAATAAAAGTTCCGCCAGTAGGCGAGTCGATAACCGAAGTTGTTTTATCACGTTGGGTAAAAAACGATGGGGATGTAGTTGAAATGGACGAAGTAATTGCCGAATTGGAATCTGATAAGGCAACGTTTGAATTAACTGCAGAACAAGCCGGAACTTTAAAAACAGTAGCTGCCGAAGGTGATACACTTGCCATTGGTGCTGTAGTTTGTAAAATTGAAGATGGTGGTGCTGCACCTAAAGCTAAAGAAGAACCTGCTAAGGAAGAAAAACCTGCTGCTACTGCAGATAAAGCCGCTGTTCCGGTTGCTGAAAAAGGTGGTGAGAATTATGCTACAGGTACTCCTTCGCCAGCTGCAGGAAAAATCCTTGCTGAGAAAGGCGTTGATGCTGCTTCTGTAAAAGGAACTGGTGTTGATGGAAGAATTACTAAGGAAGATGCATTGGCTGCTGAGAAATCTCAACCAAAAACTGCTGCTCCTGCTGCTGCTAAAGCTGCTCCTGTTATAGCTGCTGTTGCAGGTTCTAGAAATGA
The DNA here is from genome assembly GCF_002736205.1 of Pedobacter ginsengisoli. Lineage (NCBI taxonomy): Bacteria > Pseudomonadati > Bacteroidota > Sphingobacteriia > Sphingobacteriales > Sphingobacteriaceae > Pedobacter > Pedobacter ginsengisoli. Next base: position 3,828,200 of record NZ_CP024091.1, on the reverse strand, counting down.
GCGCAGAGAGAAAATGTCGCCATTGCGTAAAACAGTTGCTAAACGTTTGGTTACTGTTAAAAATGAAACTGCAATGTTGACTACATTTAATGAGGTTAACATGAAGCCGATTATGGATTTAAGAGGCAAATATAAAGATCAGTTTAAAGAGAAATTTGGTGTAGGCTTAGGCTTTATGAGTTTCTTTACTAAAGCTGTTTGCGAGGCGTTAAAAGATTTCCCTGCAGTAAATGCTAAAATTGACGGTGAGGAAATAGTTTATAATGACTTTGCTGATATCTCTATCGCTGTTTCTGCGCCTAAAGGATTGGTTGTTCCGATCATTAGAAATGCAGAAAGCATGAGCCTTGCTCAGATTGAGAAAACTGTTATTGAGCTTGCTACTAAAGCTCGTGATAGCAAATTGACTATTGATGAAATGACAGGAGGTACATTCACAATTACAAATGGTGGTGTGTTTGGATCTATGATGTCTACTCCAATTATTAATGCTCCTCAGTCAGCAATTTTAGGTATGCACAATATTATTGAACGTCCGGTAGCTGAAAAGGGAGAGGTGGTAATTCGCCCGATGATGTACGTAGCTTTATCTTATGACCACAGAATTATTGATGGTAGAGAGTCGGTAGGCTTTTTGGTAAGGGTTAAACAATTATTGGAAGATCCAGCCAGATTATTGTTAGGAGTTTAAGAACTTAAACGATATAGAAAAACCCCAATGTTTTTAAGCATTGGGGTTTTTTATTTAATTGCGTGTTTGTTTATATCTTTCTAACGCCTCCAGATCCAGATACGGATTTCTGAATTGTAGGATTGCCTGAATAGCTTATATTTCCTGATCCGCTTATTGCGGCATCAATGCTTTTTTGTGCATCAATGTAAATATTTCCAGAGCCGCTTACATGGGCTGAAATGGTTTCTACTGAGAAATTCTTTCCAGAGAATGTACCTGAACCACTAATAGCAATTTCTGAACTCTTGGCTTTTCCATTAATTGACAAGTCTCCGGAACCACTGATTGCACCCTCGAAGCTATTTACGCTAGCTGAGGCTTTGATGTTTCCAGAGCCACTTACAGCAACACTTAATGAAGAAGAATTGATTGTTCCTTCAACATCTATACTTCCTGAACCACCCAGTCCCAATGATGTGATCTTTTTTGCTGTGATATAGGCTGTTATTTTTGCGTTTTTGAATTTCTTAAACCAATCGTTCCATTTCGTTTTTGGTTTAATGGTTAGCACACCATTTTTTACTTCAGTAATAAGGTTTTCTATAGCCTCCTGATCGCCTTCCAGTCTAAGACTTTCTGTGTTCCCAAGCTTAACTTTTGCGTTAATAGAACCGCCAATTTCGATACCTGTAAAATTGCTTACCTGTCTCTGTTGGTTTGAATGGTAGGTAGCGCTGGTAGTACTTAGGTTAGAAGCCTTACTTGTCACTCCGACTGCTAAGAATGCCAGGATTAATATTGAACTTAGTTTTTTCATTTTGTTTAGGTTTTTCTATAAGACGCAGAGAAATGGAATTAGTTGCACTATTTTAGAAATTTCTATGATTTTTTAAGTTTAATATAGAAGTTACGGTCTGCTTTAAAAGTATTTTCTGTTATGCCTTTGCCTAATTCAGCCGTTTTCCATTGCATTGAGGGGTGCAAAAGCGAAAAAGCACCTTCTTTTAGGGTTACTTTAACAGGCATGTCAAAGTTCTTTACATCTGCCAGCCAACGGTAAGATAATTTTGAACCTTCAATTTTATATTCTAAAGTAGGGATATTGGCATAACGTAGGTACTGGTCAAATATCTTGTCCAACTTTAGGCCAGATTGCTTTGCGATGTAGTTTTCTACTTGCTTAGTGGTAACTGTTTTATGATAAAATACTTTGTTTAAACCCCTCAATATGTTCCTGAACTTCTCGTCATTGTTGATCAGTTGACGGATGATATGGATCATATTTGCTCCTTTGTAATACATATCGCCCGATCCTTCTTTGTTAACATCGTATTGCCCAATGATTGGAATGTCGTTCTGGATATTGCGTCTGATGCCTACAACATAATCTGTTCCGGCTTCTTTTCCATGTTCAGATTCTGTAAACAGGGTTTCAGAGTAGTTTGTAAATGCTTCATGAATCCACATGTCAGCTATATCTGTGGAGGTGATATTGTTTCCAAACCACTCGTGTCCGCTTTCGTGAATAGTAATGAAATCGAATTTTAAACCCCAGCCTGAATCTGATAAATCTCTTCCGAGATAGCCCATTTTAAATTGATTGCCATAGGCTACTGCACTTTGATGCTCCATACCTAAATGAGGGGATTGTACAAGCTTATAACCATCTTCATAAAACGGATAAGGGCCAAACCAGTGCTCAAAAGATTTTAGCATAGGTTTTACATCTGCATTCCAGTGGGGCCTTGCTTTAAGGCTATCTTCCTTAAGTGCCCAGTAGTCAATAGATAAGTTGCCTTTTTCGCCCTGAAACTGATCAGACCAGTGGACATACTTGCCAACATAAAAGGTCACATTATAGTTATTTATTGGGTTGGCTACAAACCAATTATACTGGGTGTAGTTGTCCGGTTTTTGAACTATGTTTCTTAATCGGCCATTGGAAATATCCTGAAGGTCTTTAGGTACGCTGATACTGATCAGCATGCTATCAACCTCATCGCTTTGGTGGTCTTTGTTGGGCCACCAGCAGCTTGCACCAAAGCCCTGGCAGGCTACAGAAACCCAAGGATTGCCAGATTTATCTTTAGTGAAAATAAAACCCCCATCCCATGGCGGATTCTTTGCAATTACCGGACTGCCGGAATAGTATACAGTGAAACTTTCTTTTGCTCCTTTTTTAATTTCTTTAGGAAAGGTTACGAATACAGCATTGAATTCTCTTTTGAAAGGTAGTTCTTCATTATTAAAAACTACTTTCTCGACATTAAGATTATAGAACAGGTCAAATTGTAGTTTGCTGAAGTTTTGAGTTGCAGTAAATCTAAATTCATTACTTCCACTTATGGATTTATCATCTATATTGATTTTAACATCCAGGTGATAGTAATTAATATTATAACAGGTTCTTAATGGGGTAAGAGCGCCTCTAAGACTATCGGCCCTTGAAGATTTCTGGACTCCGTTAAGTAGCTGTGCTTTTGCAAAAGTTATTACACAAAGCATGGCAATGGTGCTGAATAATAGCTTCTTCATTTACTTATTGTTTTAATACGGTTACACTTAGTGAAGAAGAGTTATGTACATCATGGAATATGCGATGAGTGGCCTTTTGGAAATCAGCTGGCTCGGCCTGATAGATGTCCATAAATTTTTGAGGATTTCTATCGGCAAGCGGGAACCATGAATTTTGTATCTGTATCATAATCCTATGGCCTTTTTTAAAGGTGTGGGCAACATCAGGAAGAGTGTAGTTGATCTTAGTGATTTCTCCGGGATTAATTGCTTCTGGTTTTTCAAAGCTGTTACGATATTTTCCGCGCATAATTTCTCCGCGAACCAGCATTTGGTAGCCACCCATGATCAGATCTTTTGGATTTGGTGTAGGATTTGGGGAATTTTCTGGATAAACATCGATTAGTTTAACTACATAATCCGCGTCTGAACCTGTTGTAGATACAACAAGATTGGCTAGTAGGGGGCCGGTTAGCGTAATGTCTTCGGTTAATGTATCAGTTTGGTATACTTTAACATCTGGCCTGCGGGCAGCGAAGCGTTGATCATCGATCATATATTCTCGTGTTCTTCTGGCCTGAACTCCATCCTGATACGGAACAGGACTATTAGGGTCGCTAACGTATTCATCCCAGCTATCTGTTCTTTTAACTTTTTCAAAGCTCAGTTTTCCGTTAGGCTGTAAATACAGGTTTTTAGTTTCAGTATCCTTAGGTGGCCATGTATTAAATTTTTTCCATTCATTGCTGCCAGTTACAAATATATTTGCCTCTGCAGCATTAAAATCGCCCTCGCCTTTAAGGTAATGTTTGAAGAAAGGAAGTTCAAAATTTTCCTGATAATATGTGCTCGTAGTTTGTCCGAATTGAATATCGCCAAAGCTGCTTCCTGTACTACGTACCCAACCACCATGATACCAAGGGCCCATAACCAGAATGTTATTTGCATTTGGATTCTGCTGCTCAATGGTTTTATACGTTGCAAAGGTGCCATAGGCATCTTCGGCATCGAAGAAACCACCTACAACCATAACGGCCGGTTTTACATTAACTAAATGGGGCTGGATATTTCTTGCCTGCCAAAAGGTATCCAGATTTGGGTGTGCAAAAAGGTCATTCCAGAATTTAATGCTATCGGCAAAGTATTTATCCTTTAGGTTTTTAATTGAACCAGATTCGAGGTAGAAGCGATAGTTGTCTTGAATTGGGAATTGAAAACCTTTTGGGCCTTTATCAGGTGTTATAGGTTTTGGTCTTGGGACACCAAATGTGCTCATAAAGCTAAAAGCATCAGCTACAAACAGAGTTCCATTGTGGTGGAAATCGTCGCCACGAAACCAATCCGTAACAGGTGCCTGTGGCGAAACAGCCTTTAGCGCCGGATGTGCTCCGGGCAGGGATGTGGTGGAGTAAAATCCAGGATAAGAGATGCCATAAATACCTGCTTTACCATTGTTGTTAGCTATGTTTTTTACCAGCCAGTCAATAGTGTCGTAGGTATCGGTACTCTCATCTATATCCTTTTTGCTTTTCTTTTTGGCTACCTGGGGCCTGATGTCATCAAACGTGCCCTCGCTCATCCATTTTCCTCTCACATCCTGATAAACAAATATAAATCCTTCTCTCATCATTGCCGGAAAGTTGCCTAAACTGGTTTTGTATTTGTCGGCTCCGTAAGGCGCTACGGTATACGGCGTTCTGTTGATCAGAAAAGGGTACTTTTTTGTTTTATCTTTTGGAATATAGATCGACGTAAATAATTTCACACCATCTCTCATGGTAATACTACGTTCAATCTTAGTGTAATTTTCTTTTACATATGCTGAGTCTGATTGCTGGGCAAAGACAGATGAGAATGTAAAAATGTGGATAGCAGCAAGCCAAAGGAGTTTAATACGGGCCATTATGGGTTAATAAGTTATAAATAGTAAATATAGTAAATGGAAATGTTTTAGGCTAATAAGTGTCAGATTTTGCCTCAGGTTTACTAACTTTGTTTAATAAAAAAAACCTTTAATATGCAATACGATGTAGTTGTAATTGGCTCGGGCCCGGGCGGTTATGTTGGAGCAATAAGATGTGCCCAATTAGGCCTAAAAACGGCAGTTATAGAAAAATATAAAACTTTTGGTGGAACCTGCTTAAATGTTGGCTGTATTCCATCTAAAGCATTGTTAGATTCTTCGGAGCATTTTCATAATGCTGCTCATACTTTTAAAACCCATGGCATTGATCTTAAAGATTTAAAGGTTGATATGCCGCAGATGATTGCCCGCAAAAATGATGTGGTTGCTCAAAATACTGCAGGTATTCAATATCTTTTCAAAAAGAATAAAATAGATACTTTTGAAGGAGTAGGTTCATTTGTTGATAAGAATACTATAAAAGTTACCAGTGCTGATGGTAAAACTGAAACAGTAACAGCTAAGAATGTAATTATTGCTTCAGGATCTAAACCAACTGCGCTTCCTTTTTTACCTGTTGATAAAAAACGTATCATTACTTCAACTGAAGCTTTGAATATTACTGAAGTGCCAAAGCAAATGATTGTTATTGGTGGTGGTGTAATTGGTTTGGAGTTAGGTTCTGTTTATGCCCGTTTAGGTACAAAAGTCTCAGTTGTTGAGTTTATGCCTTCTATTATCGGTACTATGGATGCTGGTTTGGGTAAAGAGCTACAACGTGTTTTAAAGAAATCTTTAGGCATGGAGTTTTATATGGGTCATAAAGTTACCGGTGCAACTACAAAAGGGAAAAAGGTTACTGTTACAGCAGATAATGCTAAAGGAGAGCAAGTAAAACTTGAAGCTGATTATTGCATTGTTGCTGTAGGACGCACGGCTTATACTGCCGGGTTAGGCTTGGAAAATATAGGTATCCAAACTGAAGAGAGGGGAAATAAAATTCCTGTTAATGAGCATCTTGAGACTTCGGTGCCCGGAGTTTATGCCATTGGTGATGTAATTAAAGGTGCTATGCTTGCGCATAAGGCAGAAGATGAAGGTGTTTATGTAGCTGAGAGATTAGCCGGACAAAAACCACATATCAACTATAACCTTATTCCAGGTGTAGTTTATACCTGGCCAGAAGTTGCTTCTGTAGGTTATACTGAAGAACAATTAAAAGAAAAAGGTGTTCAATATAAAGCAGGTTCATTCCCTTTTAAAGCTAGTGGAAGAGCTAAGGCAAGTATGGATACTGATGGTTTTGTGAAAGTATTGGCTGACGCTAAAACGGATGAAATCCTTGGCGTTCATATGATTGGTCCCCGTGCTGCGGACATGATTGCTGAAGCCGTAGTTGCTATGGAATTCCGTGCCTCTGCAGAGGACATTGCAAGAATTTGCCATGCACACCCAACATATACCGAAGCTATTAAAGAGGCTGCTATGGCCGCTACAGAAAACAGAGCTATACATATTTAATAGGTATAGATTATTAAAAACAAAGGCCTTAGGATATTATTCTAAGGCCTTTGTTTTTAAAGCAGGGTAGGTATCGTATAAGGCTTTTACCGCAATTTCAATAAGCCTTAGATTCTCGTATTGATGGCCATGCTGAACTTCTACATTTATGTAAGGGATGTTTTTTCCCATGGCGTAAACAGATAGGGAGCCATCATCGGGGGCATCAGGTGATTGCAATATCACATTTACCTTTTCTTGTTTTAAACGATTAAATAACTTCAGGTCGGTTACCAGAATAAGATCATCATTATCCATTTCAAAATTGATGAATACGGAATCAGCTGCACTTTCGAGTTCATAACCTTTCAGGTAAGATGAAATGCCAAATCCACCATCTGCATTATTGTGTAGTGTGAAAATGTATCCTAATTTTTTAGGGTTGTAATAGGTAAGGATTAGATTTCCTGTTCGTTCAAGTTGCATTAGAACCTCGTCATTATCTACATTTCCATATTTTACGAGCCCCATAATAATTCCTTCCTGTGTATATATGCTGTTGGGGTCTGTCTGGAAATTAAAACCATCCTTAGAAAATTTAAAGTTTCTGGTACCTCCATACTGACAATCAATAATACTGCCACCATTAAACTGAATGTACTCAAAAGCTGCTTTTACACCAGTATCTTCATCATCGTGTATGGCCAAAAAACTAATCTTTGGTTTTCCATAGCTATATTTTACAAGATTGATGTTTAGATCGTTTAGTGCAATAGCATTTGTATCGGTTACCATTCCTTCAAAAACCGGAGGGTGCTGCGCTTTTATATCGAATAAAAAGCTGCATAGCAGCAGAAGTAATGTTATGTGCTTCAGCATATTTCCTGTAATTACAACAAAACAATTATAATTGTTTTAATTTTTAAAACAAAAAGAGGAACTTTTTAGGGTTCCTCTTTTTGTTGTTATTATAGATTTATAATGCTATTCAGCAAGGTCATACTCCAAAACATCTTTATGGTCGTATGGTTCTTCTAACATTTCATCAATTGTTTTTCCTTTTTTGTTAAACCCTAATTTATCTAATATTATATCAAAGATCAGATAAACTACCGGTACAACAATTAATGTTAAAAACAGTGAACTGGTTAGACCACCAACAATAACCCAGGCTAGTCCATTTTTCCATTCGGCACCGGCACCACTTGCCAGGGCAATTGGTAGCATACCAAAGATCATGGCTATGGTTGTCATTAAGATGGGACGTAAACGTGCGTGGTTAGCTAAAACTAATGCTTCTATTGTCGATTTTCCTTCTGCTTTCATGTGGTTTGTAAAATCGACCAATATAATCGCATTTTTGGCCACCAAACCCATTAGCATAATTAAACCTAAGATGGTGAAAATACCAATTGAATTGTTTGTTAAAGCAAGAGCAAGGAAGGCTCCGATTAATGCAAGTGGTAAAGAGAACATTACTACCAGCGGATAGACAAAGCTATCATATAAAGCCACCATAATTAAATAAACCAAAATTACGGAGGCTAGTAGGGCAATACCTAAAGTACCAAAACCTTCAGCCTGATTTTCCTGATCTCCTGCCCATGCATAACTTACGCCAATTGGAGCTTTTAGCTTACCATTTTTTTGCAGTTCCTCTAACTTCGATTGAAATTCAGCAACTACGGTTCCGGTAGGTCTACCTATTGATTGTGCTTTAACAGATACCGAGGTTGATTTGTTTAAACGCTCTAACTGACTTGGTCCTGAACCTTCAGTAATTGTTGCAAACTGCGATAGTTTAATTTGCGCTCCACTTGCATTTACAAAGATAAGGTTGCGTACATCGTCAACATTTTTTCTGTTAAAATCCTGGTATTGGATATTAATGTCGTACTCGTATTCGCCTTTTCTGTATTTACCATCTGTATTGCCCGCAAAAGCTGTTTGCATGGTAGAACCTACGGTTTGTAATGTTAGTCCAAGTGCTGACATTTTATCCCGATCAACCTGAACATTAATTTCAGGAGTTCCTTTTTCTACAGATAACTTAATCTCTGTTGCACCCGGAATTGTTGCAAGTACTTTTTGTGCACCTTCAGCGTATTTTAATGCGCTATCAAGGTCAGAACCCATTACTACTAATTGTATCGGAGCGTTTTCAGCAATACCCAAAATACTAATTGGTACCGTTTTAACTTTTGCACCAACCAATTCTTTAGAAAGTGCGCGGCTCATTTTGGTTGCAAAAATATCTGATGAGACACCCTCGCGTTCCTTACGTTCAACCAGTTTTACGTTAATCTCCGATTTATAGGCTGTGGCCTGAGTTCCACCGAAATCTCCACTGGCCTGACCTACAGTAGTAATTAACTGTGTGATTTCTGGTTGTTTATCTAAAAATGCTTCTGCTTTTTGTGTGTAAAAGTTTGTTTGCGACAAGGGTGCATCTTTTGGTAATTCAATTTGAATTAAGAACTCGCCTTTATCAGATTTAGGGAAAAACTCTGAACCAATAAAGCCCGCACCAGCTAACCACATTGCCCCAACAAATAATACAACAACCGCTACGATGGTGCGTCTTTTATGATTTAACGACCATGTTAGGATGTTTGTAACCCAATGAGTGAATTTTTTTAATTGTTTTTCAAACCAAAGGATAAAACGGCCGAATGCATTTTTGCCTTCGATGTGCTCTAGTTTACCATATCTTGAGAAAAGTAGGGGCACAATGGTAAATGAAGCTAGTAATGAAAGTAATGTTGCGATAATTACAACCACACAAAACTGACGTAGAATGTTAGATACCAGACCTGTACTTACTGCAATAGGGAAAAATACAACCACAATTACAAGGGTAATGGATACAACTGTAAAACCGATTTCCCGTGTTGCATCAGATGCGGCCCTTACTTTATTTTTGCCCATCTCCATGTGTCGTTGGATATTTTCCAGAACCACAATAGCGTCATCTACAAGAATACCAACCACAAGAGATAGTCCTAATAAGGACATCAGGTTCAAAGTAAAGCCAAATAGGCTAATACCAATAAACGTTGCAATTAATGATGCTGGAATGGATACCATTACAATTAATGCATTACGTAAACTATGTAGGAAGAATAGCATTACAAATGCTACCAGTACAACTGCCAGAATTAAATCGTGAATAACGGCATCCGCAGACTCTAAAGTGAAGATAGAGCTGTCGTTAACAATTTTAATGTTAAGTTTATTTGCAGCGTATTCTACTTTTAGTTTCTCAATGATTTTATGCACACCTTTACTTACTTCTACCGCATTTGCATCACTCTGTTTGATGATTTGTATGGCAATTGCACCTTTTCTGTCAATACGCGCCAGTTTTTCAGTTTCTTTTTTAGAGTCTTGTACGTCGGCAACGTCACCCAAACGAATTTGTGCGCCATCTTTTGAAGTTGTTAAAACAAGGTTCCTTAACTCATCAAGATTCCTGTATTTACCAGATAAACGAATTAAAACGTCTTGATTTTCTGTTTTAACACTTCCGGTAGGGAAGTCTAGGTTTGAACTTAAAATCATCTGCTGCACTTGAGGTACAGAAAGCTTGTAGCCTTGTAATTTATCTGCATCTAATGAAACCTGGATTTCTCTTTCAGATCCACCAATAAGGTTAACCTGTGCAATCCCGCTAACCCTGGAAATAACCGGGGCAATTCTTTGATCAATTAAATCGTAGAAGTTAATATCATCCATGTCTGCAGAAGCTGACATCGTGATTACCGGTAAGTCATCTAAAGAGAATTTACTTAACGAAGGTGTTTTCACATCTTCAGGTAAATCAGAAAGAATGGCATTTACCTTACGTTGAGCATCATTTAATGAAATATCAATGTTGGCTGCATCAGTTAACGTAATTGTAACTGTTGATAAACTCTCAAATGAAACAGCGTTTATTTTTTTGATGTTCTCCATTGATGATACCGCATCTTCAATTTTCTTAGTTACGGTATTTTCAACCTCAGAAGGAGAGGCTCCGGGATAAATGGTTGAAATAGATACAACGTTGTTTGAGAATTTTGGTAATAACTCATAGCCCAACGAAAAGTAACTTAATAGCCCTAATAGAGTAAGCGCGGTAAATACCACAATTACCAGGGAGGGCCTTTTTATCGATATGTCTGTTATCTTCATTTTCTTTTTTTATTGCGTGTTGCGATTGGCAATCGCGATCATTAACTTATTTTACAATGCTTACAGGAGTGCCTTCAGCCAAGTTAATCTGTCCGCTTGTAATTACAGTTTCTCCTTCATTAAGTCCATCAAGGATTTCAACAGAATCGCCTAGAATACGGCCTGCAATTACCTGACGGATTTTAGAAGTATTGTTTGCTTTATCTAACACAAATACCTGATTGCTACTTACACTGCCCACAAAAGCAGTACGTGGGACTAAAATGCCTGGAGCCTGCTTAGGGAAGTTGAATACAGCTGTTCCGTACATTCCGGCTTTTAAGCTGGTTTTTGCATTGTTGTCTACTTCAATTTCGATAGGGAAGTTTAACGTTTCATCGGCCTTTGCTGCAATGAAAGTAACTTTACCATTGAATTTGTCTGTCGGAAAAACAGAAGATTTGATGTCAATCTTATCTCCGATTTTTAGGTTAGCAACCTGCGATTCGTTAACGTTTACCCTAAGTTTTAATTTAGAAACATCTACTATCTCAAATAACTGAGTTCCTTGCGTGTTTACGAATGCCCCAACTTCAATGTATCTTTTATTAATTATACCAGTAATTGGCGCTTTAATGTTGGCATCACTTACTTTACGTTGTGAGGCTTGCAAGCGTAGTTTTGCATTTTGAGTTGCTAATTTAGCCTGATCCAATTGCTGTTGGGTTACACCACCAGTTTCATATGAGCTTTGGTATCTGGCTTCGTCTCGCAATGCATTTTGATAGTTTGCTGCTGCTGTTTCTTTATCAGTATTGATAATTTCAGCATCAACACGGGCTAAAACTTGTCCTTTAGTTACATGATCACCTTCATCTACATAGATTTTACTTACCCTGCCAGCATTTTCTGAAAGGAAGTTTAATTCTTGTTTAGGTACAAAGTTTCCATTGGCAACAAAGTCAAGGTCAACTACTTTCTTCTCGACCGTTGCAATTCGAACAGCTACAGCGCCACCACCTTGTGCAATGAAAGCCGTTTTTGCTTCGTTTTTCTTTTTATTGTTGCTTAAAACATAAGCTATTCCGCCAAGGGCGACAACAATTACAACAATTATAATAATTACTCTTTTCATTTCTATTTTGCTAGCGATTTAATATTTCCGTTCGATTTGATTAATTGTATTTCGGCTATTTTGTAATTTAATAGAGCCTGTATATAGCTATTTTGAGCCTCAGTAAGTGAATTTTCAGTGTCTAATAGATCTGTTAGATTTGCCAAACCATTATTGTAATTGTTTTGGGTACTTCTGTAAATTTCATCTGCCAGTTGTGCATTTTTCTTTTGTGCATTAATTGTATTTATATTATTGCGCAGCTGGATTTTAGCATTTTCATACGCTAAGTTTAATGAATTTACTGATTCTCTTCTATCTTCTTTGGCTTTTCTGATATCAACATCGGCCTGACGGATTTTTGAACGGGTTAAGAATCCATTAAAAATGGGTACTTTTAACGTTAAACCAACCGCCGAAGAGCCAAAACCTATTGCAGTATTGCTTGATTTTAAAAAGTCGAAACTTCCACTTTGGCTTGAATAAGTATAATTACCTGTTAGAGCAAGACTTGGGTAATATTCTGCTACATAAGCTTTGCGTTGCAGGGATAAAAGTTTGTCCTGATTATCTAAAAGTTTAATTTCTGTGCGATTGTCGAAATTAAGTGAGTCTGAAAGTTCGGGCAATTGCGTTACTTCTGTAAGTTCTGTTTTAGGTAAAGTAATGTTTGCACTTACAGGCATACCCATCGAGAATTTTAACTGGTTTTCCAATTGTGTAATGGCATTTAAAATTTGTGAGCGTTGTGTTTCCAAATTGGTAAGGTTAACTTTAATACGATCAACGTCAATTTTTTTAGCCAGACCATTTTTGTACTGATTAGAGATGATGTTTTCAATTACCTTTACGTTTTTAATGTTGGTGTCAATTACATTCATCTGTTGTCTGTTTACCAGAACCTGATAATAATTGCCGGCTACCAACTCTATAATTTGCTCTTCTGTATACTGAGAGGTAAGATTATAGTATTCCTCACTCGATCTGGCAGCTTGTAATCCCGTAAAAACTTGTTGGTTAAACAGTTGTTGAGAAAGTTGCACACCAGCAGTGGAATTCCATTTTTGACCCATCTTAAATGATTGTGTTGTGCCTCCTATATCTGCTACTAATTGACCAATAATAGGGTTGTAAGTTAAACCTGCATTACCTGTAATTTGGGGCAAAGCTTGTGCTCTTACTTCTTGCACTTTATACCTGCCTCCTTCAATGTCCATTTTGGACTTCTTTACTTTTGCGCTGTTTTCGATGGCATAGTTTAGTGCATCTTTTAAGCTAAGCGTTTGTTGTGCACTAACTGTATTTGATAATATCAAACCCAGCAATAAGAGGGGAATTGTTTTTATCTGTTTAATAATAGTGTTCATATGATATAATTAGTAGTCTGTTTATTTTAGTCCTTTAAGGAATATATTCGAAAGATTTATTTGTTTATCTAACATTGCTTTCATCTCTTTTTTGCTTGGCAATAGCTCTTTGTTGCCATGTAAAATACACAGGGAAGTTATTCCGGCTAAACTATCAAGATATAGCTCTGCTATTTTATTTGGATCGGCCAAAGCCAATTCACCTCTATCCATTGCGGCTTTGAAGATGTCTGCATGGAAATTCTCATTTTTCGATTTCATTTTCATGAAATGTTGTCTTAATTCATCAGAATTTAAGGATGAATCCGGGCTGCCTCCAGATAAATGAAGCATATAGTATTTTTGAAAGAAACGATGTTTAACTTCTATGAAGCCGGTCAAACGCTCTTGGATAGACATTTCAGTTAATTTGTCCTTTTCAATAATTTCGAAGTAATCTGAAAATATCTTGTCAATAACTCCAAATACTAAGCTGTTTTTATCAGGGAAATAATAATATAAAGAAGGTTTTGATACTGATAGATCATCGGCGATCTCGTTCATTGTGGTTTTGTTAATTCCATAATGTATAAATCGTTTAATAGCCCCCTCAATTATAGCATCCCTTTTTTTATCAATCTCTACCATTTTACTTTTTTACTTTTTGACTTTTTTATTTCAACAGTCAAAAATACTGCCATTATTTTACTTGAAGAATTTTAGTGTTAAAATCCCTTTAAACTGACAAATTAATGACAGAATCAAGCTTGTTTTAGAAAGAATTGTGTGGTTGACAGTCTTTTACGAATATGTCAACGATGAAATAAGGACAAGTGTTTTAAGTTATTTTGCTCTTAAGCCAGCCAGGAAAATCTCTGCGAGCATTTTTTCTTTTGCAAAAATTTGCTTGAATTGTTCTTTGCCGGGGAACATAATTTTATCCTTGCTAAGGATGTTGAAGTGGATGCCTGAGAGGGCATCAATGAATACATCTGTAGCTAATTTAGGGTCTTCTATTGTTAATTCCCCACTTGCTATGCCCCTGTTAAAAAGAGAGCCAATGATAATTGCTTCGAAAGTTCGTGCCCTTTGGAATTTTTCATAAAGTCCTTCTGGTAGTTCTGTACTAATTACCTGATTAGATTCAAATAGATTATAATATTTCTGAATGTAAGCCTGACGCTTTTGGAGTAGCTTAAGTACACCCTCTGTTGCCGTTGTGGTTTTATCAATGGATTTGACTAAGTCTCTGCTCATTATTTGCATCAGGTGCTCAATAGAATTTACATACAGGCTTAACTTATCAGGGAAATAATAATAAAGAAGTGCTTTTGAAAAAGAAATATCTTTGGCAATTTCTGTCATTGTGGTCTTTGATAATCCATAATGAGCAAATCTTTTTAATGCGGCTTCGATAATTAAAATTCTTTTCTTATCCTGATTTTCCATAGAAATATTAATGTTCTCCCTTGTTGTTCTTGAAGTTACCTCAACAACCTTTGATAGTAAAAGGATGCTGCTGAGCTAAAATTTCATGAAAAATAGTCAAAATTTTTAAATATTGATTTTAACATGTTTATTACAGGGCTTATCGATTACATTTGCAGTGTTTACTTAATCTGTTGAAACTTCTATGTTAAACGTGCAAAAGAATAAATCATTAAAGCCTTACAATACATTTAGTATATCTGTTGATGCAAATTATTTTGCTGAAATCCTTTCAGAACAGGATCTTTTGGATGTGCTAAAATCGGATCTAATGAAGCAACAGAGCTTACTGGTTCTGGGAGGGGGAAGTAATGTCTTGTTTACAAAGGATTTTGAGGGATTGGTAATGAAAATAAGTATCCCTGGAATTTCCAGTGCTGTAAAAGGGGATGAGATTGTTGTTACGGCTGGTGCAGGAGTGGTTTGGAATGATCTTGTAAAATATTGTGTTCAAAATGGTTTTGCCGGTATAGAAAATCTTAGCCTTATTCCCGGCACTGTGGGGGCTTCACCAATACAAAACATTGGTGCTTATGGTGTGGAATTAAAGGATGTTTTTGAATCTTGTGTAGCTTATGAAATTGCGACTTCAGAAAAGCGAGTGTTTAATTTTAAAGATTGCCGTTTTGGATATAGAGATAGTGTTTTTAAGAATGAACTTAAAGGACAATACATCATTACCTCGGTTAGCTTTAAGCTAAGTAAGTCGGCAAAAATTAATTCTCAATATGGTGCTATACAGGAGGAATTAAGTAATAAAGGTATTGCTACTCCAACCATTAAAGATATTTCTGATGTTGTTTCGGAAATAAGGGTTGCCAAACTCCCTGATCCTTCTACAATAGGGAATGCCGGGAGCTTTTTTAAAAATCCCGTTATTACAAAAGATGAATTTGAAATTGTAAAGTCTTTACACCCAAATGTAGTTCACTATCCGGCCCCTGATAATAAGGTTAAACTTGCAGCAGGCTGGTTAATAGAACAGTGTGGGTTTAAAGGTATTGTTGTTGGGCAAACAGGAACATGGAAAAATCAGGCCTTGGTTCTGGTTAACCACGGTAGCGCAACTGGCGAGGAAGTGTATAGTTTTTCAGAACAAATTATAAATAATGTGGATGCCAAGTTTGGTGTTAAGTTGGAAAGGGAAGTAAATATCCTGTGACAACGCCCATTCAATACAGTGGGCGCCGAAAATTAATTTGATAACATTGGGATCTTTTTTTTGGTACATAAGTTGTATATGTTTTTGAGTATAATATTAAACAAACTGGTGAGCGCCACTCTTAAAACTTTGTTTGTTTGCTTTTATAAACCCTAAAACTTAAAACATTATGACAAAAAATGAATTCAACCTCAAATTAAATGACCACTCGGTCTCTCTACAGTCATTCGCTTTAAATTTTACAAAAGATATTGAAGATGCAAACGACCTGGTACAAGATACTATGTTGAAGGCTGTAACTTATTATAGTAAGTTCAAAGAAGGAACAAACCTTAAAGGATGGTTGTTTACGATTATGAAAAATACCTTCATTAATAATTATCGCCGTTTGGTAAAAACAAATGCATTAATTACTCAGTCTGATGATATTTCTTCGGCAAATCTTCATTACAGTGCTTCTAAAAACACCAGCGACAGCAAGTTTGTTATAGGTGATATTAATAAGGCTCTGGCTACTTTACAGCCAGAATATCATATTCCATTTGTTAAGTATTTTGAAGGGTACAAATACCATGAAATTGCAGAGATGCTTAACATTCCTATTGGTACTGTGAAAACAAGAATACATGTTGCCCGACAGATTTTAAAAAAGTATCTAAAAACATACTCTAAAGATGTTCTTGGAGCTGATATAGTTTAAGAAATTCAAAAAAAAAGCGGGTGTCAAACAAGAAGGGCACTGAAAAAGTGGCTCGAAAATAACCGAGAGAAATAAAATTATGAAATAATTGAATTTGACCATCTCAGGGGCGGCTACAGAAAATTTTAACTAGAAAAACTTCTTACAACTTAATGAAAATGGGGCAATTCATGATTTATGAACTGCCCCATTTTTGTAAAGGACTTTTTCAGTGCCCTCCAAACAAGGCACCCGCTTTTTTTTGGTTTAACTATTTTTCTACAAAGGCCTTTAAGTTGGCTAATCCTTTTTCGTAATCTTTTCCGATCATGGAGTCATATGCGAGCGACATCCATTTTGAGAAAATAGATGTATTCTCTCCTCTAAAGTCCCAGGTTACTTTTGTGCTGCCATTGGCGGTAGGCTCAAAATAGAACGAGGTTGTTGCAGTGCTTTGAAATGGTTTAATGAATTCTAGTTTTTCGTCGATTTGCTTGTTTGGGTTAAGTTTTTCAATTGTAATGCTTCCGGTTCCTACTTCTTTTCCTTCCCAGCTAAATTTTGAACCTACAGAAACACCATCGCCCGTTACCGTGTGCTTAGCAGTCTTGTCCATTTGCATCCATGGGTTCCATAATCCAAAATCGTTAAAATTTAATGTTTTCTGATAGGCTATGCTGTCAGGTTTGTTAATTTCAATGGATCTGCTTACGCTGTAAGTTTTAGGAAGGAAGAAACCAATGATAAAAAAGAGGGCAATGATTACTACAATAATGCCCGCTAAAACTTTAATTATTTTCATTTTTATTTGTTTTGGTTACTTAAAATTAACTTAAAAAATTTTATTGGGCAAACAATTAATTTTTAGAATGTATAGGTAGGAGATAAGGTTGTTTAACTGTATCAAAATCATATTTTTGAAGCTAAATTAATTTTCATACATGAATTACTTCTATTTACTGATCAATCTGATGCTGCTTCTTTTGTCATTTATGTTGGTTTTGGATAAAAAAGCAAACCCTATGAGAAGCTGGAAGCATATGGCTCCGGCAGTATTAGTTTCAGGAGTTGTATTTTCGGGTGCTGCACTTTTCTTTAATCAATTTAAAATATTCTTTTTTAATCCTGAATATACTGTTGGAGTTAATATTCTTCAATTGCCCATTGAAGAAATTATGTTTCACTTTGTTTTGGCTTTTGCCGGGCTAAATATCTATGTGGTTTTGAATGCGCATTTTCCCAAAAATAACCTCGAAAAATTCAGTCTTTCCATCAGTAATTTATTGTTGGGGTTGCTAATTGCAATGCTATTTTTTGCCCACAGTAAATTATATTGTGTTGTTACCTTTTCTATGCTGTTCATATTACTTTTTTATGTAGAGTATGTAAACAAGCTTAGGTTTACATATAAGTTTTATAGGGCTTATGTAGTATTGCTTATCCCTTTTTGTTTGTTGTATATGTTTGTTGGGGGTTTGCCAATTCTAACTTATGCAATTGATAAAACTATTAACCTAACCTTAGGCCCGATTCCATTTGAATCCTTCTTTTATCTTATGAGTGTTCTTTTGACAAGTGTTTATTTATTTGAAGTACTTAAAAGTAAAGCCTAATGGAGCTGCCAATTTACACAAAGCAACAGCTTGCATTGCGCAACGGACAGGATAAGCCACAAATATGGATTGCCTATAAAGGAGTTATTTATGATGTAACAGATAGTAGAATGTGGAGGAATGGAAAGCATTATGAACATTGGGCCGGTCAGGATCTGACAGATGAGTTGCCCGATGCTCCGCATACAGAGATGGTGTTTGAAAAGTTTACGGCAATTGGGAAATTAAGTACATAAAGAATCTATCTGTTTGTATTTCTTTATGTACTTAATTGTAGAAGCTTATGATTCTATTGAAAATGAGCTTAGGTTTACAAATTCCTGAACGCGTGCAGTAACTTCTTCTGCTGTTAAATTTAAGATCTTTTCAGTTCCAAATTTCTCTACACAGAAAGAAGCAAGGGCAGAGCCAAAAATTATGGCATTTTTCATATTGTTAAAGTTAACAGTCCCTACTTTAGCCATGTAGCCAATAAAACCACCTGCAAAAGTATCTCCTGCACCAGTCGGATCAAATACCTCGGCTAATGGTAAAGCCGGAGCCGAGAAAATTTTATCTTCATGAAATAACAAGGCTCCATGTTCGCCTTTTTTAATGATCAGATACTTAGGCCCCATTGCCAAAATCTTCTGAGAAGCTTTAACTAACGAATACTCTCCTGACAGTTGACGTGCCTCTTCATCATTGATGGTAAGTACATCTACCATTTTAAGCGTTTCCAGCAAATCAGGCATCATGATGTCCATCCAAAAGTTCATTGTATCTAAAACGATTAATTTAGGTTTATTTTTCAGACGTTTGATAACAGTTTGCTGAACAATAGGAGTAAGGTTGCCTAGCATTAAGTACTCGCAGTCTTGGTAGCTATCAGGAATAATAGGGTCAAAGTTCTCCAGAACATTAAGTTCAGTAACTAAGGTGTCGCGGCTATTCATATCATTATGATATTTTCCGGACCAAAAGAAAGACTTTTCTCCGTCTTTTATCTGCAATCCCTCTGTGTCAATTCCATGGTTTGTAAAAGTATTTATGTCTTCTTGATGAAAATCATCACCTACAACACCAACAATTTTTACTTTATTGTAGAAGTAAGAAGCAGCTAAACTTGCATAAGTTGCGGCACCACCTACTATTTTATCTGTCTTTCCGAAAGGAGTTTCGATTGCATCAAAAGCTACAGTACCTATGATTATCAGGCTCATATGAAATAATTGTTTTTTTTTAATTTTTTTTCTCCGCAAATATTGCATAAATAAATTAAAACCCCTAATATTGCATTCCCAAAACGAACAAGGCGATGCGTTCTTAAGAGTGCATCAGAAGCGTTTTTGGAAGACCAGACTCCTTCTTAGCTCAGCTGGTTAGAGCATCTGACTGTTAATCAGAGGGTCGCTGGTTCGAGCCCAGCAGAGGGAGCCATAATGGGCAAGCACGGTAAAACGGTCGCTTGCCCTCTTTTTTTTGTTCTAATCTATTGTTAGTCAGGTAGATAATGGGATCAATGCCAAAAGTTGTGGAGCAATGATTAAAAATATAGCTTTGTATTTTTAGTGATCCTTACCATTTATGCCATCCACTACCAAGTCTTTACTGAGCCTATTTTTACCAGAATTTATCTTAGAGAATTTTGAATTCACCAATGCGATTGAA
The DNA here is from genome assembly GCF_002736205.1 of Pedobacter ginsengisoli. Lineage (NCBI taxonomy): Bacteria > Pseudomonadati > Bacteroidota > Sphingobacteriia > Sphingobacteriales > Sphingobacteriaceae > Pedobacter > Pedobacter ginsengisoli. The sequence continues at coordinate 3,808,406 of NZ_CP024091.1, read as the reverse complement.
GAACCAGATACTTTTCATATTCAGTTAGAAGAGCTCAATACTCTGCCAACAGAATGGAATTCGATCAAGGTGCAGTCCAAAGGCTTCTTTCCAGAGATTGTAGTTCAGGATTTCCCTATCCGTGGCCATAAGGTTTTTTATCACATCAAACGGCGGCGATGGATGAATCTGGAAAGTGGTAAGGTGATCTACCGGGATTGGACTTTAGTAGAAAAGGGAACGCGAATGACAGGAGATTTCGCGGCTTTTTTAAAAGAAATCAATCAATACAGCACCCAATAGCATTGACAGTATCAGCTCCTTTTATGGGGTAAACGCCAAAAACCTGCTTCGCCAGTATCGTGATTACCTGAGTGAATTTAAAAGCTGGAATCAAAAATCACATGCTAAGAAGTGGCTTTTATTTCCTCAGAATCTTGGTAAACATCTTTCTATTGATGAGACTAGCCTGTCTCATGGAGAACTCTATACAATCGTTACTAATAAAGCTGCTAAAGGCAAAAAGGGCGCGATCGTGGCCATTGTAGCTGGTACCAAAGCAGAAACCGTAATTTCGATATTGCACCAAATTCCAGAAAGGGACCGCAAAAAGGTTACTGAAATCACATTAGATATGGCAGGTAATATGGAGCTCATTGCCAAGAGATGTTTTCCCGTGGCGGTAAGAGTAACAGACAGGTTTCATGTACAGAAACTGGCTACTGAGGCACTTCAGGAAATGCGGATCAAATACCGATGGGAAGCTATAGATGCTGAAAATGAGGCCTTGGAATCTGCAAAGAAGACTGGTGCCGACTTTGGTATGGAAGTACTTGCAAATGGAGATACCTTGAAACAATTACTAGCAAGAAGCAGGTATGTACTGTACAAGAAGCCTTCAGACTGGAAACAGAGCCAAAAAGAAAGAGCAAAACTCCTATTTGAAAAATATCCAGACCTTAAAACAGCCTACGGACTCAGCATAGGGCTTAGTCAGTTATTTGAAAATACAAAAGATAAAGTCTTCGGATTGGCTAACCTGGCCAGGTGGCACGAGAAAGTAAGACAGACTGGCTTCAAATCCTTCAACACAATTGCACGCTCAATTCAAAATCATTACACCACCATTCTGAACTATTTTGATAACAGATCTACAAATGCTTCGGCTGAATCGTTCAATGCTAAAATAAAGGCTTTCAGAACGCAATTCAGAGGGGTGAAAAATATAGAATTCTTCCTGTACAGACTAACTCAACTGTATGCCTAAAATCCTAAAAAAGCTGCCCTGCTCCACAACTTTTGGTATTGATCCAGATAATGCTGGAGCGGAATTCTTGGGGGGAATGAAATAAATTCTTTCTTTTGCACTTGTAAATCAAACGACAATTTTCATTTTGAGCGAAGCTGCAGAAACCCTTATCAGTTTATTATTACCAGAAGGCATTCTGGATTATTTTGAATTAACGCAAGTAGAAAAAGAAGGTAAGATGTTGAATATCTACCTTGAAGAGAAAAATATAGCCCCTGATGGCTATGCAAACAAAGACCTTGAGTCCAAAGGCTTCTTTCCAGAGGTGAGTATCCAGGATTTTCCAATTCGAGGTCAAAAAGTCGCTTTACGCATTAAACGGCGTCGCTGGACAGTTAAGAAGACCGCGGAGATCATCAGCAGAGATTGGGATTTAGTAAGGAAAGGGGCACGAATGACAACGGAATTCGGTCTTTTTTTAAAAGGAATATTTGGATAATCATCCAATCAGCTGCTATCATTTAGGTCATTACTTTCAGGTAGATGGCAAACAGCTTCAAGAACAATATAAAGAGCATATCAGCGATTACAATAGTTGGGAACAGAAAGATCATGCAGACCAGTGGATGTTGTTCACAAAGAATATCAGTCCATATTTAAGCATCGACGAGACTGCTTTATCCAATGGAGAATTATATACCATCATCACCAATAAGACTGCAAAAGGTCGTAAAGGCGCTATTGTAGCAATGATCAAAGGTACAGTAGCCGAGGATATTATCACCGTACTGAAGAAAATACCCGAAAGGCTTCGAAAACGAGTACAGGAAGTCACCATGGATATGGCTGCAAATATGCAGTTGGCCATTAGGAGATGTTTTACCAATGCGCACAGGGTCATCGACCGCTTCCATGTTCAAAAACTTGCTTATGATGCTGTACAGGAATGCAGAATCAAATACCGTTGGGAAGCTCTGGATGCAGAAAATGAAGCGATTAAGCAAGCAAAGAGAGCTAAAACCATCTTCCGCGGGGAGGTGCTTTCCAACGGAGATACGCTAAAGCAATTGCTGGCCAGAAGCAGGTATTTGCTGTTCAAGCACCACAGCAAGTGGACTCAGGTTCAGAAAAATCGGGCTGAACTACTATTTGAGCGGTATCCCGAGTTAAAAAAGGCTTATAAACTATCCCTTAGATTAGGCGAAATCTTTAAGGTATGTAAAAGCAAGGAGCAGGCATTTAAAAGACTGGCATTGTGGTATAATGATGTGGAAGATTCCGCAATAGAATCATTCAGAACAGTATCCAGATCCATACAGGCTCATTATTTATCTATTCTGAATTTCTTTACTAATAGATCAACGAATGCTTCAGCTGAGTCATTCAATGCCAAGGTTAAAGCTTTCAGAGCAACTTCCAGAGGGGTAAGAGATGTCAAATTCTTTCTATTCAGACTTTCTAAAATATATGCTTAAAGTTTCATGCCCCCAAGAATTCCGCTCCTTGATCCTCCTTGAGTCTGTTTCTAAATTTGAATTTGCATCCGATTGAGGCAACGCCTGATTGTCGAATTCTTCTCTAGTCATATTGTATCAATGGCTTGTAGAACAAATTTATCAATTTAAGAAATGATTTCAATTTTAATAAAACCAGAAAAAAAACTAGAATTCGAATCCACATTTGTTCGAAATTTGAAAGAAACCCTGTAGCTGTCTATAGGATATTTAATCTTCATTCTTCAGAAATTTTTGAAAAACTGCTTGTTTTAATCAATTCGCCCATAAAATGGGTCGAATTAAGCACTGTCACTGACCACGTGCTGTGTAAAGCCTTTAAGCAACTCCACTACACTATTGTCTAGGAAGGCGATGTCAAGCTCTTTTGTCAGATTTTTCTAATTTATGGCAAGTTTATAGGGTTGACTGTTTGTTGCCCTATGATTAATTTCATTAATCGCTCTATTCCCGTTCTTATCGCATAGAAGGATTGATAGTAGTGCGCTTGATTTTTATAATTTTACTAATGGCCTCTAATCCGGTTGTGGGCAGTTCTGAAATAATTTCAGTCTGGCGGTTAATGATGTTGAATTTTTCACTTGTAGAGCGTTGCATAAGGATTAGTTATTAAACATATAATATAAATTTATTTCGAAGTATATTCGTAATTCTGTCTTTGACTCATTGTATTGTTGATATAACAAAGGATAAACGAATATTAATCGTTTATCTTGTTAATATTTTGCATATTTAAATGTTTTATGTAGTTTTGATATAAGATAAACGAAATTAAATCGTTTATCTTGTTGATATTTTACAATGGATATTCAAGCAGCACTAAGAGAGCTATCTAACCAACCGCTGACCCACCAGCTCCTGGCCGGCCTTTTAAAAGACTATAAACGACCAAATGATAAGATATTGTCTTTAAAAGCCGATGGCCTGATCGAACCGGTCAAAAAAGGACTTTATATAGCAGGTAGATCCCTTGGCACCGAACGACCTGAAAGCGCATTGCTTGCCAACCATATACTCGGACCAAGCTACCTTTCAATGGAAAGTGCGCTCGCCCATTACGGGCTAATTCCAGAAAAGGTTTTTGCGGTCACTTCAATGACTACAAAAGCCTCTAGGAAATTTCAGACCAACATTGGACTATATACCTATACGAACCTGCCATTGCCTTATTACGCATTCGGTCTTGCTACCGTGAGCCTATCTAAAGACCAACAGGCTATAATGGCAATCCAAGAAAAGGCACTATGCGATAAAATAGCTACAACAGCGGGCATAACCTTAAGAAGCCAGTCTTCTGCAAGAGACTATGTTTTTGGAAACCTGAGAATGGAGGAAGAAGATCTAGCTAAGTTTGATCTAAACGCGATGTTAAGCTGGCTGGAAAATGCACCCAAAAGGGAAAGCCTGGAAATGTTAATCAAAATGATCGAAAAAATATGATAAAGGAATGGCTTGAAGATTATCATCCCGCAAACAGGGAGGAAGCTAAAGATGCATTGAGGGAAATCATGCAGGAGATCACACTGGCAGGGCTTAACCGTGCCGGTTTTTTTGAAAAGGCGGCATTTTATGGTGGAACTGCGCTCAGGATATTCTACGGGCTGGACCGCTTTTCAGAGGACCTGGATTTTTCGTTGCTTGCCATTGATCAGGATTTTTCGCTGGAAAAATACCAAGATGCTATCATAAATGAGTTCGCCGCCCTAGGGATGCAGGTATCTATTTCGGAAAAACAGAAGATAGCGAAGAGCAACATCAACTCAGCCTTTCTAAAGTCGGAAACCATTTGGAAAGAACTTGTGTTGGAGGGTGTCATCCCACAGAACGGACTTAAGGAAGTAGCCAGCATCAAGATCAAGATAGAAGTGGATAAAGAGCCGCCCTTGGGGTTTTCTACTGAGGAAAAGTTATTGCTCAAGCCTTTTTCGTTTTACGTGAAGTGCCTGTCGCTTCCCGACCTTTTTGCCGGCAAGATGCATGCATTGCTTTTTCGCAAGTGGGGCACGAATGTAAAGGGGCGGGACTGGTATGATATGGAATGGTACATCAAAAAAGGATATCCTCTCAATCTCGATCATTTCTTGCTAAGGGCGATAGATAGCGGTGACTGGAAAAAAGAGACCATCAACGAAGAAGAGTTCAGGAAATTATTGAGCGAAAAGATCGAAAGTGTTAAAATGGACTTTGTCAAAGCAGACATCTCCAGATTTATAAAGGATCCAAAGGGACTTGAAATATGGTCCCCAAGTTATTTCCACGACCTGAGTGCAAAACTAAAAATCAATACATCAAGTTAAGCTCTAGACCTTGTGGCTTTGGAAAAATTAAAACCAGAAGCCATGTATTTAAAAGGACCTACTAAATTTGTTAATAATTAAAAGCCGTTACAAATATTTAACGGGATTTCTTTGATAGTTTGTAACCAATTGGTTAAGGTATAGTTAGAGTTGGGTATCCTCCGTCTGTTAATCAGAGGGTCGCTGGTTCGAGCCCAGCAGAGGGAATGTTTGTGAATTTCGATTTTTGGATTTTTTTGATTGTAGTTTTTTGTATTCTTTTGACTTTCAGTATTTTAATGTTCGTCCTGTTTTTTAGGTAAATTTACCTTTTGCAGAACATTAAGCGGAGACTCTTGAACTATTCTTGGCATTTTTATATCTGATTTTACAATTTCTGTTATAAGCTGAGTTATTGAATCAATAAACTATGCATCCTTACCAGCTTTGACTTCTATTTATTTTTGTGTTATTTTTCTTAATGCCCATCTCATTTTTCTATCTAATTAGTTCTTTTGTAATAATAAACATTGCTTAGTCTGGTAGCTTTACCGTTAACAGCTCGTTTAAACTCTTTTTTGAAGATTAAATAGAGGTAACTCGTTGATGTAGTATGGAGTAAATAGGTCTTGATTCTTGTTTTTTTAAAATAAATCTAATCATAAATCTGATTTTCCTTTAAATTGTAGTGTGTGTGCTTGTAAATTTAATACTAAATGGCTTTTAATGTCTGTAGAAGTGTTGTAAAATTATTTATTTGGCTATAAATATTGGAAAAATCCGATTATAAATTATAATTATTTGTTATTTATTGTTTTTTATCAAAAAAAAGTAATAAAATAGCCTATTGTTAAGAATAATTTAGGAGATAGGCGTATGATTAACCTTAAAAGCTATCAAAATGTATCGGATACATGGGATGAAATGTATATTTCGGATAACAATCTTAGAGGTCAGTATCAGGATATTATCAATTATCTGAAAAATGAATCAATTAATGACCTCAACAAAAAAGAAGAACTGGCAAAACGTTTATTCATGAGCCAGGGAATTACTTTCACTGTTTATGATAGTGGTGAGGGCATTGAGAAAATTTTTCCTTTTGACATTATTCCCCGCGTCATCACTTCTTCCGAATGGTCATTCATAGAGAAAGGGATTAAACAGCGGCTCAAGGCGCTAAATCTGTTCCTTAAAGATGTGTATAGCAATCAGTTTATCATCAAGGATAAAGTAATCCCATCGGCCCTGATTTATTCCTGTCCACATTTTCTGCGGGAAATGCATCAGCTTAACGTTCCACATGATATTTATATTCATATCGCTGGAATTGATCTGATCCGGGATAATGATGGGACGTTTTATGTGCTGGAGGACAACCTCAGAACTCCATCAGGGGTAAGTTATATGCTGGAAAACAGGGAAATTACCAAGCGCTTGTTTCCGGATCTGATCCCGCAATGTAAAGTTCGTAGCGTTACTGAGTACCCATCCATTTTATACAAAAACTTGCTTGCATTATCTCCGCGTGCAGTTTCCAATCCAACTATAGTATTGTTAAGTCCCGGCATGTATAACTCTGCCTATTATGAACACACTACCCTGGCAAGGTTAATGGGGGTGGAACTGGTCGAGGGCCGGGACCTGCTCGTCCGTGATCAGAAGGTTTTCATGAAAACTACCACTGGGCTGCAGCAGGTAGATGTCATTTACCGCAGAGTAGATGACGATTATATTGATCCGCTGGTTTTTAATCCAAATAGTGTTTTGGGTGTTGCAGGGTTAATGAGTGCTTATCGTAAGGGTAATGTAGCTATAATTAATGCCGTGGGAAATGGAGTTGCGGACGACAAGGCTGTTTACAGCTATGTCCCTGATATGATCAGGTACTATTTAAATGAGGAGCCGTTGTTGAAAAACGTTCCGACCTATAGCCTGGGTAATACTGATGAGAAGGAATATGTTTTTCAGAATATGCATAAAATGGTCATTAAAAAAACCAATGAAAGTGGCGGATATGGAATGTTAATGGGGCATGCTGCCTCTCAGCAGGAAATGGAGGCATATAAAAAGGAAATACTAAAAGATCCCAGGAATTTTATTGCGCAACCCACCATTAGCTTGTCAACTGCTCCATGCTATATGGATGGGGTTTTACAACCAAGGCGGGTAGATTTAAGGCCTTATGCGTTGTATGGTCCTGAAGGCATATCCATAGTTCCGGGAGGACTGACCAGGGTTGCCTTAAAAGAAGGCTCGCTGGTCGTGAACAGCTCACAAGGTGGTGGCAGTAAAGACACCTGGGTTTTATCATCTTAAATTATACGCGTTATGTTAAGCAGAGTAGCATCAAGTTTATATTGGCTAAGCAGGTATGTGGAGCGCAGTGATGGCATTTTAAGAATGCTTAAGATAAATTATGCCTCATCACAAGATACTATACACGAGTTCACATGGAACCCGGTAATACGGATTTCATCAGGTGGAAATGAAGAAGAAATTTCAACAATGAAAAACGACAGTCGTGCTGTGGTGGAATACCTGCTCTTTAATCGGGACAATCCAAATTCTATTATCAACATGATTACCTTGGCAAGGGAAAATGCAAGAAGTGTCCAGGAACATATTGCCAAAGATCTATGGCAATGTTTAAATGAATATTACCATACTGTCAAAGATCCAAAACTGTTGTGGTATGTACAGAAAGATGACCCCATAACGGCACTTGATATCCTGATAAAACAAGTTATGCTTTATTATGGCACTGCTGAAAGTACCTTAGAGCGCGGTGAAATCAGGAGTTTTATGAATATCGGGAAATACCTGGAACGAAGTATTCAGTCTATCGATATTCTGGATATCAAATTTATATCTATTTCCAATGATCCCGATCTGCTTACTGATGCATCTTACTGGAAGCACCTGTTGCTGTCGTTGGGAGGTTACGAACTTTATCTTAAGTCGTATAGGGAAGGTTTTGATGCTGAAAATGTGCTCGAACTGGTCATGTTAAACAAAGACTTTCCCAGGTCGGCTATTTATTCAGTAAACAATATACAGCGGTATTTTGAACGATTGAAAAGTGAAAAAAACCTGGAGCATTACAATAACCTTTCCTTTAATATAGGCAGGTTACACAGTAACATCACCTACAGTTCTGTTTACAGCATGAAAGAAGAAGACTTGCATACCTATCTTGTAAAGGTCAGAAATGAACTTTTTGGTATAGGAAGCCTATTAGATGAATATTATTTTGCCAGTTATTAACTTTTAAACAAAATTAAGATGCCAATTTTTAAAATAAAACACATCACCAATTATAAATATGAATCTGCTGTTCGTGACAGTGCTAATCAGATCATCCTGTTCCCAATTAAAGATGAATATCAAAAGGTAATCAAGCACGACCTCAACATTTCAGGAAGCCCGGATGTGGATATCTTTATAGATTATTACGGGAATGAGGTGGGTATTTTTACTCAAAGCGAACCACATAACCAACTGAAAATATTTTCTAAGATTTCTGTGGAGACTATTCCAAGACCGCTGCCCCAGGATGATATTTTTGCCAGTGAACAGTGGAATACCCTTGATATGATCAAATATGATGTTCCCTTCGTTGACTACCTTAAACAGGAATATTTTGAAAATGCGGATGTCCTTAAACAAACTGCAATGACGCTCAGGGATGAAAATGACACCCCTTATCAAATGGCAGTAAAATTCTGTAACTATGTATTTAAGCACTTTGAATATATTAAAGGTTTGACAACTGTTGATACCACGATTGACGAGATTTTAAGATTAAAGGCTGGTGTTTGCCAGGATTTTGCTCATATCCTAACTACAATGCTCCGATTTGTACAAGTTCCTGCACGTTATGTAAGTGGGTACATTTGTCCTAACAGAGATGGTATGCGGGGAGAGGGCGCAACCCATGCCTGGGCGGAGGCATATCTTCCTGGATATGGTTGGCTAGGACTGGACCCTACTAATAATTGTATTGCTAACGATAACCATGTCCGATTGGCAGTAGGAAGGAACTTCTGTGATTGTTCGCCTGTTAAAGGGGTTTTTAAAGGTACATCAGGACATGTTCTAGAAGTAACCGTTTCTGTGGGACATGATGATGATGAAAACATGGAAATTGAAGGGTACTTTCAACCAAAAGAAGTCAACTACAATAAATCGATTGCCAATCAACCTATAAAGAATAGTTATCAGCGCTATATGGATACGGTCATTCAACAACAGCAGCAACAGCAATAATAAAATTCTAACTCAAATGATTTATCCATGTTTTATTTTTTAAGCTTAGTAAATATAAGAATATCCATTTTTATCTGAGTACGAAAAAATGGTCTAAAGGCAACTCACATAAAAGACCGTTACGAATACGTGACGGAGCAAAATTTTGAATCGCAAAAAAAAGTGATTATACTGCTTCTGTAAGTCAGAAACGAAGATTTTTGTCCTTTTTAGCACGGGTAAAGTCGAAGACTCCGCACACCATTTGTATATACAAGAGAATTGGCCACTGAGTATGCTCCAAAGTGGCCAGTTTTCAAGCTTAAATCTATTCGCTTGACTGATTTACAAGGTTTTTAAAGAATTTGTGATGTTGGGGAAGTCCTGTGTCAAGACAGGGAGTGAACGCCGTATGCCGGTGCTTGTCGTGCCTTTTAAGAAAGAATGTTTTATAACTGCCATTTTACTTCAAATTGTTGTTAAAGAATGTTTCCAGCTTGGCGAAAGGAATAATATCAACCTTGTCGTATAAATCTACATGTACGGCATTAGGGATAATCATTAATTCCTTTGGCTTTACAGCTGCTTTGAAAGCAGCTTCACTGAAATACCCTTGTAGAAATCTGCACCTTTACTGTTTTTGAACATTTGCAGACGGTTATCCCGTCTGATAAATGCGCATTCTCCCGCCTTTATAATGGTCTTTTTATTTCTGTCAACAATAACGTGTTCGCCCGAATAGATATAAACCAAAACGTGTTCGGGTTTGGAGTGTATACAGTGTGTGCCATATTCGGAAAAACACGAAAGGAATATACCCGAATAGCTTAATGTGTCGTATTTATCTTCTTGCTTTAAATTCATATCCTGCTGATATTATGACGTGCAAATTTAGAAATTTTGTGCCTGCTTTACTTTTCTAATAGGGCCATTTTGTTTTTCTTTAAGGCTCAATATGTGATGGAAAAGTAGTCAATAACTATCAACAACTATAGGGCTGTATTAGGAATAATTTCTCATAGGGAATATTTTGTTTCTTGCTATGAATTTTTGACAGTTAAAAACTGAATATTTTTCAGTGATCTTGTAATTTTTTCAGTCTCATTAATCAAAAATTCATTTGGCATTTATGTTGTGTTATTATGGGCGAACGAAAGTTCAAAGAGTTTAATTAATTATAAGTTTTAATCATTAAATCAAATTAAGGAGGAAAAACCCATGACGTTGGTTAAATTTAATCCAGAAAACAAGAGAAATTCATTAATACCAGGCTTTAATGATGTTTTTGATTCCATCTTCAATGACACTTTCTTTGCGGATCGCATGGTAGCGCGTGTACCAGCCGCAAACATCAGTGAAAGTGCTGATTACTATCATGTTGAATTAGCGGCTCCGGGACTTAAAAAAGAAGATTTCAAGCTCAACCTTGAAATGAATGTATTGAGTATTTCTGTGGAGCAACGAACAGACGACAAACAAGAGGAAAGGAATTACGCCAAACGTGAGTACAGCTATAGTTCTTTTGTACGTTCTTTCACCTTACCTGAAAGTGCCGATGAAAACGGCATTCAGGCAACTTATAATGATGGTGTTTTAGCGATCAATATTCCAAAAAGAGAAGAAGCAAAAACAGTAAGCCGTCAAATAGAAATTAAATAATTTCTTCAAAGATGAATTTCGAGAGCTACCTAGATGGTAGCTCTTTTTTTAATCTATTGTTATGGAAACTTCATTTGAAATTTCATTAAATATGAAGACCATTAAGGGCTTGGAGACTTATGCAAGCTTCTATTTAGGGTCTAATGAAAAATTCGCCAGAGGGCTTTTTAATTTGATGCAGGGAGAAAGAGAAATAAAGGCAAATTCGGTAATTAGCATGGATTTGACCAAGAAGCAAAAAGGCATTTCCTATCCAATATCTATTTTACATTGTAATTGGGAGCACCTGGCTTTTAATACAAAAATAATTACCAAAGAAGTATTCAAGGAACTAAATTTGGAATATAGAGGGGCATAAATATCTAACTGTTCCTTGAAAAGGGAATATTTTTGATATTTTCAGTTTTAGCCTTATTATTTAATCTAATCTTGCTAAATTAAGTCATTAAAAGAAGAATAAATTGAACGGTAAACGTACTAAACACGTAGAATTAATTACAGCACTTGAACTTGCAGAAGCAAGAAGCGCAATGCTTGCCGCTATCGTTGATTCTTCTTATGATGCAATTATCAGTAAAGATTTGACAGGCATTGTGACCAGCTGGAACCACTCGGCGCAGCATATCTTTGGATATTCGCCAGATGAAATGATTGGTCAATCGATCATGAAATTAATTCCCGAAGAACGAAAGGAAGAAGAAACTCAAATTTTAGCTCACCTTAGGAATGGAAACCGTATTGAAAATTTTGAGACCAGGCGAGTAACTAAGTCTGGTCATCTGATCGACGTTTCCTTGACAATTTCTCCAGTTAGAGATTTGAATGGAAGAATAATAGGAGTTTCGAAAATTGCAAGAGATATTACCGATAAAAAACAGGAAGAAGAGCGGAAGAAAAATTTTGTTACCATTTTAAGCCATGAACTTAAAACCCCTATAACTTCAATGCATGCGTATATACAATTGGGATTGGCTCGTAGTTTGAAAATAGAAGATCAAACTCTTTCCAATTTATTGGAGCGGGCGAAGTCTCAGACAATTAAAATGACATCTATGATTAATGACTTTCTAGACCTTTCCAGGGTAGAAGAAAATCGGATGTTTATTGATATTAAGCCTTTTTCATTGAATGAATTACTGCTTGAATTAATTGATGAAAGTCAGACAGTTGCTCCAAAATTTTATATTGAAGTTAATTGTCCGCCACTTATAAATGTATTGGCGGACAAAGATAAAATAGGGTGTGTCCTGACAAATTTAGTAGGTAACGCAATTAAATATTCAAAAGACAGTACTACAATAAAAATTAATTGCAGTATTATTGGAAACACTGTTAAGATAGATGTTGTAGACCAAGGGATAGGAATAAGTCCAGAGAATCAAAAAAAACTATTTAAGCGTTTTTTTCGAGTTAATGATACTTCAGACAATAAAGTTAACGGTTTGGGCATAGGATTATATTTGGCCGCAGAAATAATCAAACTCCATGAAGGTGAGATAAAGGTAAATAGCCGACTAGGAAAGGGATCTGAATTTTCTTTTACCTTGCCATTAATTCCAAAATGAGACTTAGAAGCTGATTGTGACGATTTATAAATGGTAAAGCCAAATTTCCATTTTTCCAATACGAAACTTCCTAAATACTGATTACAATGGTTTATATGGTATGTAAATGCATGTTCAACTATTATTCACCTAGTTCAAGTCAGTAATAAATGCAATTTTTAATTCGGAATCCAAAGGTTTGGAAATTTGGTTTTTCAAAAAAATGTTTACGGATATTTCAAAGAGAGTTTTATGCTAGTACCGTGATGTAGTTTAGATGTTATCTTAATTTTAATGTCAAAATAATCAGCGATACTTTTTACGATTGACATCCCCAATCTGTGTCGCCCACTACCTTCATGGTGAGAAAAACGGTCAAATATTGTGTCGAGCGCTTCTTTAGGGATACCTTTTCCGGTATCAATTATCGAAATTTGATAAAGATTCTCTAAATATTCGTCCCTTATTTCAATGCTTCCTCCTGCTTTATTGTAACGTATGGCATTGTTGATGAGGTTGTAAAATAAGTGAAAGATTAATTCCTGGTTCATATATCAGCCAATTTAGCTAATGAAGCTATTATTTGGTTCGAGAATTGCCCAGCAGAGGGAGCAGAATTGAAGGGGGTTCTTCACATTGGGACACCCCCTTTTCGTTTTTAAAGTATTCGCCTTACCTTTGATATTGATCCTTTTAATTATTTGAGAGTAAGTTGTTTAAGCGATCGAACATGCTAAACCAGCTTTGGTATGCGCCAGTTTTTTTCGCTTCTGATTCTGCAACAGTTTGATGCAAGGTAAGTTTTGTTTGTTCACCAATTGTTTCAAAAGTGATTGTGGTAATGATTGCTGGCGGCCAATCTTTAGATTTTCCAGCTTCAGTAGCACTTACCGGTATTCCGGCTTCATTAGTAAGCTCCATTGTAAAAACTAGCTTTTCAGGGATATTTACTTCCTGATATACGCCCATAATCCAGCAATCTCCATTTATAGGATCGTGAATCACAGAATGGAACCTTCCGCCAACTTTAACATCTATAGATTTAAAGTCTATAGTACATCCGTCTGGAGCATACCAGTGTTTCAAATGTTCAGGATTTGTCCATGCGTTAAAAACCATTTCACGCGGTGCATCAAATAGATGCTTGATCAATAGATCATCTTTATTAGTTCTCATTTTTCCTTGGATTTTTGATGTTGTAAGTATTTGTCTAATTTTTCAAAACGTTGATTCCATAATTTTCTGGATTGATCAATCCAGGTTACTACTTCATCCAGGCGTTCCAATTGGACTTCGCAGAATCTTTCCCTCCCGCTTTGCTTAATCACTAATAAGCCGCATTCCTCAAGAATTTTCACATGTAGTGAGATCGCCTGCCTGGTCGTGTCAAATTTTTCGGCAATGGAGTTAACATTGTACGATTGACCCGCTATCAGATTAATAATTTCTCTTCTGGTTGGATCAGCTATGGCTTGATATACATCTCTTCTGATTTTCATAAGCGCAAGTATTTGCTTGCAAATATACTGGCAAGCATTTGCTTGCGCAAATAAAATTTAAAAAAGTTAGCCGCTTATTCACAGTTGCAAGAAAATAAAAGGTTAAAGTAAAATTAAATTGTGCTTCTAATATTGTAGGATATAATTAAAATCCCTAATATTGCATTCCCAAAATAAACGAGGCATAAGATATACCACCGGTATTTTTGGAAGACCAGACTCCTTCTTAGCTCAGCTGGTTAGAGCATCTGACTGTTAATCAGAGGGTCGCTGGTTCGAGCCCAGCAGAGGGAGCCAACTAAATCGCATGCCCGCGATTATTTAAAAGGCCATTTCTGCAAAGGAATGGCCTTTTTTATTGCATGTGGAAGTATTCCTCCCCCAAAAACAAGTATATATCAATATAGGTAGTGAAACAGTTCAACAGCAGTTATTGCTGAACTTCACATAAAAACCGTCACTGAAACCGTCACTGAGAATTTTACTTTGATCAAAAGTCAGAGGGTCGTACGTAGGACTTCCGGTAATCCATTAACCGTTAAAAGACCAATAGAAATGGCAACAGTAGAAGCAAAAATTTTTGCTCACCACGTCAGAAATGACGGAACCTATAGTGTAAAGATCAGGGTGTATCACAAAAGTGTTAAGAAATTTATAGAGACAACACACTACCTGACCGGTCGTCAGATAAAAAAGCACCCCAAATCTGAAAATGAATTTTTGATCAAAGACCCATTTATTAATAGGAAGGTCAATGCCATTCTTGACGATTATCGCATTAAGATCATTAACTGGGGATTATTCCGTATGTGGCCACCTCTTTCGCGGAACGTGGTTCTCCGTCACTTTTGGTGAATTATGCTGATTTTGCAAGTACCATTTTCCTTAGCAGCTGAAACCCTGCCTTGCCGTACATCTTTCTTTTAATTGTTTTAATACGATTGACCTGCCCTTCAACCTGCCCATTACTTATATTGGTTATCACTGCGTTATTTACTGCATCATAGTCTTTTAAAAGGTTTTTTGCAAAATTGTTCAAACCGCAATCAGATTCAAACACCTCTTCAATCCAGGTTTTCAGCGTGCCATCCTTTTTAGTCTTAAATAGGTTTTTAAAGCCTTTAACTAACTTTTCCATTTTCTTCATTTGTGGGTATTTTTCAAATAGAAGCTTTAGAAAATCTTTGTCATCAGCTCTTTTTAGTTCGCAGGGCTCCCTGTATAGCATAAGTGATAATCTGGTGGGAGACCAAGTTTTTACCAGTATTGGACCTGTGGATTTCGGTCTAAGAGCTGGTTGCGTATTCTTAAGCTCATTCATTTTATTGCAAAACTGGGTGTACTTCCCATTAAAACCCATCTCAACAATCGTTTTATGCAATTCCCGGTAAGTTTTTACTCTATTTTCTTCCTGCATCAAAAAATCAATAAAGGCGTCCAGATTAGTCGTGGTATGTGCCTGTCTTTTAACCAGCTGT